>JANOWT010000033.1:0-3777 GCA_031418115.1 Gemmatimonadota bacterium
GAGATCGTAGCCGAGCCAGCCGCCGATCGGGTACCCGATGCCGAACGACCAGTAGGGAGTGCGCACGCTGAAGTAATCCACCGGGCGATAGTAGATCACCCGGGGATCATACACGGGCACGTAGATCACGGTCGGCTGCGCCGGCACGATGCGGATCGCGTCGCGCTCGACCTCCACGCGCTGCTCCGAGGTGGTGACGAGGTTCCCCTGCTGGCGCGCCATCTGGCGCAGGCTCTGCACGCTCGCCATGACGTCGCCCGGCTGCAGCGCGTACGCGCGGCCGACCGCCGTCGCCCAGTTGGGGCGTTCAGCGAGCATGTTGAGCACGGGCTCGTAGCGTGCGATCGACTTCACACTCACGTCCCACGCCTGGTCGTCGATCCCGACGGTACCGTAGGTCGCGACATAGCGCGCGGCCAGCTGAACCTGTTCCGGATTCGTCGCGGCAATGAGCAACTGTGCGAGGATCGGGTCCGGATAGAGCGCGATCGGCGCGAGGAGGTTGTCGAGCTCCTCGACCGAATAGAGCTGCTCATCCTGGGCGGACTCCGCTCGCACTGTCGGCTCCTGTGCTCCGACCGAGGTCGCGAGGGCGAGGGAGCCGGCGGAACTCGCAAATGCGAGCACGAGGCGGAATGCTGCGGTGGAGCGGGTCATACGGTCTCCTTCGTGACGGTCTACCCGGTCGTACCATGGCGCGAGGGTGGAGTTCCGGGAAGTTCCACCCTCGCCAACGCGCTACGGTACGTGGTGCTCTCTGAATGACACACCTGATCGACCACTATGACCTGCGGAGAGGACAGAACCCCGCGTTTCGACGGTCAGGCACAGAACTACGAAGCAGGGACCGTGCCAGCACTCAGCGCCCCAGCTCCACGCCGGCTTGCACGCCGACGCCGTCGCTCGGCCAGACGCCGGGTCCGGGGTAGAATGCCGGGCGCTTGGTGAAGTAGCGTGCGTCGAGCAGGTTGGAAATGCCGAACCGGACGCGCACCCACGGGGAGAGGCGCACCGACCCGTTCGCGTCGACGAGAGTGTACGCGGGAACGAGCCCGCGTGCGCCCGTCGCATTCGGCGTCACGGTGTTGAGCGGGTCGCCGAAGCTGCGTGCGGTGTGACTCACCTGCAGGTTCAACGACGAACGTGCGCCGTCGCGCGTGATCCCCGTGCGGACGATGGCGCGCGGCACCCCTTCGACGGCATTCCCCGCGAGGGAGGCATTCGTGCCCGCCGAGACCACGATGCCCTCGCGATACACCGCATCGAAGAACGCCCCGGCGATGAATCCGCGCCAGGCCGCCGTCCGCGTCGTGCGCAGCAGCGCGTCCGCGGAGATCTCGACGCCGACGGTGCGCGTGGAGCCGAGATTCGTCTTGAAGAGATAGGGGCCTGCGCCATCGTCGCGCAGGAGCGCGCCCGAACGACCGTCGTAGCGCATCCAGAAGGCCCCGATGTCGTATCCGATCCGCGGACCACGCCGGCCGCGCAGTCCCGCTTCGACCGTCCAACCGCGCGCATCGCGCATGGACGTGTCGGTCACCTCGAGCGCGTTCTCGGGAAGGAGGTCCTTGAGCAACATCGGGCGGTAGGCCTGACTCCATCCGGCGTAGAACTCACCGTCGGCACCGAGGCGTCGTTCCGCCCGGAGGCCGAAGAGCGGATAGTCGTGGCGCACCGTCCTTGGCACGTCCGCGGGATCGTAGTACGCGAGCCGACCGCTCATGCGGGTCCGACCGCGCTCGATCCGCACGCCAGGGATGAGCGACCATTCATCGCTCAGTTGCACCATCTCTTCGGCGTAGAAGGCCAGCGCGCGCGATCGATAGTGCAGGTCCCGGCCGAACGCGCCACTCACGCTGAGGTCATAGTCCGAGGCGCGCGTGCCGGTACCCTGTTGGCGTCGCCGGAGGTCGTTGTCGCTGATCGCGACGCCGGTCGCGAGCGTCGCCTGCCGGCTGGCGACGGTGTGATCCTGCGTCAAGCGGAGCTCGATCGTCCTACTATTGAAGTCGTCGACATCCACTGCCCTTGCCGCGAAGCGCCCCGTTGCCGTCTCGACCGTGTCGGCGACAGTCGCGAAGCCGACGAACTGCACTGAGCTGCGGTCTCCCAGGACACCGCTCACCTGCGCCGAGAGACGAGTCCCGGCCCGCGGCCGCCAGTCGACGCTCAGGGCGGGGACCGTGATCGTGGGACTGAACCAGTTGCGGCGGCGAGTCGCAGCGCGCGGGTCCGCTGCGAACGTCGCGTCGGTGAGCGGGCCGGGGATCCGATAGAGGTACCAACTGCGTCCCACCTGTGCCCGCACGGAGAGCGACGGCACGGCGTGCCAGGTCGCCGAGGCGTATTGCGCAGAGTAGCGGGAGCGCGAAACGTCGCGGAAGCCGTCGGATTCACGCCACGCGCCGTAGAGCGAATAGTCGACCGATCCCACACGACCGCCAGCCTCTGCGAAGCCGTTGATCAGGCCGAAGGATCCGCTCGTGAGCACTGCACGCGGTGCGAATGCGCGCGTCGCGTCGGACCCGCGGGTGATGTAGTCGAGGAGGCCGCCGAACTGCGCGCCGTACTGGAGCGCCGCCGTCCCACGCACGAGCGTGACGCGCTCCATCGCCTCCATCGGCGGACTGTAATGGCTCGCGGGATAGCCATACGCGTCCGAGACGACGGGGATGCCGTCCTGTCGGACATTCATCTCCCACGACCGATGCGGGTCGAGTCCGCGCGTCGACACATTCGTCTGGTTGCCGGCGCCGTCCATGTCGTAGACCTGGACCCCGGGCACCCGCGCGAAGATCTGCCGCCCGACCTTCTCGCTGAGGTTCGCATCGGAGCCGGCGAGTTCAATGACCTCGCTCCGCGCGCCGGCGGTGATCAGGGTGCCTGAACGGTCGGGGGCCGGCCGCATCGTACCGGCAGGCCGGCGCTCCCGGACCACGACCGCACCGAGTGCCGCTCGCGTGCGCGTGAGAACGAACGTGACGTCGACTCTCGAGTCGCGTGGAACGATCACAGACGCGCGCCCGTCCCCGTAGCCGGCGAGCCGGGCCTCGAAGGAGGCGGGACCGGCTGCGAGCGAGTCGAACCCGAAGCGCCCGAGCGCGTCGGTCACCGTCGAGCGCGCCGAACCGGCGACGGCGACGGCGATGGTGACGCGCGCGCCCGCCAGCGGCTCGCGCGAGTCGTCGAGCACTCGGCCGCGCACCTCTCCGAACTGCGCTCCAGCCGGGTCGGTGAGGCTCGCCGCAAGGACGAGGGTGGAGACGAGGATGCAGCGCGCGTTCATCGAATCCAGCCGCAGGGCATCCAACATGACTCCGTCAGACGATCGTGAGCCAGCCGAACGTGTCGGGCTCTCGGCCGTTCACGATGTCGAGGAACCTCTTCTGCAGCCGCCGCGTGACCGGGCCCACGCCGCCGTCACCGACGGGCAGACGGTCGACACTCCTCATCGGTACGATCTCGCTCGCGGTGCCGCAGACGAAGGCCTCGTCGCAGGTATACAGTGACTCGCGGGTGAGCGGCCCGATCTGCACGGTGATCCCTGCTTCATGCGCGAGCTTGAGGACGGTGTCGCGCGTGATGCCGGGGAGCAGCGTGCCGTCGATCGGTGGTGTGTAGAGCACTCCGCCGTCCACGATGAACACGTTCTGACCCGAGCCCTCGCTGAGCATGCCGTCGGGCCCGAGCGCGATCGCTTCGTCGTAGCCGTTGCGGAGCGCCTCCATCTTGATGAGCTGTCCGCTCAAGTAGTTGCCGGCGATCTTCGCCGCCGCG
>JANOWT010000034.1:0-1751 GCA_031418115.1 Gemmatimonadota bacterium
AGAGCGCACCTCGCTCACCGGCGACGCACCGTCTTCTTCGCCGCCATCGCAGTCGCATGCTCCAGGTGCGCCGCCACCGCGGGCCGCGCCTGCACCAACAGGTCGCGCAGCTCGACGTTCCGCGCCGACGGGATCAGCGCCTTGTCGATCGCGCCCAGCACAGCAGCGTGATAGCTCACCTCGTTCGCGGCATACGCGCTGTCGAACGCGAACCCCTCGAGGTCGCGGAACACGAGGCGCTTGGACTCGGCGTCGTCGCGCAGGTCGAATGAGATCTGATTGTCGACCGGTGCGACCTTGAGGCGTGTGACGAGCGCCACGGCGGCCTCGTTGATCGACTCGTGATCGAGCCGCACCATGGTCGCGAACGCGCGGACCTCGGCGTCGCGGCTCTTGGCCAGCGCGAGATCGGCGTAGAGGATGTCGGCTTTGTTGGCCGCGACCACGATCGCCGCGATGTTCGCGTCGGTCAGACCCGGCGTGGCGGCCGAGGCTGAGGCTGGCGTCGCGGCCGGACCGGCGGCGGGGCCTGCGGTCGCACCGCCTCGGCTGAGCAGACCGCAGGCGCCGGTGAGCAGAAGGAACGGGAGAGCGAGGATCGTCGGACGCGGCATGAGGAGTCGGTTCGGGACGAGATCGGCTGGGACTGCAGCTCAATTATACGTCAGGACGCACCCGGCTCTGTGACCTGCGTTCCTTGAGTGGCTGGCAGCCACCGAGTACCTTTCGCGCACGGCGCCGTGGCCAAGTGGTAAGGCGGCAGACTGCAAATCTGCTATTCGTCGGTTCGATTCCGACCGGCGCCTCTGGACTGCAGATGGGAGATGTGAGGTGTGAGGAGGGCGGCCCTTGCGGGCCGCCCTTTTCCTTTGTTTCCCCTATCGCTCGAGCTTCAGGGCGGTCCGGTGCTCGCGGTGGTCTTGTTCGATGCGGCCGCACATCAGGTCGCAGATGGTGAATACGTCGTCGTCGGCGAGGGCGTAGTAGGCGAACGTGCCCTTCTTGCGCCGCGAGATGAAGCCGGCATTGCAGAGTTGCTGGAGATGCTTTGACACGTTGGCTTGGCCGAGTCCGGTGCTCGCGACGAGTTCGGTGACGCTCTGTTCGCCACCGCGGAGGGCGGAGAGGAGCTGCAATCGCGCGGGCTCGCCGAGTGCCTTGAAGCGGTCGGAGAGTTCATTGAGCAATGCGGGGGTCATGACCTTGGGGACCATCGTCAGGCCTCCGCGGTGGCATGGTCGCGGACCACGTCGCGCACCACGTCGCGCACCACGTCGTGACCCGCGAGTTGCCACGCAGCGAAGCCACCGAGCAGGTCCGACGCGTTGCTCACGCCGAGCTGCTGCAGCAGCGACGTGGCGATAGCGGAACGACCGCCGCCCTGGCATTGGAGCACGATCGGCCTGTCGCGCGGGATCTCGGCGAGGCGCTCCGGCAAGTAGCCCACGGGGATATGCATGGCCCCGGGAAGATGCCCCGCCTCCCACTCGCTGCGGTTGCGCACGTCGATCACGGTGACCTCGCCGCGCGCGACGCGCGGTGCGAGCGCATGAACGTCGGTCTTGGCGATGGTGCCGAGGTCGCCGCCAGCGCGCTTCCACTCGTCGAGCACCGACGGCGCATACCAGGTGCTGACGCGGTCGAGTCCGATCATCGCGAGTTCGCGCACGGCCTGGTGCACCGCGCCCTGATCCTCCGCGACGAGATGGATATCGACATCGTACGCCACCAGCCAGCCGGCCCAAGTGGAG
>JANOWT010000035.1:0-3527 GCA_031418115.1 Gemmatimonadota bacterium
TGGCTGCGCCGCGGGGCCGAACGTCTCGCGCCAATCGATCGCGGCGGGCGCCACCTTCGTGATTCGTTCGAGTCAACCGCTCTGCATCCGACGCTCAGTCGCGGGCGTGCTGAACGCGCAGATGACCGGGACCTGGGAGCATAAGCCGATGCGGCGCGGCGTGCTCGCCGAGGTGGTCCTGTGACCACCCGCATCGCTGCATCGCTCTTCCGGGTCCTACTCGGGGCGACGGTCGCATCAAGCGTACCGATCATCGTCGGCGCCCAAGAGTCGGCGGTGATGGTCCTGACGCCGGGCGGCACCGTGCTCGGTGGATCGATCACCGTCAAGATCGCTTGGTGCAGCTACGGGACCGGGACGGGTCATTTCGACGTCAGTACGCATACGATCAAAGCGAACAACGTCGATGTGACGGCGGACTTTGATATGGTGTGGGATCCGGCTGCCTGCAACGCCGTTGCGCCCTACGCCGACGAGTTCTACTCGTCGACCGGCACGATCGCGGTGGATGCCTCTACGGGACAGGTCGAGATATTCGCGGATGCCACCAACGAGTTCAACTACCACTTTCAGGCGTACGAGACGTACTATCCTCCAGCCGCGCGCATCGCTGTGCGCGTGATGGCCGAGAACGCGTTTCAAACCGTCGTTCAGTCGGCCGCGCGTGCAGAGCGGTTCACCGTCACGAACCTCGGGAACGCGAGCGCGAGCTTCTCGTTCGCTGCGAGCGGGTGTGCTGCCGGCGCGGTGGGTTCATGCACCGTCAGTCCCGGCACGGCGAGTCTGGCGAGTGGCGGCAGCCAAGTCGTCAGCGTCAACCATACGGCGTCCGAGACCGTCGGAGCCACGGGACTACTGCGCTTGCGGGCGACCAGTCTCGCCGACGCGTCCGTCAAGGACTCGGCGTGGGTCGACCTGACGGTCGCGGCGATCCAAGGGTTTGGTGTGACGCTCGTGGGCACCGCGCCCGGCCTGAACGGCATACTGCCACGGGGCGCATGCGTGACGATCGCGCTGACCGCCGCGGCCGCGAGCGAGTGCGGCGACTTGCGGATCATTCACGGCGTGGCTGCGGTGCGTACCCTCGGAAGTGTCCGCGCGCCGACCCTGCTCTACAACTCTCAGCACGCCGCTCCAAAACCACTGGTCATCGCGGACTTAGTCTTGCCCAATGTGGCCGTGACGGATACCGTGATCGCCTGCATCAAGGTGTCCGGGACCTCGCGTGGGTGTGCGCAGTGGCCCGGCAACCATTGGGCCCCAGCGGGCGGCCTTCGCCGCATCGTGGTGCCGGGTGATTCAGGGTCGTGGTCCACGGGGAATACGAACTTCACGCTGGAGATCACGACGAAGAGCGGCAACTACGCGTACAACGTCACCGGACGCCTCTTGATCGTGAATCGGAGCGGTTCACCCTTTGGCGGTGGTTGGTGGATCGCGGGACTCGAACAGCTGCAAGTTGTGGGAGACACACTCCTTTGGATCGGAGGCGATGGGAGTGCACGGCGATACACGAAGACGGGCCCGCTCTGGAAGTCTCCGACGAGTTTCGGTGTCCCCGACAGCATCCTGCTAGGCCCGAGCGGCGGCTACGTCCGCGTGACCGCAGAGCACGCGCGCGTTGTCTTCGACGGCGCAGGACGTCACGTGTCGACCTCGAATAGCCTCGGCGATGTGACGAAGTTCATCTACGGCAGTTCCGGCCTTTTGGACACGATTCGGGTGCCGTTGCCGGGAGGCCACTCCGACTTCACGCTCGCGTACGCGGGCGGCATCCTCGATTCGATTGCGGCCCCGCTCAATCGTGGGACCAAGCTCTACCGCACCGCGGCGCGCGTCGATTCGATCCGGGACGCCGATGGCGGTACGGTTCGATTCGTGTCGAGTACCGGGTACAATCAGTACCGGGTCGTTCGGATGAAGAACCGGCTCGGAGACAGCACGGTATTCACGTATGACGTCGGGAATCGCATTGCGACGGCCACGCGCCCCCTCGGTAATGTCCTCACGCTCCAGGCGGCGGAAACGAAGGGACTGAGCGCTCCCGTCTTGGCCGACTCGACCTTCTCTCAAGTAGACGGACCGCGCACGGACGTCGCTGACATCAGCCGGTTCTGGATCAACGGTTATGGTGCCCCATTTCGCACTCGGAACGCGGTCGGCCAAGAGTCCTTCGTCCGGTACTCGGCTATGTGGCCGGGTTTGGCCGACAGCGTGATATCGCCGAGCCGCCTCGCGTCGAAGTCGATCTACAATGGACGCGGATTGCCCGACACGGTGAAGGTATTCAGACCGTTCGGCAGCGCCGATACCGCCCTCACGGCGTACAAGTGGCATACCATGCTCAATCGCCCGACGAGCGTCAGGACGCGGACGGCCGTGAACAGCTATCTCGTCGATTCGATCGCATACAACAGCGACAGCACAATGGCGTGGCAGCAGCGCGGGACGGGAGCGAGCCCCTCCCGCGTGAGTTACACCTACGACGCAGGGACGCGTCTGCCGGCGTCGGTCACCTTTCCCGGCAACCAGACCAGCAGCTTCGCCTACGACACGCGGGGCAATCTTTCGCAGCAGACCAGCCCCCTCGGCATCATCTCGCTCATTGTGAACGACCTCCTAGGGCGGCCCGACAGCACCTTCACGGCGACGCGCACGGCCGACACGGCGACCACCGCGGCTCTCGTGCGCATCTACGGCGTGCGTACGAAGACGTTCTACGACATGATGAGCCGAGACACGTTGACCGTTACGGTCGGACCGCGCGTCAAGCTCCCGAACAACCGGATCGTCCCCGCCGACACGATCCGCTCGCGCACGGCGTACGATGCAGAGGGGCGACCGCGGTTCAATTTCCGATTCTACTCGCGGAATCAGGACACGACGTCAGGATCGCTGTTCGCGATGAACGAATCCGAGTGGCAGTATGACGCGCTCGGTCGTCTCTGGCGCTCGCGACAGGCCGGGAGCCCCAACTGGACGACGCTCACGCTGGACCCCGCGGGCAACGTGACCAGCTCGGTCACCCCCCGGGGCTACACCATCACGGCCAGCTATGACGCGGCGAACCGGATGACGCAGCGATTCGTCCCGCAAGTCACGTACGCCAGTTCCGTGTGCCACTGGTATGGAACCGGTTGCAGCTACGCGTTCCCTACGCAGGAAGGCACCGACCTCTGTATCGCGGGGGACACCAGCCGATTCGGCTACGACGCGGCCGGCAATCTCCGCTCCGCCGAGAACAACTGGGCCAAAGTGGGGCGCACGTACGCGCCGAACGGGCAGTTGTGGGCCGAGAGCCAGACGATCCGGAGCTACGAGACGACGAGTCCCGGGCCTTGTGGCGGCGCGGACCGGCACGCGCTCGCGACGAGCACGAACGACTCCGATTGGGCGCAACACGGCTACTCGCTCACGTACGGCTACGATCTGGCCGGCCGGCGAGTCTCGCTCAGCACCCCGGGCCAGTTGGACCCCTGCACGGGGTCCTGCACGCAGCTCTACGGCTACCACGCGGTCACGGGCGA
>JANOWT010000036.1:0-1628 GCA_031418115.1 Gemmatimonadota bacterium
CACCGTCAGGTCACGCAGGGTGCGCAGGTGCTGCAGGTGACCGACATGACCGCTGCCGGCGTGTTCGTCGGCACGCGGGCCACGGCCTCCACGCCCGCGAACATCGTGCGCTTCGACGCGACCACGCCGCAGACGATCACCACGCTCACGCGAGTGAACGCTGACCTGCTCACGGGCAAGAAGCTCGCGACCACCGAGGAGTTCTGGTACACGTCGGTCGACGGTATGCGTATTCAGGGCTGGATCGTGAAGCCGCCCGACTTCGACGCGACCAAGAAGTATCCGATGATGCTTGAGATCCACGGCGGTCCGCACTCGATGTACAACGTCGGCTTCAGCTTCGCACGGCAGGATCACGCGTCGCACGGCTTCGTGATGCTCTACACCAACCCGCGCGGCTCCACCGGCTATGGCTCGGCGTTCGGCAACGCGATCAAGAACGCCTACCCCGGCAAGGACTACGACGACCTCATGGCGGGCGTCGACTCGGTGATCGGCCGCGGATTCGTCGACACCAAACGCCTCTATGTGTTCGGCTGCTCCGGGGGCGGCGTGCTCACGAGCTGGATCGTGGGCCACACCAACCGGTTCGCGGCCGCGAGCGCCAACTGCCCCGTGACCAACTGGCTGAGCTTCGTCGGCACCACCGACGGCGCGGGCTGGTACCGGAACTTCGAGAAGCTCCCGTGGGAGGATCCCTCGGAACACCTCCGCCGCTCGCCACTCATGTACGTCGGCAACGTGCGTACGCCGACCATGCTGATGACCGGCGTGATGGACCTTCGCACTCCGATGGGCCAGACCGAGGAGTACTACGAGGCGCTCAAGGTCCTCAAGGTCCCCACCGCCATGGTCCGCTTCAACAATGAGTGGCACGGCACGAGCTCCACGCCGTCGAACTTCCTGCGCACGCAGGCCTTCCTGCGGAGCTGGTTCGAGCGGTATCCCGGTAAGCCGACCATGTGATGGCAGTACCCGATGGTTCCTTGCTCGACGGGTCCGCGCCTGACGTGCGCGGGCCCGCTCGGGCAGGCATATTTCATCCATGTCCGCCTCTGCCAATCCGCTCGTCGGCGTCATCATGGGCTCGAAGTCCGACTACGAGCACCTCGCCCCCGCTCTCGAGATCCTGACGCATCTCGGTGTCCCGTTCGAGGCGAAGGTCGTCTCGGCGCATCGCACGCCCGACTACATGTTCGAGTACGCGGCCGAAGCGGAGTCGCGCGGTCTGCTCGTGATCATCGCTGCAGCCGGTGGCGCCGCACATCTTCCCGGCATGGTCGCAGCCAAGACACTCGTCCCGGTGCTCGGCGTGCCGATCCCCGCGACCTCGCTCAACGGACTCGACGCACTTCTCTCGATCGTGCAGATGCCCGCCGGCGTCCCCGTCGGCACACTCGCGATCGGCAAGCCGGGCGCGACCAACGCCGCGATCCTCGCCGCGGAGATCGTGGGGTCGCACCGCCCCGAGGTGCGCGAGAAACTCCGCGCCTGGCGTGCGAGCCGCGCCGCCGACGTCCGTTCGCAAACACTCCCATGACACACGCGCCCGTTCCTCCGGGCGCCACCATCGGGTTCCTCGGCGGTGGGCAACTCGGGCGCATGACCGCGATGGCCGCGCGCACGCT
>JANOWT010000037.1:0-3475 GCA_031418115.1 Gemmatimonadota bacterium
GACGACCTTCAACCCGGGCGCGCTCGACATCGTCGGCTACGTCATGCTCAGTTCGCGCACTGCCGACGAGGCCCTGCGCCGCGGTGAGCGTCTCATGTGCCTGCTCAACGACGGCCTCGACCTCGCGATCGAGCGCGACCGCACCACGACGCACTGCCGCCTGATCATCCTGCCGGCGGCGCACGAACTCATGCGCACCGTGCCCCGGCATGTGGTGGACTCGGTCGCCGCCGGCCTGATTCACCAACTGCGCCTGCTCACCCAGCGTCCGGTGGTCCCTGTCCGGGTCGCACTCGGCTACGCGAGACCCTCCACAGGCACCGCCGATCTCGCGCGCCTCTTGGGCGTCGCGCCGAGCTTCGGCGCCAGCGACAGCATCGTGACGTTCTCCAACGAGGATCTCGACCGCCCGCTCACGTCGGCGAACGCGAGTCTTCTGGCGTCGTTCGAGGCCGTTGCGGAGGCAGCGCTCGGCGCCCTGGCCGCCCGCGAGACGCTCGCCGGTCGCGTCGATGCCGAGATCATCGGGCGGCTCAAGGGCGGCGTGCCGACCATCGTCGACGTCTCCCGCGCGCTCGCGATGAGCGCGCGAAACCTCCAGCGTGGCCTCGCCGCCGAAGGCACGACCTTCCAGGCGCAGCTCGACGCCGCGCGCCACGAACTCGCCGTGCGTCACCTCACCGCGCCTGGGGCGACGGTCGCACAGGTCGCGTGGCTCGTCGGGTTCTCCGAGCCGAGTGCCTTCCATCGGGCATTCCGGCGGTGGACCGGCCGCTCGCCGCGTGCGTTGACGGCCTGAGTCGCCGTCTTGCGCTTCCGGCCGACGGCCGTAGGATAGGGGCACCCCTTTCCGGAGTCATGCGTCATGAAGAGGTCGAGTTGGATCGCCGTCGCCGCGCTGAGTGCGCTCGCGATGGCCTGCGAGAAGCCCGAAACGGAAGAGATGGACGACACGCCGACGGCGGCCGAGGTCGCCGCGGTGCGCGCCGCGATCGATGCGGCGAACGCCGAAGTGGTGGCCGCGCTCAACGCCGCTGATGTGCCCAAGTTGCTGTCGAACTACACCGACGACGCCATCCTGATGCTCCCCAACGCCCCCGCGATGCGCGGACACGCCGAGATGGAGGCTGGCGCCAAGGCGATGATGGAGACTGCGACCTTCTCGAACGTGTCAGTCACGACCGAAGACGTCATGCTCGCCGGCGACATGGCGATCGAGACCGGCTCGAACGAGATGACGCTGACGCCGAAGGGTGGCAAGCCCATGGTCGACAAGGGCAAGTACATCACGATCTGGAAGCGACAGGCCGACGGATCGTGGAAGATCGTGCGTGACGTCTCCAACTCGAACATGCCGGCGATGATGATGTAGCCGTAGCTCGCCCTCGAGGGACGGCGCCGGTGCCGCTACGCCGTCGTACCGGCGCCCATCCCCTCGACCACCTCGACGATCCCCGGCCACCCCGCCGGATTGTACCGCGCGATCGTCCGCAGGTAGTGCACTCCATCCTCACCGAACTGCTCGCGCACCAGCGCCGCCGCTCTCGCGACCGGCGCCGCCTCCGCGTACGGCACCTCGAGCGTCTCGTCGATCACCGCCCCCTTGGCCTTCACCCCGGCCGCCTGCAGGAACGCGGTCTGGATCGCCGGCTCGACGTCCACATACAACGCCTGCAGCAGATCGATCTCATCCTCGGCCGTCTGCGCATTCATCCGCACGACCTCCTGCGCGAGCTTCGCCGCCGGCCAGCTCATGAGAGTCACCGGGCGGAATCCACCGCGCTTCGCCATCCGCTGGATGAACTGGGCGCGGGAATCCTTGCGCTCCGAGATCAGTCGCGTGAGCAGCGCCACGCGCCGCGCGGCCGGGAGCGAGCGATAGACGGACGTGCTCATGCCGACCCCGCCCACTCCTTCATATCCACCTGCTTCGCACTCGCCACGATGTAGTCGCGGTTCATCTGCATGATCGCGTCGATCGAGATCCCCTTGGGGCACGCTTCCTGGCACTCGCCGAACAGCGTGCAACTGCCGAACCCCTCGAGGTCCATCGTCTCGACCATCGCGAGCGCCCGCTTTGATCTCTCCGGCTGACCCTGCGGGAGTACACCGAGATGCGTGATCTTGGCCGACGTGAAGAGCGACGCCGAGGCATTCGGACAGGCCGCCACGCAGGCACCACAGCCGATGCAGGCCGCGTTGTCCATCGCGAGGTCGGCGTCAGGCTTGCTGATCGGCAACGAGTTCGCGTCCTGCCCGGTCCCGGTCGGGGCCGAGATGAACCCGCCCGACTGGATGATCCGGTCGAACGCACTGCGATCGACGATCAAATCCTTGACCACCGGGAAGGCCTTCGCGCGCCAGGGCTCGATCCAGATGTCGTCGCCGTCCTTGAAGCTGCGCATGTGCAACTGACAGGCCGTCGTCGCCTTCATCGGACCATGTGCCGCACCATTGATCATCACGCCGCACGACCCGCAGATCCCCTCGCGACAGTCGTGGTCGAACGCGATCGGGTCCTGCCCGCCCTCGATCAGGCGCTCGTTGACCACATCGAGCATCTCGAGGAAGCTCATGTCCGGGCTGATGTCCTTCGCCGGGTAGTCGACGATCTTCCCCGTGGCGTTCGCGCCCGCCTGACGCCACACATGCAGCGTCAGGTTCATGGGCTTCGCCATGGTGTTCGACCCGCTCACTTGTAGCTCCGCGTGCTCAGGTGGACGTTCTCGAACTCCAGCGGCTCCTTGTTCAGCACCGGCGGCTTCCCTTCCCCCGCGTACTCCCACGCCGCCACGTACGCGAACTTCTCGTCGTTGCGCAGCGCCTCGCCGTCTGGCGTCTGGTACTCGGTGCGGAAGTGCCCACCGCAGCTCTCTTCTCGCTGCAACGCGTCGAGGCACATGAGCTCGCCGAACTCGAGGAAATCGGCCACGCGCCCCGCCTTCTCGAGCGACTGATTGAGCTCGGCACCGGTGCCAGGCACCTTCACGTTGCGCCAGAACTCGGCGCGCAGCCGCGGGATCTGCACGAGTGCCTCCTTGAGTCCCGCCGCGTCGCGAGCCATGCCGCACTTGTCCCACATGATCTTGCCCAGTTCGCGATGGAACGAGTCCACCGTGCGCGAACCGTTGATCGACAGGAGCTTCTGCGTGCGCTCCTCCACCGCGGCCTTCGCCGCCACGAACTCCGGACTCTCCGCGGTGACCTTCGCGAGCTTGGTGTTCGCTAGGTAATCGCCGATGGTGTACGGGATCACGAAGTACCCGTCGGCGAGCCCCTGCATGAGCGCGCTCGCACCGAGCCGGTTGGCGCCGTGGTCGGAGAAGTTCGCCTCACCGAGCACGTGCAGGCCTTCGATGGAGCTCATCAGGTTGTAGTCGACCCAGAGGCCACCCATCGTGTAATGCACAGCCGGATAGATCCGCATCGGCCGCGTGTACGGGTCCTCGTCGGTGATGCGCTGGTACATCTCGAA
>JANOWT010000038.1:0-4967 GCA_031418115.1 Gemmatimonadota bacterium
CATGACGCGCATCTCGCATTCGATACTGCTGCTCGCAACGCTATTGGTGAGCGCGACTGAACTGGCATCGCAGACCGGCTCTTGGCCGACGGTCCACCAGCAAGCGCTCTGGCTCACGACCAACATCGAGCACAAGGTCACACCCAGAACTTCACTCTGGTTCGACGGAAGCTGGCGGCGCATAGGCATTGGCGCGGAACCGCAGCAGGTGCTGTTGCGCCCCGGCATCCTCCACACCATCGCTCCCGGCGTGCGGATCGGTGCGGGCTACACCCATGTCGCCACGGCCCCATATGGCGAGGTACCGCAACCGACCCCTACGCGCGAGCATCGCGCCTGGCAGCATCTGACGATCGCACACACTGTAGGATCGGTGGCTCTTTCGCATCGCTACCGCTGGGAACAGCGCTGGCTCGCTCCCCTCACCAGCAATGGGCTCGGTCAGTACAGTTATCAGCAGCGGGCACGATACCTGGTGCGCGCGCAAATGCCGTTCGCCGGAATCACATACCGCTCACGGGCGATCACGGGCTTCGTGCAAGAAGAGTTGCTCCTGCCGGTGGGTCATGGTGGAGCGGCGGGACGATTCGCGCAGAATCGCTTCGCGATCGGCCTTGGCCTTCCCGTTGGGGCGAGGCAACGACTGGACATCGGCTACATGAACCTCTGGAACGCGATCTCATCGGTGCCGGCGAACGAGGTGAACCACACCGTGACGCTCGGCTGGGTGGTCACGTCCGGTAAGTGATGCCCTCCTCGACGCTGCGCCCTGTGGTCGATCCCACTCTACTGAACTCTCCAGCGAGCGGGGCTCAGTGGACCAACCTCGGCTTCTGGCGCGACGCACGCACCTATGAGGAGGCCGCGACCGAGCTCGCGCGCCGTACGGGTCAGGCGGCGCGACTCGGTCCCGGTGATATGGTGCTCGACATCGCGTGCGGGCACGGCGATTCGCTCGCACTCTGGGTGAAGGAGTTCGGCGTCAGGCGTGCGATCGGCGTCGAGCCCGACCCTGCACTCGTCCTCGCGACACAAGAGCGCGTCAACGCCTGGGGTCTGCGCGACCGCATCACGCTGCGGCGCGGCAATGCGGAGGCGCTCGAGATCGCGCGCGACTTTCCCGGTGTGACCGCGGTGGTCTGTGTTGACGCCGCCTACCACTTCGAGACGCGCGCCAAGTGGCTCAAGCGACTCGGCGCGGGTGTCGCCCCCGGAACACGGCTCGGCCTCGCGGATCTGCTGGTGCCGTATCGCGAACGCGCCAGCCGCGGCGTGGCGGAGATCGCGCGGCGCGCGGCGATCCCCGCGGACAACCTCTGGTCAGCGCAGGATGTAGAACCCGTGCTCGCCGAGGCCGGGTGGGTGCTCGATCGACTCGTGCGATGCGGCTCTGACGTGCTCGGTGGCTTCTCGCGTTTTGCCTTCCGCTCTGCGCTCCGATGGGCGATGCAGCCCGGCGTTGGCGGCTGGCGAGCGCTGGCGACCGGTGTCGGCATCGCTGGCGCGGGGCGGGGGGGGCGGTTGGACTACACGATCATCGCGGCTACTAAGAGATGAAAGTATTGGGCTGAGGGGAGCCACGATCCTCGGACCCCTACAATCAGGATGGGGCATCGCGTTCAGTCGGATCCTCGTTTTGCGGTTCGGCTCTCCGAAGGACCGCGTTCCAGTGAAGTGGCATCACCTCATCACTGTTGAATGGCGCCATCTCGATTCCATCCTCGCGAACGCCGACTCACCTGCCGCGAGGAGATCTCCGGCGGTCGCCAACCGCGCTTGCAGTCGATGGTCGCGGTTTCACCGCGTCCACGACTGAAGCAAGGGGTTAGTCCACTCAGGGAGGGTCTGACTTGAGATCCTCGACTCAGCAGACGAGGCTCGGGACTCGATGAATACGCATCGTGCCTCCGATCATTCGAAGGTGTACTTGCAGCTTGTCCGTGTTCTGTCCCGCGTAACAGTGCGCCGGCATCGAGCGAATCGGGATCGAATAGTCAACGATCGCCGTGTCGGCTCGCCACACGCCCGCGAGGCGCGTCAGTCCGCGTACTTGCGCAGCGCTTAGCAGTGTCCCGTTTCGACGGGCAAACGCGAGCGCATCAAGAGAAGAGGCCGAGTCGACAAACAGCGACAGCGCTGCGATTCTGTCGCCGCGAACGAGGATGGCTACCATCAGCTCAGTCGTGCTGTCCGCGATGATCCACTCGTCGGCCGTGAGGTCGCGCAGGTCCACATTCGCGCGCAATCCATCCTGCGTCTCGTTGCCGCACGCCAGCGACAGGGTCACTGTGAGGTATGCGGCCAAGCGCCGAAATGACCGTTCACTAGCCACAGGAGGGATCTCTCTGCGGTCTTCCAGCCGCCGCATGGTAGCGGTTCTCGATTGCAATCGCGCCCGTCTGACTGTCCCGAGCCTTCCTGCTGGCGTACGCACCAGCGAAGGAATGGCCGAGCAGTTCGTGCACGACCACCGACGCGAGATCCCAGTTCACGGTACTTCTGCAACGATCTCCCGGGCGCGCGTACGCGCCACCGGTGACGTCGCCGCCGACGATTGCGAATCCGCCGCCCGAGTCACCGTGCCCGCGAGAATCGAATCCTCCCCAAGTGACCGTCAGCGAGAAGTCCTTGTCCTGATCAGAGACGATCGCACTGAACCTGCCAAATATTGCACCGAATCCATCGGTGGTAACTCGATTGACGGACTCCTCCCTGACGCACCCGCCCGCCGTAAGCTTGAAGTCGGTTCCGGTTGCCTCCTTGAGCGCCTTGGCCGCTTCGGCAACGTTTCCTTTCAAGCAGAGCTTCAGCCCGAACGGATCGGCATAGTTGACGGGGTCCCCTCCAGCAAAGCCGTACAAGTTCAGGCCGCCGCCGAAGCCGATCGGGTCGGTCTGCGTGAACCGACGCGTGCCGCAATCGTAGCTGTGCTTTCGCTCGTACCTCTTGATCACTCCCCACGAACGGCCGCCCGACCGGCTGGCTTCCTTCATGCAGAGTCGATGAGAACGCTCGCGAGCGACTCGCCTCGATCTCCACTACGCTTGGGTCAGTTCCGCGAGTTCGACCAGCGGTTCGCCTGCCGCCAGCTGCACCCGCATCGCTGGCCAGTGCTGCTCGAACAGTGCGCGCAGCCGCGCGTTCCGGACGTTGCCCACGGTCACCCAGACCACTTGCGGCGGCGGTCCGTGCGCCTCAAGCAACCGCACGAAGTCCTCATCCTTCGTAACCACCACCGCAACCGCATCCCGGGCGGCGGCGAAGATCCCTTCGTCCGGTGCGGCCAATAGGCCGAGGTCCGCCACGTGTCGGGAGGGTGCCCCCCACGCCGCGAGCCATTCGGCCAGCGCCGGCGGCAGCTGCGCGTCGATCCAGAGCTCCCCCCGCGGTGCCGAGTCCGGAGCCGTGGTCACGCCGCGATAGTCGGGTGATTGAGCCGCCGCGCGGCGTATCGCAGTACCGCGCGCAGGTCTTCAGGTTGCAGGTAGGGATAGTCCCGCAACACCTCGTCCGACGTCGCCCCTGCCGCGAGCAGGTCGAGCACATCTGACACACGCATGCGCAGGCCTCGGATGCATGGGCGCCCGCCAGCCACCGATGGATCAATCGTGATACGCTCCAAGAGGTCCGCCATCGACCGAGCTCCGCGTGAGAGTGGTTCACCGGAAGCTACGCCGTCGCCGGCGCGGAGCCAAGGCGCGCCGGCAAGCGCGCCGGCAAGCTCCGCTCAGCGACCTCACCGGCCGGTCGGTTGCGCGCTCCGGACTGGCCGCTCGGTGGCCGCCCAGCGGTCAGCTCAGCATTCAGTGAGACGTCGCCTTCTTGACGTATACATAGTCACCATCGCCTTCGTCGTCCCCAAAAACGCGCAGTGTGGTGCCCTGGATAATTCCGCTGAAGACAGGAGATGTGGAGTCACGTCCAGCCTCCGTTGCGTAGAAGTCTATGGTGTCCTTGCCACGACTTCTGTAAGTCCCGCTCGCGCCCCGCACGTGTACCGAGGACGATCCGTCTTCTCGGCAGTTGATGAAGAGACTCTCCGCGTCGACCCAGCTAGGAGACCGCAACGTCATTTGAACCCAATACGGCCTTAGCGAACACGAACGCTGGTTCTGCGCGCGCGACTCCAAGACGCGTCCGCCGACTCTCGTCAGCGAAAATACGCCGTCCACAACTACGGATTGTCGCGAACGCGCACCGATTCCAGCGACGCACGCTGACAGCGCGATGAGAAGCACGATCCTAGATGCATGCATCTTCGAGTTCCTCACGAGACCTGCAATCATGGCCTGTTGTCCAACTTCACGTCCGGCTGTGGGTCGCGTCGACCTGTGAGGCCCCTTCCGGGCATGCTCTGCGTTCGGATCTCTAGGTGCACGTGAGTCGGAGTTCCGTTCGCGTTCCCGCTGTTCCCCGCCTCGCCGACAGATTTGCCCGCGAACACGCTTTCCCCCTCCGCCAGCGATGAAGCCCGATCGAGGTGTGCATAGAACGAGTAGCTAACGACTTTCCCGTCCGCGTTCTTGTGGGCCAGCTCTACGTAGTTGCCGTACGATTCGGAGTGACCAACGGCAGAGACCGTACCGACAGCGACGGCCCTCACCGACTGGCCTCGTAGCGCGAGAATGTCATTCCCCTGGTGGTTCGTAGTTCCGCCGTTCCGCACGAGGCCGAACTCACCGATTCTGGGGTTCGTCGCGCTCTCTCGGATCACGTTCCGCACAGCCAAAGGCTGTCCACAAGGCCGGCCGGTGAGCTTCATCGGACAGAGGCCGAACGGGTCCGAAAAGTTGATCGGATCCCCACCCGCATACCCGTAGAGATTGAGCCCGCCCGCCAGCCCGATCGGGTCCTGCTGCGTGAACCGACCCGATGCCGCATCGTAGTACCGATTCCGTAGGTTCGTCAGCCCCGACGCATCCCGGCGCCCACGCACGAGACTCCCGAACCACACGTCGTACTTTGTC
>JANOWT010000039.1:0-6429 GCA_031418115.1 Gemmatimonadota bacterium
GGGTACGAAGCGACCGAGCTCGCCACGCACCCGCGATCGAAGATGGTGACCGCGATCCCCGCCTTCTGTATCGCCGCCGCCGCTGCGAGACCGCAGGGCCCCGCGCCGATCACGACCACTGGCAGTGGATTGTCCCCGTCGAGCGCGCGACCGATTTTGCCCGCGACCTTGGCCGCGGGCGAGGATCTCCGCTTCACACGGCCGGCCATGTCACTGCGCTCCGGTCACGCGTGCAGACCGATGATCTGGTCGCGCCGAGTCCCCACCGAGACATACTGTGCCGGGCACTCCACGAGTTCCTGGATCCGGTCCAGATAGACCCTCGCCTGCGTCGGCAACGAGTAGAGCGTGCGCGCATCGGCCGTCGACGACTTCCACCCGTCGAACCACTCGTAGATCGGCTCGATCCCCGTCAGATCCGCGATGTCGCCAGGGAACTCCGTCACGACCTCACCGTCGATCTTGTAGCCGGTGCAGAGCCCGATCTTCTCGAGCGTGTCGAGCACGTCGAGCTTGGTCACGGCGAGCCCAGTGAGCCCATTCACGCGCACCGCGTAGCGCACGACCACGGCGTCGAACCAGCCGCAGCGGCGGGGGCGTCCCGTGGTCGCACCATACTCGTTGCCGAGTGTGCGCACATGCTCGCCGAACACCTCGTCGAACTCGGTCGGCAACGGGCCACTACCCACGCGCGTCGTGTATGCCTTCACCACGCCGAGCGCGGCGTCGATCGTGCGCGGGCCGATCCCGACGCCGATCGCGGCGCCACCGGCCGTCGTGCTCGACGACGTCACGAACGGATACGTGCCATGGTCGATGTCGAGTAACGAGCCCTGTGCTCCCTCGAGAAGGATCGCCGCTCCCTGCTTCTGCGCGCGGTACACCGCGAGCCCCACGTCCTCGGCGATCGAGAGCAACCGCGGCGCGAGCCGCTCGAGCGTCGCGAGCGTGAACTCCGCATCGGCGCGCTTGGTGGAGCCGAAGCCCGCGAGGATGTGGTTCGCATGATCGGTGCCGCGCTCCACGAGCTGGCGCAGTCTGGCGGGGTGGCGCAGGTCGAGCACGCGGATGCCGCGCCGCGCGACCTTGTCCTCGTACGCCGGCCCGATCCCGCGTCCAGTGGTGCCGATCGCCTTGCTCGCCGCGCTCTCCTTGTCGACGAGCTTGTGGTACGGCATCACCAAGTGCGCGCGATCACTCAGGTAGAGCCGACCCGCGACGTCCACTCCATTGGCCACGAGTGCGTCGACCTCCTCGAACACGCTCTCGGCGTCGAGCACCACGCCGTTGCCGATCGCACAGCGAACGCCCGGGTGCAGGATCCCGCTCGGCACCTGATGCAACACCGTCGACTCATCGCCCACGTGCACCGTGTGACCGGCGTTCGCGCCGCCCTGGTACCGCACCACCCAGTCGGCGCGCTCTGCGAGCACGTCCACGAGCTTGCCCTTCCCTTCGTCGCCCCACTGCGCGCCGACGATGACGATGGTGCGGGTCTTGGCGTCGAACATCGGGCGAACTCCTGGCAGGACAGGTGAAGAGGCGGACCGGGCGGGCACAAAAAACGCCCCGATGGTCGGGGCGTTGGAGAAATCTACGCCCCGGACCGGGCCCGAGCAACGCGTCGAACCCGCGATCTCGGGCGCGCGGCAGCGGCCGCGGTACCTCAGCTCAGGAGCGCGAAGACCTCGGCTCGTCCGGCCACGCCGAGCGGCAACAGCGGGACGCGGGGCGCGCCACCGACTCGCCCCACCCGATCCATCGCCGCCTTCACCCCCGGCACACCGAGCCTTGCGACGATCACGTCGGCCATCGGCTTGAGCTGTGCTTGCGCCGCCGTCGCGCGTTCGGTGGCCCCCGCGCGCACCGCCGCCAACACCTCGAGCGAGAGCTTCGCGGCGAAGAGCGAGACCGCCAGAATGCCACCGCGCGCGCCCGCTTCGAGCCCGCCCTGCAACGCCGATCCGCTCCCCGTGATCACCGAGAACGAATCCGACTGCGCCGCGAGGAATCCCTTGAGCATGTTCACGTCGCCCGAGCTGTCCTTGATGCCGATCACGTTCGCATGCTCCGAGAGCTCCGCCACAAGGTCCGCCGGCAACGCGAAGTGCATGTATTTGGGGATGTTGTACAGCATCACAGGCAGCGGCGACGCGTCGGCCACGCGGTAGTAGTGCGTGGCGAGATTCTCGCGCGACATCGCGTTGGAGTAGTAGTGCGGTGCGACCACGAGCACCGCATCGGCGCCCGCGTCAGCCGCCGCCCGGCACCGCGCAACGCATTGGCGCGCCGACTCCGCCCCCGTGCCCATGATCACGAGCTTGTCGCGCGGCACCACGTCGCGCGCGGCGGCCGCCAACGCCGATCGCTCGCCCTCGTCGAGCAGCGCCGCTTCTCCGGTCGACCCCGCGACCACGATCCCGCTCAGGCCGTCGGCAAGGTGCAATCGGAGGTTCGTCGTGAAGCCCTCGAGATCGAGTACTTCGTCCGTGCCCCGGAACGGCGTCACCACCGGAGCGAAGATCCCTCTGAGATCGATGGTCATCCGTTCATGAACCCCATTCCAGAGTCGAATCCACCCGTCATCGGCTCTGGGGCGGACGGCACTTCCGTGATCGCGCCGGTGCGCGTCGACGGCCTGTTGAACATCTGCATCTTGAGCTGGAAATCACTCGGCCGCGTGCTCGCCGCGAGCGCGACGACGAACTCCACCGTCCCGTTCGTCACGAGATCCTCGAGATGCTGATCGAACGTCTGCATCCCGTACTGCTCACGCCCGTCAGCGATGAAGTCGCGGATCTCGCCCACTCGGTCGCGGTCGAGGATCAGATCGCGGATCGTCGGCGTGACGATCATGATCTCGAGCGCCGCGACGCGTCCCTTGCCGTCCGCGCGCGGCAGCAGCCGTTGCGAGATCACCGCATGCAGCGACTCGGCAAGACGCACCCGCACCACGTCCTGCTCCTCTGGCGTGAACATCGAGATGATGCGCAGCACCGTGCTCTGCGCGTCGGGCGTATGCACGGTGGAGATGAGCAAGTGCCCCGTCTCGGCGGCCTTCATCGCCGTGTCGATCGTCTCGGGATCGCGCATCTCGCCGATCAGCACCACGTCGGGGTCCTGGCGCAGGGCGGCGCGCAGTCCCATCCGGAAGCTCTCGGTGTCGACGCCGATCTCGCGCTGCGTCACCGAACTCTGCAGGTCGCGGTGCAGGAACTCGATCGGATTCTCGAGCGTGACGATGTGCTTGTTCTGATGCTGGTTGATGTGGTTGATCATCGCCGCCATCGTCGTGCTCTTGCCCGAGCCTGTGACGCCCGTGACGAGGATCATCCCGCGCTCCGCTTCCGAGATCCGCTTCAGCACATCGGGCACGGCCAGCCGATCGAAGCTCGGCACCTCGAACGGGATCACCCGCATCACGATCATGAAGCTCGACCGCTGTCGCAGGATGTTCACGCGGAACCGGCCGATCCCGGGCGCGCCCCACGAGCAGTCGTAGTCCTGGAGCTTGTCGATCCGCGCGCGGTCGTCCTCGTTCGAGATCAGCCGCATCGCGATCGAGCGCGTCTGATCGGGCGTGAGCGCCTGCTTGGTGAGCGCGATGAGCTTGCCGTCGATACGCGCGCGGAACACGTCGCCGGCCTTGATGTGCAGGTCCGATGCGCCACGTTCCACCGCCGCCTTGATGATCTTCTCCATCACCCCTGTCCGTGTAGGTTCATCGTCAGTCCGCGGTGCGCCGACCGGTGCGCGCACTCGGCGCCTCTGCTGGCGCCGGCACCACCGGCATCTCCGTCGTCGACGCCGGACGACCCCGACGATCGGTGGCCCGTCGCGTCTCCCACGCCTGCAGCGGCCGGTCGCCCTGCGAGTCCTGCGCATGCGGAAGATAGCGCCGCTCGACCCAGCCGAGCCCGACCAACACGATGATCACCGTCAGCGAAGAGCCCGCCGCTTCCAGGAAGTAGCCCGCACCGATCGTCAGACCGAGCGCTGCGACCACCCAGATCGTCGCCGCCGAAGTGAGCCCGGTGATCTGCCCGCGTGTGTGGAGGATCGTCCCCGCACCGAGGAATCCGATGCCGGTGACCACCTGCGCCGCGATACGGCCGGGATCGCCTCCGTACGTCGCCGCGAGGCTCATCGAGAGGTCCATCAGCAACGCCGATCCGAGGCAGATGAGGATGTTCGTGCGCAGTCCGGCCGGCTTTCCCTTGAGCTCGCGCTCGAGCCCCACGCCGCCACCGACCAGCACGGCGATGAGCAACTTGGCCGCGAGATCGAGGCGAAAGGCCTCGACGATCATGTCAATGAGAGGCATCGAGTCCCATCCTTGCACGCACGGTGTCCATGGTCTCGCGCGCGACCAGCCGCGCGCGGCGCGCTCCTTCGTGCAACAATTCGTCCACGTCCTTCGGCCGAGCGTGCAGCTCGGCCGCGCGCGTACGGATCGGCGTGAGCTCGTCCATCATGTGCGTGTGCAGTGCCTTCTTGCAATCCATGCAGCCCCAGCCGGCACCACGACACTTCTCTTCCACCTCGTCGACCACCGCCGGCGGTGAGAACGCCTTGTGCAGTTGATAGATCACCGGACACTTCTCCGGTTCGCCGGCGTCGGTCTTGCGCTGGCGCGCGGGATCGGTGACCGCCGGACGCAGCTTGTCCCACACCTGCTCCGGCGTCTCCAATAGACCGATCGTGTTCCCGATCGACTTCGACATCTTCGCCTGTCCGTCGAGTCCGGCGATCCGACGCGTCGGCGTCAGCCGCGGCTGCGGCTCGGGAAAGTAGGGCGCATCGGCTGAGAAACGCGCGTTCCAGTTGCGCGCCACCACGCGTGACAGCTCCAGATGCTGCACCTGATCCTCACCCACTGGCACGGTGTCCGCGAGATAGAGCAGGATATCCGCCGCCTGCAGCACGGGATAGTTGAGCAGGCCGGCCATCACCTGCTCCTGGCGCCCGGCTTTGTCCTTGAACTGCACCTGTCGTTCGAGTTCACCGAGCGGCGTGATCGTATTGAATATCCAGGCGAGCTCCGTGTGCTCGGGCACGTCCGACTGCACGAAGACGGTGGCCTTCGACGCATCGAGTCCGGACGCGAGCAGCGACACGGCCATGTCGCGTGTCCGGCGCCGCAACTCGTCTGGCGTGAACGCGATCGTGATGGCGTGGTAGTTTACGATGCAGAAGAACGACTCGTGCTCGTGCTGGAGCGCGACCCAGTTCTTCACCGCCCCGAGGTAGTTCCCGATGTGGAGTTCGCCGGAGGGCTGGATCCCGCTGAAGATGCGTGGCATGCCACGAAGTTACGGAGCGTGAGATGGGCTATCAACCGGAGCGGCAGGATCTATTGGAGATCGCAGTGCGGGCGGCGCGCGAGGCCGCGGGCGTGATCCGCGCCGCGGCCCCCCGCGTCCGGAGCATCGACTGGCGCTCCAAGGGGCCGACCGACTTCGTGAGCGAGGTCGACGTCGCCGCCGAGGAACGGATCCTCGCCATCGCCGCGCGTGAGCTCCCCGGCGCCACCATCCTCGCCGAGGAGTCGGCCGCCACCACCGAGCCCGAGCGCCTGGCCCGCGGCATCGCCCTCGTGATCGACCCCCTCGACGGCACCACCAACTTCCTGCACGGCTACCCTGAGTACGCCGTCTCGATCGGAGTGCTCATGGACGGCGAACCGGTCGCCGCTGTCGTCTACGATGTCCCCGGCGACGAACTCTTCACCGCGACCGCCGGCGGTGGCGCCTTCATGAACGGCACGCCGATCCGCGTCAGCACGATCACCGATCCGCAGCGCGCACTCATCGGCACCGGCTTCCCGTTCAAGGACCCCGCCGACATCCCGCCCTACCAGGCACAGATGTCGCGCGTGATGGCACAGGTCTCCGGGGTCCGCCGGCCGGGCGCGGCGAGCATCGACTTGGCAAGCGTCGCCTGCGGACGCTTTGATGCATTCTGGGAGAACATCCTCTCCCCCTGGGACTTCGCCGCCGGCATGCTGCTCGTGCGCGAGGCGGGGGGCCTCGCGACCACGCTCACCGGGAGGCATCTGCGCGGCCTCTCGGCGTCCAGCGTGCTCGCCGGCAATCCCGCACTACACGAATGGTCTCGTCGGGTGCTCGATCCAACGGCGACGATCGATGCGCGATAGCCGCTCCGGCGCACCGGCGTCAGAACTCGGCCACTGTGTCGTCGTCGAACGGGACCGCTTTCCGGGCCGCCGCGTTGGTGTGCTCGCGCCGGGGGCGCACGAAGCTGATTGCACGCGATGCAGCGGCAGTGACGTGGCGCGCGGCCGGCCGCGGAAGCCCATGGCGGTGCATCAAGGTAGTGGTGGTATACACGTGCGCTCCGTCGGTCGGGCTGAGCTGGTATCGGTGGAGGAGGTCGAGCATCAACGTCGCCAGACCCCAGAGCTCCGCG
>JANOWT010000040.1:0-9383 GCA_031418115.1 Gemmatimonadota bacterium
CGTCTCTGGTCCCGACAAGGGGTCGCGCGGGTGCCTGCTCGAACTCACCTGGCGCGGGAGCGAACCGCTGACACTCGAGAATGGAGAGCGGCGTGCGTTCCTTGCCGACGGGGACGAGGTGATCGTGCGCGGGTGGTGCGAGGCCGAAGGGCGGGCGCGGATCGGGTTCGGCGTGTGTGGTGGGACCGTGTTGCCTGCGGTGTGACGACCCAGACTGAGGAGCGTGCGATGAGGATCGTAATCGGAAGAGCGCTGGACACGATGCTGGCACCCTTGGCGCTGCTGCTGGCGCTGCAACTGATCCAGCCGAAGGTGGCAGGTGCCCAGGGCGGCACCGATATCTGGGTCGCCCCACTCAGCGAGATCGGATCGAGACTCTCGGTAGGCCGACCGGTGAATGTCACCGCGCGAGCGGGCTACGACAATCAGCCGGCGTTCACGCGCGACGGTGCTCAGGTGCTCTTCACGAGCGTACGCGCGGATGCGCAGGCCGACATCTGGCGTGTGAGTGTGACCGGCGGCGCCCACACGCGAGTCACCTCGACGCCCGAGAGTGAATACTCAGCGACGATCATCCCCGAGAGCGAGGGCTTCTCGGTGATCCGTGTCGAGCGCGACTCGACGCAGCGGCTCTGGCGCTTCACCGACGACGGTGGAAGTCCCGCGCTCGTACTGCGCGCGCTGCGACCGGTGGGCTACCACGTCTGGGTCGGCACCGCGACCCTCGGCACGTTCGTCCTCAGCCCGCCGAGATCGCGCGGCGTGCTCAACGCGCTCGTGCTCGTGGACGTGCGCACGGAGCGAGCCGACACGCTGGCGCGCGGGATCGGGCGGGCGCTTGCGCGCGTTCCGGGGCGCGATGCGTTCACGTTCCTGCAGGAAGGAGCGGACACGAACTGGATCAGCGAAGTGGACGTTCGCACGCACGCTGTCCGCCGTGTCGTGCCGGCACCGGCGCGCGCCGACTATCACCTCTGGACCGCGGGAGGTCAGTTGATCTCCGCCGTGGGATCGCAGATCCTCGTGCGTGTCGGCGACCGGTGGGACGTGCTCGCGGATTTCGCGCCACTCGGCGTGAAGGGGATCACGCGATTGGCGTTGAGCCCGTCAGGCGACCGACTCGCGTTCGTGGCCGCGGAGCCGACGGCGCCGTGAGCGCGCTCGCATCGCTCGATGGGTCGACAGCATCCGCATGGTGACGCCGCGATCGACACGCGCCTTCGCCGATCACTTCTCGGCTCACGCGGCCACCTACGCGACGTATCGGCCGCGCTATCCGCTCGCGCTCTTCCATTGGCTGGCGGTGATATCGCCGGGGACTGCGCTCGCCTGGGATGCGGGCACGGGGAACGGGCAGGTCGCGACCGGACTCGTGACGCGATTCGCGCGTGTGGTGGCCACTGACGCGAGTGAGGAGCAGATCCGCCGAGCAGCGCTGCACGCGCGCGTCGAGTACGGTGTGGCGCAGTACGAGAGCGGCATCGTCGATCACACCGCACAGCTCGTGACGGTCGGGCAGGCGTTGCATTGGTTCGACGCCGACGCGTTCGGTCGCGAGGCGAGGCGCGTACTACAGCCCGGTGGTGTGCTCGCGGTGTTCGCGTACGTGCACAGCCAGGTCTCTGCCGCAGTGGATCTCGTGGTACGTCATCACCACGACGTCACGCTCGGGCACTACTGGCCCGCCGGACATCACTGGATCCACGATGAGTACCGCTCGATCGCCTTGCCGATCGACGAGCTGGTGGCGCCGCCCTTCGAGCTCAAGGAAGACTGGACGCTCGCGCAGTACACGGGATTCCTGCGCTCCTGGTCGGGGACGCAGCGCCTGATCGCGGCGCGGGGCGAGGAGCCGATCGTGGCGTTCGAGAGTGAGCTGGCAGAGGCGTGGGGGATGATGGACCGGCGGACGGTCACGTGGCCGCTGCTGATCCGGGCGGGCGAGATCCGCTGAGGCCGCCTCACATCCGGTCGCGGCCGCACACCGAAGGCTGCGCGCACACCCCGCTTGCGCCTCGGTGTCGCACAAGGTGAGTGTTCAGCCATCTCCTACCCGACCGTGATCCGATGACCACCAAGTCCGCTCCGCGCGCCTCCAAGCCCTCCAATACCCCCGTCCGCGACGCCGCCGACGCGCTCGTGCGTGCGGCGAACGAGAGCTGCCACCAGCACGGCCGGCTCACGCGCATCCTGGGCCACGGGCTGGACGACCTCGAGCTCGAGGGCGTCGCGGACGTGGTGGAGATCTGTGATCGGCTTCTCGCCGGCGCGACGACGCGCTACGAGGAGACCGCCAAGGACGGACCGGGCAAGGTGCCAGAGGATGTGTGGCATGCGGCGAACGCCCTTTGGATGGCGAGCCGCGAGTATTCGCGCCGCAACACGCACAACGACGGTATCATGACGCGGCTGCGGAAGCACGGCGCCGAGCAGCTCAACTCGATCAGCGTGGAGTATGAGCTCGAGACGTCGGCGCGGATGGCGCTCAAGCAGACGATCACTGCGTACCTCGCGCTGCGGCCTGAAGCGGTCTAGTTCCGCAGCGGCCTAGTTCCGCTCAGAGGCCTCGGCCCACGCGGCCATCGCCGCGTCGAGCTCGCGGCGGGCCTTCACGAGTTCCTTGTCGAGCTGCGCGGCCTTGCGCGCCCCGTCGGCCGTTCCGTTGTACAGGTCAGCGTCGGCGAGCTGGCTTTCGATCTCGGCGACGCGTGCTTCGTGGCGTGCGACCGACTTCTCAGCGTCGTCAGCGGCACGCTTGCCGGCGCGACGGTTCGCCTGACCTTCGTCCTTGGCGGCGGGCGGAGACTTCTTTGCGACCTTCTTCTCCTGCGCGCGCCGCTGTTCCGAGGCCTCGGCTTCGGCGCGTGAGGCCTTTGCGATGCGCATCGCCTTGTCAGCCTCCCATTCCACGAACGGGCCATCGAAGTCGGTGACGCGATTTCCGTCGAACGCCCAGACGCGCGTCGCCAACTCGCGCAAGAAGGCGCGATCATGGCTCACGAGCACCACCGTGCCCTCGTAGTCGTCGAGCGCATCTTCGATCGCCTCGATGCTCTCCACGTCGAGATGATTGGTCGGCTCGTCGAGCACGAGGAGATTCGCCTTGGCGAGCGTGATGATCGCCAGCGCGATGCGCGCGCGCTCACCGCCCGAGAGTGACGCGATGCCGCGCATGACCTCGTCGCCGGAGAAGCCGAAGGCGCCGAGGTGATTCTGGATCGCACCGCGGGTCCAGAGTGGGCGCAGGTCGCCGATCGCGTCGTAGATCGTCTTCTGCAGCGGAAGGTCCGCGAGATCCTGACGGAACCAGGCCGGCGAGATCGAGCCGCCGACCTTCGCTTCGCCGCTCGCGGGCGTGCGATAGCCGAGGAGCGTGGAGAGCAGCGTGGACTTGCCGGCGCCGTTGGGCCCGACGAGCGCGATCACGTCACCGCGCTGTGCGACGCCCGTGAAGTCATCGACGAGTACGCGCTCACCGACCTTGACCGTGAGGTGGTCGGCGGCGATCACGCGATCGCCACCGCGCTCGGACGACTCGAGCCGCAGCGACATCGCGCCGGCAGAACCCGGCGGCGGCGTGAGGCGCGGCAGGCGTTCGAGCCGCTTGCGGCGTCCTTTCGCTTGCGACGTGTTCACACCGGCGAGGTTGCGCCGGATGTAGTCCTCTTCTTTCGCGACGAACTTCCGCTGGCGCTCGACCTCGCGGTCACGCGAGAGCCGGCGCTCAGTGCGCTGGTTGACGAAGCTCGAATAGCCGCCGCGATACGACTCCGACGATCCGCCCTCGATATGGAGGACGTGGTCGGCGATCTCGTCGAGGAACGCGCGATCGTGCGAGATGACGATCACCGTCTCGTCGCACTCCTTGAGCCAGCCCTGCAGCCAGTCCGTCGTCTCGATGTCGAGGTGGTTGGTCGGCTCGTCGAGCAACAACAGTTCGGCCGGCGCGATGAGTTGCGCCGCGAGCCCCACGCGCCCGCGCTCTCCACCGCTGAGCGACGTGACGGCGCGTGTCTTCGAGTCCTCGGCGTCGAAGCCGAGTCCCTGCAGCACAGCGTCGACGCGGGCATGGAAAGTGTAGCCGCCCATGTCGGCGAAGCGTTCCTGATCGTGACCGAACTTCTCCAGCACGCTGTCGGGAGTCCGTTCGCCGAGCACCGCGAGCTGGGCCGCCTGTTCGGCGAGCGAGTGTTCGAGCGCGACGACGTCGGCGAAGGCGGTGGCGGCCGCGTCCCAGACCGTCACGATGCCTTCGAACGCGCGGTGCTGGTCGAGCAGCGCATGCCGGAGCCCAGGGCGGCGCGCAACGCTGCCAGCCGAGGGCATCATGCTGCCGGTGAGGATCTTGAAGAGCGAGCTCTTGCCGCAGCCGTTGCGTCCGACGATGCCCCAGCGCTCGCCCTCGGCGACGGTGAAGGTGACGTCCTTGAGGAGTACGGTAGCGCCGAACGAGATGCCGACGTTGGAGCAGGACAGCAGGGTCACGGGAACGCTTGAGGCCGAAGGATGACGAAGCGGCCCGGAAACGAGACGCGGGAAGAAAGCTAATCGCTTTCCCCCTCACACCTCACACCTCACACCTCACACCTCTGCCCCTATGGCACATCCGTCGGTGTGGGAACCGTCAGATCCCCCGTATCGAGCGCCCGCTGAGCCACGTCGCGCATCCGGTCGTCGGCGTTGCGCTCGATCGCCCGAATGGCGCGACGGGTGCGGCGCATGGCCATGGAGATGAACAGGTGGGCCGCGTCGAGGTCGGGCTGGGAGGCCTCTACGCCGTGCTTCTGGATGGCGAGCGTGGCACGCGAGAGGACGGCGGTCGCGAGATAGATGTCGATCGCCGCGTTCGCCATGCGCTCCTGCAACATCTGCCGGTCGATGATCGCCTTGCCGTGCTCGATCAGCGCCTTCTCCACTGCGAGCGCGAGCCCGTGGATGTTGTCGGCGACCTTGTCGGCCTCGTCGGCGAGGAGTTCATGCACCTGCTTGAACTCCGGCTTGGTGAGCGTGCGCTTGACGCGGCCGGTGAGGTAGCTCGAGATCGCGCCGATCGAGTTGAGCGGGTCCTTGAAGGCCTTGCCGACCGCCTTGAGTTCCTCGCCCGGCTGCTGGAGTCCCATGAGCGCGATGAGGGCGCGGAGGATCTCGTTGGTGCCTTCGAAGATCAGGTTGATGCGCGAGTCGCGGAGCGCGCGCTCGTACGGTGCTTCCTTGGAGTAGCCGATGCCGCCGGCGATCTGCATCGCTTCGCTCGCGGTGCGGAACGCGAGCTCTGACGCGAAGATCTTGCAGGCGGCGGTCTCGAGCGAGAAGTCCACGCCACCGCGGTCGACCATGCCGGCGCAGAGCATCCACCCTGCGTCGGCGGCGTAACAGTCGGCGGCGGCGAGCGCGATCTTCTTCTGGATCATCTCGAACGAACCGATCGGCCGCCCGAACTGCTCGCGCTGCTTGGCGTATTCGATCGCGTGCTTCATCATGGCGCGCGTGCCGCGGGAGGAACCGGCCGAGAGTCCGAGGCGGCCGGAGTTGAGGATCTCGAGTGCGATCTTGAATCCGCCGCCGACGTCACCGAGGAGATTCTCCGCCGGGACGATCACGTTTTCGAACGTCACCGTGCGGGTGTCGCTCGCCTTGATGCCCATCTTCTCCTCGATCTTGCCGAGGGAGATACCGGGCGCGTGGGCGTCGACGATGAAGGCGGTGACGCGCTGTTTCTCCTTGCCGTCGATCGTGACGGGGACTTTCGCGAACACAGTGAAGACGCCCGCGTAGCCGGCGTTGGAGATCCAGATCTTGGTGCCGTTCATGACGTAGTGCTTGCCGTCGGCACTGGGGACGGCAGTGGTGCGCATCGCCTGCGCGTCGGAGCCCGATCCCGCCTCGGTGAGGCAGAAGGCGCCGATCAGCTCGCCCGAGGCGCAGCGAGGGAGCCATTGCTGCTTCTGCGCCTCGGTGCCGAAGAGGATGATCCCCTTGATGCCGATGCTCTGGTGCGCGCCGAAGTAGACCGCGAGTGCCGCGTCGTGCGCGCCGATCTCACCGAAGACGCGCGAGAAGACGAGTGTCGAGGCGCCAAAGCCCCCGTACGCCTCGGGGATGTTGAGCCCCATGAGCCCGAGCTCGGCCATGCCGGTGCGAACTTCGTCGGGGAACTTGGCATCGTGATCGAGCTTGGCCGGATCGAGCGTGTCCTTGGCCCAACTACGGAAGGAATCGAGGATCTGTACGAGGGCCTCGCGGTCCTCGGTGCTCGGCTCGGGGAAAGGGAAGACGAGATCTTCTCGGATCTCACCCTGAAAGACGCCGCGTGTGAAGGACGGGTTCTTGTCGGGGTCGGCGAGATGCGGGGCGTTCGGGGAGGCGGCCATGGCTCGACGGGTGCGGGGTGTCCTTTGAAGCTAAGCGATGGCTTGCGATGCGTGCGCGACCCGTCGAGCTTGCGGGATGTCACCGTTCAGTCGCTTCTTGCTCTCGCTCTCGTGCGCTCTGGCGCTCGGTTCGGCCCTCCCCGGATCCGCGGACGCGCAGGGTCTGCTCGGTCGCTCGTCGGCGCCGGTGCCGGTGGAGGCGGCTTCGGTGGTGGTCGCAGTCGATCCGGGTTCTCCTCGGGCTGCGCTCCAGGGCTTCATCGCTGCGACGCGGACCAACGACCTCGTACGTGCGGCGGAGTACCTCGATCTCTCTGATCCCGCGGCGAAGGGGCGAGCCAGCGAGTTGGCGCGGCGGCTCAGTTCGGTGCTCGACAGTCGCGTTCGGCTCGATCTCGAACGCATCTCACCGTTCGCATCCGGCGATTCGGCGGATGGGTTGCCGCGCGATCGCGAGTCGATCGGCGAGGTCGATCTGGGAGCGGGACGCCTGGTGCCGGTGCGTCTCGCACGCGAGGTGCGCGCGGGCCGGGTGCGGTGGGTCTTCTCCGCACCGACCGTCGCGCTCGTCGATTCGATGTTCCGCTCCCTGCCGGACCATTGGGTGCGAGAGCACCTGCCGGCAGCATTGCGCAGCACCGGACCATTCGGCCTCCAGTGGTGGCAGTGGCTCGCGCTCCTCACGCTGATCCCGCTCGCAGCGACCGTCGGCCTACTGCTGGCCGGTCCCGTACAGTCGCTCCTCAAACGCATCGTCAGCCGTACGGAGACGGAGCTCGACGACGCACTCGTGCAGTCGGCTCGCGGGCCGATCGTGCTGTTGATCGGCGTCGCGACTTCGCGACTGCTCCTGTACTGGATCGCGTTGCCAGGTCCGGCCGAGACCGTCGTCGTGGAGCTTCAGCAGGCGATCGCGGTCGTCGCGGTCTTCTGGATCCTGTTGCGCGTGATCGGCGTGCTGCAGCTGGCGTTGCCTGCAACCGATTGGGGCTCGTCACACCCGGCCCTCCGGTCGCTCATCCCGCTCGTTGGGCGCGTCGCACGGCTCTTGGTGCTCGTGATCGGGCTCCTCACGGTGGTCGCGAGTTTCGGCTATCCGATCGCGACCATCCTCGCCGGACTCGGCATCGGCGGCATCGCGGTGGCGCTCGGTGCGCAGAAGTCGCTCGAGCACTTCTTCGGGTCGCTCTCGATCGGCGTCGATCAACCGTTCCGGCAGGGCGACTGGGTGATCGTCGATAGCGTGGAGGGTGAGATCGAATCGATCGGTCTGCGCTCCACGCGGATACGCACGCTCGAACGCACGGTCGTGAGCATTCCCAACGGCCGACTCGCCGAGTCGCGGAGTGAGAACTTCGGCCCGCGCGACCGCATTCGCCTGCGCACGATGATCGGGCTCGAGTACAGCACCTCGGCGGCACAGGTCGGGAGGATCCGCGACGGGATCGAGGCGATGCTGCGCGCGCACGAGAGCACCTGGCCGGGACGCGTGATGGTGAGCTTCTCGCAGTTCTCGCCGTCGTCGATCGATCTGGAGGTCTTCTGCTGGGTGCTGACGATCGATCCCGACGAGTTCCGCCGCATCCGTGAGATGCACTACCTCGGCATCATGCGGATCGTCGAGGAGGCGGAAGCGCGGTTCGCGTACCCGACGCAGACGGTGAATCTGAACGACAGGAGATAGGTGGGAGGTGGGAGGTGGGAGGAACTTCCTACCTCTTATCCGTTCTAGATCGCGCCTCCGCGCCGGCCGTACTCCTCCAGCACCGCTCGCGCGTCCGCACGCAGCACTCCATCGACGATCTCGATGCCTCGGGCGCGCAGATAGGCGTAGCTCTCGGCGAACACCGGCCCCTCGTCGAACGCGATCCGCTCAGCATCCTCGCGCTGTGCGGCCGAGACCAAACGTGTCACGCCGCTCCAGAGCACCGCGCCCAGGCACATCGCGCAGGGAGCGCACGACGTGAAGAGCTCGTGCGCCGGATGCCCGTCGGCGGCGAGGCTGTACGACGCGATTCGACGCTCGGCGAGTTGCAGGGCGATCATCTCGGCGTGCGCGGTACTGTTGTTCAGGCGCACGACGCCGTTCACGCCGACGGCGATCAAACGGCCCGACTCCCGCTCGAAGACCGCCGCCCCGAACGGTCCGCCCGAGCCATTCGCGACGTTCTCCGCCGCAAGTGCGATCGCGAGGCGCATGCGGTCCTCGTCGGTGGCGTAGACCTGATCGTAGTCCACGCGCCCCACGATCCAGCCGGGGAGCGAGAGCACGGTCTCGTGCACCGAGGGGCGGTCCCAGCGCATCGTCAGTTAGTCCACGAATGGGTCGGCGAGCGCTGAGCGGCCGGTGAGCGCTCGCTGCGCAGCGGCGCGGCCGAGGAGTGCGCCGACGACGTTGCCGGTGCCGCTGTACGCACCGACGACCTGCAACCCGTCGCCGAGTTCGCGGAAGATGGGCATGCCGGTGCGCGAGTAGGAGACTGTGGCACCCCAGCGGTGCGTGATCTCTGCGCGCACGCCGACTCGTTCGCGTAGCGTGCGGGTGAGAAAGTTTTGGATCACCGCGCTCGGCGTGGAGTCTGTCGTCCACTCGGCCTCTTCAGCGACGTCGCGACCGCCGCCCAAGACCACGCAACCGTCGGGGAGCTGCTGCCAATAGTCGTAGCCGTAGCGTGTCGAGACCGGGCGAGGGAGCGAGACCTCGGGTGCCGGAGCGGACGCGAGCATCTGTAGGCGCGCGGTGCGCACGTCTCCCGCGAGCGAGGGAAGAAGCAGCTCGAGCCGACCGTCCACGCACACGATCACGTGGCGCGCGCGGATCGTGCCGGTGTCGGTGCGCACGGTGCCACCGCTCACCTCACGCGCCGCAGTGTGCGTGAAGAGCCGCGCACCCCGCTCGAGCGCGCGCGCGGCGATGGTGCGGCAGCGCCGCATGGGGTGAAAGACGGCATCGGTGGGGATCATGATGCCGCGGCCCTCTGGCCCCTCGTACGGCTCGGCCGCGAAACCGTC
>JANOWT010000041.1:0-9330 GCA_031418115.1 Gemmatimonadota bacterium
GGCAGCCCGATCTGCCCGCTCCACGGGTCGCCCGCGCGCATGGCGCGCCGGATGAGGAGCAGGTCGGCGTCATCGTCCTCGCGGGGGCGGAGGATCAGTGCGACGGCGGCTTCCTTGAAGGGCTCGTCGCGCTCGGCCAACCCCGGCGCGCGTCCCGCGAGTGCGCGCTCGAGCCGCGCGACCAGCGGATGCTTCGCCACGGCGGTCACGTCAGCTCGCGACCGGTCCGCCGGAAACGGCCCATCCGTTGAAGCCGCCCTTCATCCATGCGACCTGCGCGTAGCCCATCTGCGTGAGCGTGTCGGCAGCGAGCGCGGAGCGATTGTCGCTGGCGCAGTAGATCACGACCGATGCGTCGCGCGGGATGACGGCCTCGACCCGCGTCTCCATCGTGCCGCGCGGGATGACGATCGCGCCGGGGAGGCGACCGAGGTTCGTCTCCTGCGGCTCGCGCACGTCGAGGAGCAACGGCACGCGTTCGCCGCCGATCGACTTCTTCACGTCGTCGATCGACACGTGTCGCGTGCGACTCTTGGCTTCGGTGATCAGGTCGGCGCCGGACTTGCTGTGCATCTCGTGGTCTGGTTGGGGACCCCGAAAGTTACGTCAGCCAACCCGAGCGTGGCACCCAGCGCGCATTCCCGTGCGCTCTGGCCGCAAGCGCGCCGCGGACGCTACCTCGTCGCACCCGCAAGGGCGCGGCCCACGCGCTCGCGGATGGCCGTGAACTCCGTGTCGTCGGGCTTGGCGCGATGTACGGCACGCAAGAACGCGCTCGCGAAGTCGTAGTGGGAGCGACAGGCGGTGCACCCTTCGAGATGCGCGATGACCCGCTCGCGCTCCGACTCGGGGAGCGCGCCGTCGAGATGCGGCCAGAGACGGCCGACGATCTCGGCGCATTCGGAACGCGTGGGAGGGAGGGTCATCAAAGCGTCCTTGGGGTAGAGGCGAATCCACGGTCGATCGCGTGCGTGATGAGCGTTTCCTGCAACTGGCGACGCGCACGGTAGAGACGAGAGCGTACGGTGCCGAGCGGGATCGTGAGGAGCTCGGCGATCTCCTCGTAGGAGAAGCCCTCGACATCGTAGAGCGTCACGACGTCGCGGAAGATCGGATCGAGATCGCTGATCGCCGCGCTTATGGCAGGGCCGAGGTCGAACCGGTCGAAGAGGTCGTTCAGTCCGGCCGCGCGCGCGGTGATATGTGCGTCCGCCGCCGCATACGCCTCCAGCGCGTCGTCCTCGACCGCCGTGACCAGTTGACCGCGCCCCGCCTGCGCGAGGAAGGCATTGCGGCAGATCGTCGCGAGCCAGCGACGGCAGTCGGAGCCGGGGACGAAGGTGTTCCAGTGGCGCAGGGCGCGCAGGAAGGTCTCCTGCACGAGGTCGTCGGCGTCGACCGCGTCGCGCGTCAGCGCGCGCGCCACCCGCGCGACCGCAGGTAGGTGCGGCAGAGCGACGGCTTCGAATGATTGTGCTGGCGAGTCGGCCACGGATCGGGTCACGCTGAGTAGAAGCGTCGACACGCTCAAGAGTTCCCGGGAACTCTTGCTCGAGGTCACCACTTGTGGGGTGCGTCCGCCCGTGCACCGATCCCGTTCGATCCCTTTCCAGGAGTGTCCTGATGGGCCGTTCCATGCTGGCCGCCGCTTCCCTCGTCGCGCTCGCGTTGCTCGCTTCGCCCACGTCAACCTCGCTCGCGGCGCAGGAGTCTGGCATCGCCGTCGGACTGAAGGCACCCGGCGCGATGGTCGAGTCGCTCGATGGCGCGCCGATGGATCTCGCGAGCATGATCGGTAAAGGAAAACCAGTGATCCTGGAGTTCTGGGCGACTTGGTGCCCGCTCTGCCGCAAGCTCGAGCCCGCTATGGCGGCCGCACGCAGCAAGTACGCAGAGCAGGTCACGTTCGTGAGCGTCGGAGTCTCGGCGAACCAGTCACCTGAGCGGCAGCGCGCGTTCGCGGCCGCCAGCGGCATGACGGGCATCCTGGTGTTCGATCGCAACGACATGGCGGTGAAGGCGTACAGCGTGCCGCACACGAGCTACGTCGTCGTGCTCAATGGTACCGGGACGGTCGTCTACACTGGCGTCGGCGAGTCGCAGGACATCGACGCGGCCGTGCGGCGCGGCCTCAGCGGGCCGTCACGCTAACCCACATGCGTCGGCTCCACCGTCTCGAACGCGCGTCCGAGCCCCGAGACCATCAACCAGGTCTCGGCGGCGAGGACGACAGCGGCGACCAACAGCCCGACCAACGTCGCCGTGCCCATCTCGGTGCTGAACACGAGATATCCCACGCCGCCCGCGAGAGCCGGAACGACGAGCAGCAGTGCGAGCCCGAGCAGCATCGCAAGGCTCGTCAGCATCATCTGGCCGGTGGCTTCGACGCCGCCCGGACCATTCTCCCCGAGTCTGACCCAGCCGGGAAAGAGCAGTGCCAAGCCGTTGTGCAATGTGAAGTTCGCCGCATTCAGCGCGAGCAGGAACGCGGGCGCTGCGATCGCACAGGCGACGATCACTTGGAGCGGGACCGGCGACTTACCTGGCGACAGCGTGAGCGACGCGTACGCGACTCCGACCAGCAGCACCTGGGAGGCCGCCAATGAGAGCGCGCCGCTCATCACCTGCGCGAGCACCACATGGCGCCCCGGGATCGGCAGCGTCTTGAGCATCGGCAGGTGAAGGAGGTCGCTGCGCAGGTCGTTGCGCATGCTCACCGGGCCGAAGAGGAGCAACATCACGATGAACACGCCGCTGAGGACCGCGAAGACGATCCCCATCTTCCCGTCGCTTGTGCCGAAGGCGAGCAGCCCGCCGAACAGCATCAACGGGGGGATCAGCAGCGCCCGGAACTGATTGGTCCGCAGCATCCAGAGCGCATTCTTCCAGACGATCGCGATCGCGGGAGTACCAGTGGCCGATAGCGGGATCGTGCGTCGCACCGACTTGGCAGTCACGACCGCGGTACCCCCGCGCCGTGCGCGCAACTGCTCGATCTGCTTGGCGCGGTGCTCCGACGCCTCAGCGGCCGCTTCCTCGAACGCTGCGTCACTGCTCAGCACCCACCACACATGCAACGAGAGCAGCAGCAACGCCTGCATGAACGCGAACGCCCAGGGCCCCGGGTCGCGCAGCATCACCGGTGCGAAGGCGAGTTTGACCGGATAGAACACGATCGCTGCCGGCGGCAGGTCGACGATGCTGACGATCGCGTCGAATGTACGCCGAGCATCGCTGGCACCTGAGACCCACTCCCAGTGCGACCAGAAGCTCCAACCGACGGCGCCCAAGGCCGCCGCGAACACGAGCAACGCCGGGAGGCTTCGGCGCGCGCCGCCCACACCGAGCTCGGTCGCCCCGGCGCGCCAGAGTCCGATCCCCAGTCGATGCAGCGAGAGCGTGCTGATCGCGACCCAGAGTCCGAGGCCGCGCATGAGGCTCGCGACGGGGTCGCCCGCACGATTGAGGATGACCGACCAGATCACCACAGAGACCAGGATGCCGAGTTGCGACTGCGCGATCTTGTAGAGGATGAGGCCGCGGCGGCTCACAGGGGCCGTGAAGAGCATCGCGACCTCGGCGCGCGTGAAGGCGAGCGCGGTGCGATCGGTCCCGAAGACCCATGACCAGGCGAGGTATCCGAGCACGGCAACGCCCGCGAACGCGAGCATCACGACGGTCGTGGTCGCGTCCAGCGCCCCCGTGCGAGCGTTGCGAAGGAAGAAGAACCAGAAGTAGACGATGCCAAGAGCGAACGCGACGGCGTAGCGCGGAGTCCGCAGTCGCGAGGCCTGTCGCCGCAGCCGGTTCCGCATCGAGGTGCGGATGAGGTACCAGAACGCGCCGGTCACGACGCGACCTGACCCTCGCCGTCGCCAGTGAGCGCCAGGAATACATCCTCGAGCGAACGTCCGCCGAGCTCCGGGTGCGCGCCGACGATCTCCGCGAGCGACCCGTACGCGACGCAGCGTCCGCGCCGGATCACGAAGATCTTGGTGCAGAGTTCCTCGACGAGCGTGAGCAGGTGCGACGAGAGCACCACGGCCGCGCCGGCACGCGCACGCGCGGCGATCGTCGCTCGCATGCGCCGCATTCCTCCGGGATCGAGCCCGGTGAGCGGTTCGTCGAGCACGAGCGCCGTGGGGTCGTGGAGCAGACCGCAGGCGATCGCGAGCTTCTGCTTCATGCCGCGCGAGAGCTCGTCAGGGAGCGACCGGCGCTTCTCGGTGAGCTCGAGCTCGGCCAGCACTGGCCCGATCCGCTGCTCCACGTCGGCCACGCCGAACACCCGCGCGACGAAGCGCAGATGTTCCTCGACCGTGAGATGGTCGAACAGGTGCGGCTCGTCGGGGATGAACGCCAGTGCACGTTTGGCGGCCACACCGTCGGTGCGCACGTCATGGCCGGCGAGTGCGACGCTGCCCACCGACGGCGCGATGATGCCGGCGAGGCAGCGCAGTGTGGTCGTCTTCCCCGCCCCGTTCGGTCCGACGAGTCCGAGGACCTCGCCGGGCGCGACGGCGAAGGAGATGTCGTCCACGGCGGTGAAGTCGCCGTAGTTCTTGGTGAGATTGCTGACCGAGATCATCAGTCATATGTATCGGCAGCGCGGCCGCCGCGCCATCTTTCGGCCATGTCGCTCACCACACAGGTACTGATCGCACTCGGCGCAGGCTTCGCAGTGGGCATTCCGCTGTCCGGCAGCGAGTCCGCTTTCGCCGTCGGCCTGCTCGCGGTGCTCGGACCAGTGGGAACGGTGTTCATCAACGCCATTCGCATGACGGTGATCCCGCTGGTCGTGTCGACGTTGATCTCGGGTGTGACATCGGCACCGGACCCGCGATCGGTAGGACGAATCGGCGCGCGCGCGATAGTGCTCTTCGCAGTGGTGGTCTCCGTTGCCGCCGCGTTCGCTGTCCTGCTCGGTTCGCCGCTCATCGCGCTGATCCCGCTCGACCCCACCGCAGTGGACGCGCTGCGCTCTGGCGCGGCCAGCGGCGCCACGGCCGCCGCCGAAAGCGCGCGCAGCATCCCGAGCGCTGCTGAGTGGCTCGTCTCGCTCGTGCCAGCGAATCCGATCAGGGCCGCCGCCGACGGCGCGATGCTTCCCGTGATCGTCACCACCGTCGTATTCGCGGTCGCGCTCATGCGGGTCGCTGCTGACCGTCGCGCGGCGGTGGTGCGCGTCGTGGAGGGCGTGATGGACGCCTCACTCGCACTCGTGCGCGCGATCCTCCGCTTCGCGCCGATCGGCGTCTTCGCGCTCGCCGTGCCGCTCGCGGCCAAGATGGGGACCAGCGCGCTCGGCGCGATCCTCGGCTACATCGTGATCGTCTCGGGGATCTGCGTGCTCTTCTGGATCGTAGCGCTCTACCCGGCGGCGGTCGTGTTCGGTAAGGTGCCGCTCCGTGCCTTCGCTCGGGCCGCACTTCCGGCGCAGACGATCGCCTTCAGCGGCCGGTCGTCACACGCCGCGCTCCCCGCGATGCTCGAGAGTGTGCGCGATACGCTGAGATTGCCGGCGGCGATCGGGAGCTTTCTCATCCCGCTGGCGTCGTCGATGTTCCGCGCCGGCGCGGGGATCGGGCAGACCGTGGGCGTGATCTTCCTTGCACGTCTCTATGGCGTGGATCTCGGTCCGGCGGAGTTTCTCACCGTTGCGGTGACCGCGACGGTGACGTCGTTCTCGGTGCCGGGCGTGCCTGGAGGGTCGATCATCATCATGGTCCCGGTGCTCATGGCGGCGGGGATCCCCGTGGAAGGAGTCGGCATACTGCTCGGAGCGGACACGATCCCCGACATGTTCCGGACGACGACCAACGTGACCGGGCACATGACGGCCGCCGTGATCCTGTCGCGCGGCGAACAGGAGCCCATGTGAGCGAACACTGGGTGGCGATCGGGCTCGCGCTCGCGTGGTGCGCGCTGATCGTCCTCGTGGTCTGGCGATTCACCGACACGGTCTCGCTGAACGAATACGCGGCCGCCGCGCCGGCTGATGCGCCACTCGTGAGCGTGATCATCCCGGCGCGGAACGAGGCGCACAATATCGCCGGCTGCTTGCGGTCGGTACTCGCGTCAGAGTACCCGGCGCTCGAGGTGATCGTGGTCGATGATCATTCGACCGACGGAACAGGGGAGATCGCGCGCGCGATCGCTGCCGAGGATGTCGCACAGCGGCGCGTGCCGGGCGAGGCGCGTGCCAGCCGCCAGCCGCCGGCGAGGGTGCGCGTGATCGCGGCGCCTGATCTCGCACCGGGTTGGTTCGGCAAGCAGTGGGCCTGCCAGGCGGGTGCGAGGATCGCCACCGGATCACTCCTCTGCTTCACCGACGCCGACACGGCGCACGGTCCTGAACTGATCCCGCGCAGCATCAACGCGCTGCTCACCAGGAAATCCGACCTCTTCACGGTGGCCGGCCGACAGGAGATGCTGAGCTTCTGGGAGAAGGTCATGCAGCCGACCGTCTTCACGCTGCTGCTTGCCCGCTACGGCGGGCTCGAGTCGATGAGTCGCTCGACCGACCCGCTCGACAAGATCGCGAATGGGCAGTTCATCATCGTACGGCGGGAACCGTACGAGCGCATCGGAGGCCATGCGGCGGTGCGCGGGCATGTCGCAGAGGACCTGCGGCTGGCACAGGTCTTCACCGAGCAGGGGCTCGCGTCGCACATGGTGTTGGCGCGTGAGCACCTGTCGACGCGTATGTACTCCTCGCTTGCGGAGATCAGGCGCGGCTGGGGAAAGAACCTGTACGCCGGTGGTCGCGACACACTGCCGCTGGGGCCGATCACGCGTCGACTCTTGCCGTTCATCTTCCCGCTCCCGGCACTCCTGCCGCTCGTGCCGACGGTGGTGCTGGTGCTGGCGCTGCTCGGCGTTCTCGGCACGGGCGCCCTCTGGTTCGGCGCGATCGCAGGAACGGTGAATCTGTTGTTCTGGTGTGGACTCTATGCGTTCACGGGACTCAATCCGCTCTGGGGACTCACGCATCCGCTCGCGAGCGTGGTATTCAGCGGGATCTGCGCGGAGGCGGCGTGGAAGGGGAGTCAGGTGGAGTGGAAGGGGCGGAGGTATGAGTCAGGCTGATGGATGAAGGATGATGACTTGAGTTCGGTGCACTGACCTACACGCTCTCCCCTCCGCACGTGCCAAAGCAGCCCGCAGTCCTGTTCGACCTCGATGGCACCCTCATTGACTCCATCGGCCTGTTGGTGGCGTCGATGGAGTTCGCGTTCGGCGACCGTGAGCACCGTCCGCCGGTGGATCAGTGGACGGCGGCGATCGGCACGCCACTCGAGAGCATGCTGCGACGCTGGGCGCGCGACGATGCCGACGTGCAGGCGCTGCGCGCGCGCTACCGTGAGTTCCAGTTCGCCAATCACGACGCGATGACCAACGCGTACCCCGGTGCGGTGGAGACGGTGCGCGCGCTGCACGCCGACGGACATCTGCTTGCGGTCGTGACCTCCAAGCTCGCGGTGGGTGCGCGGCGCTCACTCGCGTTCGTGGGCATCGAAGAGTGCTTCACCGCCGTGGTCGGGATCGAATCGACAGAGCGGCACAAGCCTGATCCGGAGCCGGTGCTCCATGCGCTGGAGCGGATCGGCGGAGTGCTCCCGACGCAGGCACTCTTCGTCGGCGACTCAACGCACGATGTGCACGCCGGGAACGCGGCGGGCGTTGCGACCGCGGCGGCGCTCTGGGGGCCGTTCAGCCGCGCGCAACTCGAGACCGCGGGCCCGACATACTGGCTCGATGATTTCGCTGACCTGCGCAGTGCGATGGAGCGGGTCGCGATGAAGTGATGCGGCCCCTGCGCACAGGTGGCCACACCATGCGCGCGTGCTCACCACCCGCGATGCCGCGCGCCTCCTCGCCGCGGCCGGTCACGAGGCGCCGCTGGCCTCCCTCTCCACTGCGCTCGGCTTCGCCGAGCCGCTGCGCATTCTTCCGCGCGATATCTCACGACTCGGCATCGAGGACGCGCCGCGCGAGACGCGCGTCGCCTCGGGGCGCGATTCACTCCGCGCACTGCTCGTCGAGTGGGACTCAGGTCCAGCGCTCCGTGACCGGATCGTCGCGACGGCGCGTGCGGTCGCCCTTCGCTCACCGGGACAGCACTGGATCGTGATCGCACGGCACCGCGCGCGCAACGAGCTGCTCATCGCCGCGCCCGATGCGACGTCGCGGGGTGCGGTGCCGGCGATGATCGTAGAGGCGCACCACCTTCGCGAGTCCGATGCGGAGACGTTCGCATCGCTGGCAGCCGCAGCGGACCTTGGCGACGCAGGCGCGGGCGCTCAGGCGCGGACCACGACGCTCGTGCACCTGCGTTGGCGCGAGACCTTGGGGCGCGACGCGCTGACGCGGCGCTTCTATAGGGACCTTGAGCACGCGGTCGGAACGCTCGCACAGACCGCCCGCGGCCGCGCTGAGGAGCGCGACCGCCGCACCATCGCGCTGCTCACCACATCGCGCCTGATCTTCCTCTCGTTCCTAGAGGCCAAAGGGTGGCTCGACCGCGATCGAGCCTTCATGCGACATCAGATGGAGCGGCTCGCCGGCGCCGCGTCGCTGCACGATCGACTGCTCGACCCCCTCTTCTTCGGCACGCTCAACACGCCCGTAGAGCGCCGCGCCCGCGCAGCGCGCCAGTTCGGACGTGTGCCGTTCCTCAACGGAGGCCTCTTCCAGCGGAGCGCGGTCGAGACACGCTGCCGCACACTGCGTCTGACGGACGACGCGATCGCCGCGGTGATCGGTGACCTGCTGCCGCGCTACCGCCTCACCGCGCGCGAGACCACGACGGATCTCTCCGACGCGGCCGTCGATCCCGAGATGCTGGGTCGCGCCTTCGAGTCGCTCATGGCGGGAGAGAGTCGCCGCAGCCAAGGGGCGTTCTACACGCCGCACCCGCTGATCGCGCGGATCACCGGCGGCGCGCTCGCCGCGCACGTTGGAGCCGACACTGACCACCCGCTCGACACGATCCGCGTTCTCGATCCTGCCTGCGGCTCCGGAGCCTTCCTCGTGTACGCGCTCGAGTCGATCGCAGCACTGCGCATCGCACGCGGCGACCGCCGCGCGCCCGGTGTGGTGCGACGCGAGGTTCTCACGCGGTCGATCTTCGGAGTGGACGTCGACCCCACCGCAGTCTGGCTCTGTCAGCTGCGACTCTGGCTCTCGGTGGTCGTCGAGGACGACCGCGACGACCCGATGCGATTCCCTCCGCTGCCGAACCTCGACCGGAACGTGCGCGAAGGGGACGCACTGTCGGGTCACGGCTTCGAGGACGCCATCATCCCTGATGGCGCCAGCCTCGCGCCG
>JANOWT010000042.1:0-2795 GCA_031418115.1 Gemmatimonadota bacterium
GCGGTGTTCCTGGCGGAGAACGCAGCCGCGACGCCGGACGCACGAATGACTCCGGCCGCTGCCCGCGCCATGTGTGATGCACGATGCGGTTCTCGCCTGAGTAGAACGAAGCGTCGTTGAACGCTTTCGTGAGCGCGGCGCGCATTCCGGGCACGTCGGCGGTGTCGCCGATCCACATCACGCGTTGGATCGGCGACGGGACGGATCCGAGTCGCCATTCGCTGCCGGCGGCATCGCGGATCGCGAGTGAGACGCGCGCTTGCGGCGAGTCGGCCGCGCGACCGACGAGCACGAAACTCGCGCGCGCCCAGATGCGCTCGACGGCGCCATCGGCGGCCTGAGCATCGATCGGGTACCCGTTGCTCACCGCCTCCCACCAGTCCGGCTGCTCGACGTCGGTGTGGCGGAGCTCGACCACGCCGGCCTCTTCCTCCGCACCAGCCTGCGTCACCGCGAACCGCACCTGCAGCGCACGGTCGAGCACGCCGAGCGTGTAGCTGCGAGGGTCGAATTCGAACTGATCCGCGAGGGGCGCGGGCCCGAGCGTCGAATCGGCGGCGAGCAGTGCGAGTGAATCGCGCAGCGTGCCCCATTCCGCGCGCGCGGCAACGATCGCTCTCCGCGCCGGTGCTGCGCCGATGATCGCGTCCAGAGGCGCGAGGCTCGCGGTACGGAGGTCGACGACGCCACGTCGCGCGCCGTGCGCGTTCGCTCCGCCGACCACGTCGACATCGGTGAGATGCTCGTACGAGAGCCAGGGACCCACGACGTCGAGCACCATGAGATCACCGGTCGCGACGGTGCGCGGACTCTCGCTTCCCTGCTCGTCCGCGTCGAGCGGGCGCTCCTCGGGGTTGGCGGCGGCGTACGCGCGTGCGAGTGCGGGCATGAGCGTGTCGGCGACGAGCTGCACCGAGTCGCCACTCACGATGTCGCGCTTGAAGAGCCGCTGACCGATGAAGACCGCATCGTAGAACGAGTAGTCGGCGTCGGACACATAGAGCTCGGCGAAACGCCCGCCGATCTGCGCGAGCACCATCGGTGCGCCACGCACGCGGATCCCGTCGGCGTCGGAGCGGATCCAGAAGACCGAATCGGCCGCCGCCACGATGAACTCTGCCGGTGGCGCGGGCACGGGCGGCTTGGCACGCTCGCACGCGCCAAGCAGCAGAAGGAAAGGCAGAGCCGACAGTCGCGCGTGCATCCTGCAATATATCATCCCCGCGCAGCCACCTCGGCGACGCCGGCGATGAGGCGCTCGATCTCCTCCTCGGACGTGTAGCAGGCGGCGCCCACACGGACGAGGCCATCGACATCCAGCCCGAGCAGCTTCACGATGGTCGCGGCGTAGAAGTCGCCATGGCTGGTGAAGATGCCGCGCTCGACGAGCGCCCTTGTCACCGCCTCGGCGGTGTGGCCCGCGAGCGTGAAGGCGATCGTCGGCGTGCGAGGCTGGTCGGGACCTGGACCGTATCGCGTGATGCCCTTGATGGCTCCGAGACCGTTCCAGAGACAGGTGAAGTGCTTCATCCCGCGGTCGTGGAGCAGTCGAAAGGCCTGCTCCAGACGCGCCCGGCGAGTGGGACCCTCGCCGATCGATGCGAGGAACTCCACAGCGGCGGCCGCACCGATGATCCCCTCGTGGTTCTGCGTGCCGGTCTCCATGCGATCGGGCACTTCGTTGGGCGCGGGCTCGAGCTTGGGGATGTCGAGTCCTGCCAAGAGCCGTTCGCGCCCGTAGAGCACGCCGATATGCGGTCCGTAGAACTTGTAGGCCGAGCACCCGAGGAAGTCGCAGTCGATCGCGCGGACGTCCACGAGTTCGTGCGGCGCGTAGTGCACGGCGTCCACGAAGACGAGTGCGCCGGCGGCATGCGCCAGCTTGGTCGCGGCCGTGACGTCGGAGATGGTGCCGAGCGCGTTCGACCCGGCGCCGATCGCGAGTAGCTTGGTGCGCGGGCCGAGCGCCGCCTGGTGCGAGCTCCAGTCGAGCTGCCCGCGCTCGATGTTCACACCGACGTGCTTGATCGTGATCCCGCGTTCCTTCTCGAGTTCGCGCCAGGGCGCGACGTTCGCGTGATGATCGAGGTCGGTGATGACGATCTCGTCGCCCGGTCCCCAGGCTCGACCGAGTGCACGCGCGAGATGGAAGGTGCCGGTGCTCATGTTGTTCGCGAACCAGACTTCGCTCGCCGAGCAGTTGAGGAAGTCGGCGAGTGTCTCGCGGGCCGCGAGCAGCAGCGCGTCGGTCTCGTTGCTCGTGGGGTAGGCCCAGTGCGTGTTCGCATTGTGGTGCAGCAGGTAGTCGGCCATCGCGTCGACGACCGTCTGCGGGACCTGTGTGCCGCCCGGGCCGTCCAAGTAGGCGACAGGGTGGCCGAGATGCTGGCGCTGGAGGGCTGGGAAGCGGGAGCGGATCTGGTTGAGCATGGAGCTGATTGAGGCTGAAGGATGAAGGCCTGAAGAATACCGTCGGTTCTGCCGCGCTCGGTGTCCGTCGTCGACTACTCGCGACTCTTCGGCGTCTCGATCACGGTGCCGGTCAGCTGCTCGACCCATTTCACGACTTCCACATGATCCGCTTCCTCCCCGAGAGCGCGATGCGCGGCCTGGTAGAGTTCGGCGGTGAGTTGGATCATGGGCGACGGGATCCGCTGCTCGCGTGCGACCTGTGCGGCGATGCCGACGTCCTTGTCGAGCAGTGCAAGGCGGAAGGTGCGCGGGAAAGCGCGCGTGAGGACGCGCTCGGGGAAGAGGTTCATCGACGCGTTGGAGCGACCGCTCGAGGTGTTGAT
>JANOWT010000043.1:0-2817 GCA_031418115.1 Gemmatimonadota bacterium
GCCGGGAGGCGCCCCTGGAGATAGGTGACGATGAGCTCGACGTCGTCCATGTCGTCGAACATCTGCTTGGTGAGTTCAGTCATTGGTGGCGTCTCCCTTGGGCTTCGGCAGCAGGTTGGGTTGCGCGTCGGCGATCCGGAATCCCGCGCGCGTGAAGGCGGTCTTGAGGTCCTTGTTGGCCAGGCGCATGTGGCTGTTGATGGTGCCGATGCTGAGGCCGAGCGCTTCGGCGGCCTCCGCGTAGGTGAAGGCGTGCTCCTTCACGAGGAGGAGGACCTCCCGGCGGCGCGGCGGCATGACGGCGAGCGCCAGGTCGAGGACGTCGGCGGCGGTGTCGCCGCGCGAGATCGTCTCCATCGCGAGCGCCGCCTGCCGTTCGAGCTCCTCGTTCGCGTCCTCTAGAGAGACCCGCTCGACGTTGCCGTTGCCCTTGCCCTTGAGCAGGTCGATCACGTTGTTGTGCACGGCCCCGAAGACGTACTCGTCCGATCGCTGCTCCGGCGTCAGGCGCGGCCACCGGATCCAGAGATCCGCCATCACTTCCTGCACTGCGTCGCGCGCGTCGTCGCGATCGAGGAAACGTTCCGCGTGATCGAGCGCGCGCCCGTGCAGCCGCGCATACGCTTCGCTGAAGAGCCGCTCGAGCTCGAGATCGGACGCTGACGGGAGGTTGGGCGGCGGCGCGGCGACGAGCCGGCTCCTTCTATTGGATTGGGACCCTTCGCGTTCCAGTCGCATGTGGGAGTGGGTGGAGGTCGGATCATGTGCCTCTACTAGTACATCTCCCGAGAGGGTCGATTCCTATGAATGCCGATTTGGCAGACCAAACTGGCCATCGGGGCATTCATAGGAATCGGGCCTCTGGAGAGATGTACTAGTAGAGGGATCGAGCAGCCGATCGCGCGTGAGTCCACCACCGATCGAGCCAATGCCGCAGCGGCGAATCTGGAGCAAAACGCCGCCAGTCGCGTGGGAGGAGCAGTCACCTGCAATCGCCGAGCATCCACCTGCAAGTCGCGCGCAGTCACCGGCGACTCGACGGCGGACACCGATGCCCACCAAGCGGAGACGGGGAACGCGCGTCCGGACAGCGAACACGAGCGGCCGGCGACGCGCAGGAATCGACCGGAGCGCGACAAGCAACGGACGAACACCGACAAGCAGACGACGGACACCGACAAGCAGACGACGGACACCAGGGACCAGCGACCGGCGAACGACAAGCAGGGCCCGATCAGCAAGGACCAGCGGGCGGACACCAGTGAGTCGCGCCCGGCGAGCAGTGACCGGGTCTCGGAGTGCAGTGACGAGCAAGCGGAGCGCAGTAACGAGCGGCCGGAACGCAGTGACCAGCAACCGATGCGCAGAGCGTCGCGAGTGATGACAGGGGTCGAGAAACCGGTGACATGAGTGCAGCAGCCGAAGCGCGAAGTCAAGCAGACCGACAGGCAGGCCAAGCAACCGATGTCGCAGGTCGAGCAATCGATGACGAGCGGCGAGCAAGCGATGACGCCGCAGAAGTTCGGCCGCCCGTGACGGACGCACACGGGCGGGTTCCCCCGGGGGCGATTGCGTCCACTCACATCCATAGGAAGGGAGGTCACGATGAACAGGAAGCAGAAGCAGGTGATGGATTCGTTCGTGCGGGTGCGTGCGTTCCACGACGCGTATCCGATGACGGGCGCGCTGAGCTCGGCGAGCGCGCGCGAGATGCTGGACGACGTGGTGCAGCGGCTGCGCGCGTACGCCGGTGCGCAGCACTCGGGGCGTGACCTGAGCCGGATGGAGCTCCGGCGCCAGGAGGACCAGATCGCGCTGCTGCTCGACGGGTACATCCGCCCGATCGTGACGATCGCGCGGGCGCAGATCGAGCCGGGCTCGGACGCCGGCTTGCCGGACGGTCTGCGGATGCCGAAGGTCCCGATCGGCCCGACAAAACTGATCGCGGTGTGCGACGGCATGATCGAGGCGGCGCGTCCGCACGAGGCGGTGTTCACGGCGAACGGGATGCCGGCGGAGTTCCTCACGCAGTTCGCGCGTGCGCGCGACACGCTCGAGCGGGTGATGGGCGGCCGCGCCACGCAGGTGGGCACGAAGGTGGCGGCGCGGACGGGACTGCGGGTGCAGCTGCTGCGCGGCCGTCGCGCGGTGGACCGGCTCGACGCGGTCGTGCGCTCGTCGTTCCGGGGCGACCTCGCGACGCTGACGGCGTGGCGCGGGGCGAAGCGGGTGCAGCAGACGCCGGGGGGCACGGGCGCCCGGCCCCCGGAGGAGGAGGTGTCGCAGGCCGCGTAGTGCTCTCCCAACCCCCGACAGCGAGGAGCAACAGATGAAGCGAGGAGGCGGAGTCCACACGACACCGGCGGCGCGCAGTGCCGGCTGGTGGAACACGATCGGCAGCCACGTGGCGTCGCGGCACCGGCTCAAGGCCGAGGCGGTCGCCGCCGGCCGCGAGATCGCACGCGGCCTGCGCGTGGAGCACACGATCCACCGCGCCGACGGGCGGATCTCGGAGAAGAACTCGTACGGCGCGGATCCGTGTCCGCCGAAGGACGGTCGGTAAGGTCGCGCTGGTCCACCCTACACAATCGAAGGAGGTCTGATGCCGGGGACGAAGAGCAAGGCGGGCGAGGTGGCGGTGAAGCCGCGGGGCGGACGCGCCCTGTTCGGTGCGGCGATGGCGATCGTCGGAGCGCTGGCGGCGGTGCATCCCGCGAATGCACTGCTGGTGGCGCTGAGCGAGGTGGTGCCGCAGTTGGCGGCGGCGCTGCCGCCGGTGATCACGGCGTGCGGTGCGCTGCTGGCGGCGATGAGTGA
>JANOWT010000044.1:0-4237 GCA_031418115.1 Gemmatimonadota bacterium
CTCGTCTTGACCATGCGCTGTGCCGTCTGCGGTCGTGAGAACGACCCCGCATCGAAGTTCTGCATCGACTGCGGCAAGCCCATCACTCAGAGTGGTGCGGTGAGCGCGGCGCTGGACGCCACGGTCGGCGGGGTGCAGCACGTAGACGCCAAGGTGAAGTTCGGGGTGCCGGCGACCCGTGTCTCGGCGAGCGCGCCGCCCGGGAGCCCCCCCGCGTCGGCCGCGGCGATCCCCGCTCGTCCGGCGCCGGTGATCCCGCCGCTCTCGTCGATGCCGCCGGGCAAGGCGCCCTGCCCCACCTGCGGGCACCCGGTCGACCCGTCGATGCCGTTCTGCCCCAAATGCGGTGGGCGCGTGGCGACGCAGCCGACGGCATCGGCGGTCTCGCGCGCGATCTGCGGCTCGTGCGGCACGGCCGTGGTGCCCGGGGCGGACGTCTTCTGCGCCAAGTGCGGAGCGCGCGTCGCCGGTACCGCCTCGCCGCCGACACCGGCGGTGGGGACCGCCGTCTTCTCCGCCGCCGGCTCTGGCTCTGGCCCCAAGCTCTCGTTGCTCGACGGCACCGGCGGCGTGAAGAGGACCGAGACATTGCCCGGTCCGGAGGCCACGCTTGGCCGCTCCGACGGCGAACTGCGCTTCCCCGACGACACCTTCATGAGTCCGGTCCATGCGCAGCTCTCGCTACGCGACGGCCAGCTCTATGTGCGCGACTTGGGTTCTCGGAACGGCACCTGGCTCTTCGTCGACGAACCCTACAAGCTGCAGGACGGCGACACCGTGCTCGTGGGCTCGCAGCTCCTGCGATTCCGTCGTCTTGGCTACCCTGGGCCGCAACCGGCCGAGGCCGATGCGACACGGCGCTTGGGATCGTCCACCCCGAGTGCCGACATCGCGGTGATGCAGCAGCTCCGCGCCGACAGCAGCGCCCGCGACAACTGCCATCTCTCACCGAGTCGCAACGTGGTGATCGGGCGGTCCGAGGGCGACTGGCTCTTCCCATACGACAAGACGATGAGTGGGCGGCACGCCGAGGTGCGCAACGAGGATCTCGAGTTCATCGTGATCGATCTGGGCAGTCGCAACGGCATCGCGATCGCGGTGCGCGGCGAGAAACAGGTGAAGCCCGGCCAACGTATCCTCATTGGCGACCAGACCCTGCGGGTGGAGAGTTTGTGAGCGACCAGAAGATCTGTCCCACCTGCAGCACCGAGTATCCGCTGAGCGAACGCTTCTGCCCGCGCGACGGCACGGCGTTGCGCTCGGCGAACGCGCAGGCCGACCTGCTGGGCTCGGTCATCGCTGACCGCTACCACATCCTCAAGAAGCTCGGTGAGGGTGGCATGGGCACGGTGTACCTGGCCGAGCATGTGAAGATGGGCCGCAAGAGCGCGCTCAAGGTGATGAACCCGGGGATGAACACCGACCCCGACGCGATCGCGCGGTTCAATCGCGAGGCGAGCAATGCGTCGCGGCTCTCGCACCCGAACATCTGCGGCATCTGCGACTTCGGCGAGACGACCGACGGGATCATCTACCTCGCGATGGAGTTCATCGAGGGGTCGTCGTTGACGGCGTTGATCGAGAAGGCGGGTCAACTCCCGCCGTCGCGCGCCGCGAGCATCATCCACCAGACGGCCGATGCGCTGCAGGTCGCGCACGACGCGGGGATCGTGCATCGCGACCTGAAGCCCGACAACATCATGGTCGCCAAGAACCGGGATGGCACCGATCTGGTGAAGGTGGTGGACTTCGGGATCGCCAAGGCGAGCTCGAGCGATGCGCAGAAGGTGACCAAGACCGGCATGGTGGTGGGCACACCCGAGTACATGAGCCCCGAGCAGCTCGCGGGCGACAAGCTCGACGGGCGCTCGGACCTCTATTCGCTGGGTCTGGTGGCGTTCAACTGTCTCACGGGAATGCTCCCGTTCGCGGCCGAGACGGCGCAGGAGGCGATGATCATGCGCCTCACCGACAAGCCGCGGTCACTCGCCGATGTGCGGCCGGACGTGTCGTGGCCGGCGGGGCTGCAGGCGACGCTCGACAAGGCGCTGGTACGCGACGTGGATGAGCGCTACAAGAGCGCCGCGCAGTTCGGGAGAGAGTTCTCGGCGGCGATCGCCGACATGCCGATGACGCAGGCGGTCGAGGCGGGGACGATGGTGATGAACGCGGCGGCGGCGGGAAAGGAGACGGTGCCGCCGACGCGGATGAACGCGGCGCGGCCGAGTGAGAAGACGACGCCGATGCATGTGCCGGTCTCGCCGAAGAAGCCGGCGGGCGCGGGCGTTGCTCCGGCGCCGGCGGCGAGCAAGGTGCCGATGATCGCGGGGGTTGGTGGTGGGCTGGCGTTGGTGGTGGCGGTTGGGCTGTACCTGTCGGGCCCGCCCAGTGGCCTGACGCCTCCTGGTGACGGGCTCACTGGTGGCAATAGCGCACAGATAGGACAGAAGGCTGCGCCGGGAACGCTGCCCTCTCCGACCGGCGGCGCGGACACGACGGCTGGCGGTGCTGAGTCGCTCAGCAAGTCACTGCCGAACGCGACGCCGGGCTCAACGACGCCGGGCACGAAGACCGCGCCAGTGAATCCCGCGAGCACGTCCAAGGCACCGACCGCGAACCCCCCGCAGACCAGCGGGCCAACCAACCCAACGACCTCGGGCGCACCTGCGGGCGCACTTGAGACGATCGTCAAATGGCGCACTCAACTCGAGAACCCCGGAACTGAAGACGAGAAGGTCATCGCACGAAACCTCCTTCGCGAAGTCGAGCCGATGTTGCCGAGCCTCTCGGGAATGTTGCTCGCCGATGCGCAGTACGTAGTGCTGTTCGGCTACTACACTATCGAGAACGATCCGGGAATCTGCCGGTACGGCAAGCTCGTACAGGCATCGAGTCTCGCTCAGGAACGGAAGTCCGCGGCGACCTCGATGATGGCCGGCGCCAGGTGCGGTCCGTGACCTGCATCACGTTGCCGTACAAAGAGATGCTCGCGCTCAGACCCTTCCTACAGTAAAATGCCTCTGTCCTGCTTTCCCCCAACTCGTACTCACGCCTAGTGACGGGACCCAACAAGCCCCAAGGTGATATCGTCGTCCACGTCTTCGGGCGTACGGACGTTGGCCGCACCCGTGAGCACAATGAGGACACCTTCGCCGTCGCCGACCTGACGACGATGAACGCGTCGCTGCAGCCCGAGGTGCGCACGCACATCGCGGGCGCGCGCGGTTCGCTCTTCATGGTCGCCGACGGCATGGGCGGAGCCGCGGCTGGCGAGGTCGCGAGCGCGATGGCGACCGAGATCGTCCTCGCCGAGATGGAGAAACGGTGGCGCAACTCCGGCGACGACGACCCCGAGATGTTCGCGCACTCGCTGCGCGTCGCCACCGAAGTCGCCAACACCAAGATCCACGCCTACGCCGCCGCGCATCCCGAGAACCGCGGCATGGGCACCACGGCGACGATCGTCGGCCTGCTGCACGACACGGTCTACGTCTGTCAGGTCGGTGACTCGCGCGCGTACCTCGTCCGCGACGGCGTCTGCTCGCAGATCACGAAGGATCAGTCGCTCATGCAGAAGCTCGTCGAGGCCGGCGAGATGACCGCCGAGGAGGCCGAAGTCTCGGAGCGGCGCAACATCATCCTGCAAGCGCTCGGCCCCGAGCCGATCGTGAAGGTCGATCTCACGTCGCAGCAGGTGAAGCGCGGCGATACGCTCGTGGTCTGCACCGACGGCCTCACCGGGCAGGTGCGCGCCAATGAGATCGCCGACGTCGTCAGGGCCGATCAGGATCTGGTACAGGTCTGCAAGAAGCTCATCGACCTCGCCAACGAAGGGGGCGGCCCCGACAACATCACGGTCGTCGCCGCACGATTCGAGGGCGAAGGCCTCGTGGCGACCGGCGCCGAGAAGCCCGCGCATCGCGTGTATCGTGGCTCTCAGCAGGAGCGGAGCACGATCCCGCTCGATCGGGGTTCGGTGCCGGCACTGGCAGCGATGGATCTGAGCGAGATGCCGACGCTCGAGACCGAGTTGTCGTTCGGAAAGCTCAAGACGCCGCGCTCCAACACACCGGTGGACTCCAGCGCGTCGACTGTCGAGGTATCACCGCGCGATGTCGCTCGGGGACCGGTCAAGGTCGGTGTCTCCGGGCCCCCTCCGACGAGCGGTGCGGTGCCCGAGACGGTCGAGATCGCACCGGTCACGATGAAGGCGAAGCTGCCGCCCACCCCTCCCGTC
>JANOWT010000045.1:0-6100 GCA_031418115.1 Gemmatimonadota bacterium
GCCCGTCGGGTTCGACCAGGTGTTCTTCTCCAACTCCGGGTCGGAGGCGGTGGACAGCGCGCTCAAGATCGCGCTCGCGTATCACATCGCGCGGGGCGAGCCGCAACGGACGCGGTTCATCGGGCGCGAACGCGGATACCACGGCGTCGGGTTCGGCGGCATCTCAGTGGGCGGGATCGCGACGAACAAGGCGACGTTCAAGGCGCAGTTGCTGCCGCACGTCGATCATATCGCACACACGCATGACCCGGCGCGCAACGCCTACTCGAAAGGGATGCCTGCGCACGGTGCTGAGCTCGCCGACGGGCTTTCTGCAATGGTGGCCAAGTACGGCGCCGAGACGATCGCGGCGGTGATCGTGGAGCCGGTGGCGGGCTCGACCGGTGTGTTGATCCCGCCGGTGGGGTACCTCGAGCGGTTGCGTGCGATCTGCGATGCACACGGGATACTGCTGATCTATGACGAGGTGATCACGGGCTTCGGGCGGCTGGGGTCGCCGTTCGCCGCGCAGCACTTCGGTGTGATGCCCGACATGATCACGCTGGCCAAGGGGATCACCAACGCCGCCGTGCCGATGGGGGCGACAGCCGTGAAGGGATCGATCTACGAGACGGTGCTGCAGGCCACCGAGAAGGGGATCGAGTTCTTCCACGGCTACACGTACAGCGGGCATCCGCTCGCTGCGGCCGCTGGGTTGGCGACGCTCAAGCTCTATGCGGACGAGGGGCTGTTCGCGCGCGCGGCAGCGATGGCGCCCGTGTGGGAAGCGGCGGTGCATTCGCTGCGCGGTGTACGGCACGTGATCGACGTGCGGAACATCGGGCTCGTGGCGGGGATCGAGCTCGAGCCGCGGGCGGGTGCGCCGGCAGCGCGGGCGTTCGATGTGTTCGTGTCGGCGTTCTTTGACGAAGGGGTGTTGATCCGTACGACGGGGGATATCATCGCGCTGTCGCCGCCGTTGATCATCTCGGAGGCGCAGATCGGGGAGTTGATCTCCAAGGTGCGGCGGGCGATCGAACGGCAGATGTGAGGTGTGAGATGGGAGGGGGCCGCCCGTTCGGGCGGCCCTACTGCTGCGTCACAGTCAACCCTGGGTTCACTATGCGTGCTCGGATCAGTTCGCTACTCCTCGTTGCGTGCACGTTGGTTGCGGGGGCGCTCGCGGCGCAGCAACCGCGTGCGCGGGAGCTCGGGATCACGCCGCTGATCGGTGGTACGGCGGGGGCGCTCGATGCGATCACTGATGTGAAAGGCGTCGAGGTGGGGCACTCGACGATCATTCGCGGGGCGGCGGGGCCGCTGGTGGTGGGTACGGGGCCGGTGCGCACCGGCGTCACCATCGTGCATCCCCGTGGGCGAGCGAGCAATGACCCGGTGTTCGGTGCCTGGTTCACGCTCAACGGCAACGGGGAGATGACGGGCACGACCTGGTTGCAGGAGGGTGGGATCCTCGAGGGACCGATCGGGATCACCAACACGAGCAGCGTTGGCGTGGTGCGCGACGGGATCCTCGAGTGGCAGGTGGGCACTCCGGGGCTGCAACCGTGGGGACTGCCGGTAGCGGCCGAGACGTATGATGGCACGCTCAATGACATCAACGGCTTTCATGTGAAGCCAGCGCACGTGCGTGAGGCGATCACGTCGGCGCGCGACGGTGCGGTGCTCGAAGGGGCCGTGGGCGGCGGGACGGGGATGATCTGCCTTGGTTTCAAGGGTGGGATCGGCACGGCGTCACGCAAGCTGCCTCCGGAGCAGGGCGGCTACACGGTCGGTGTGTTGGTGCAGTGCAACTTCGGCAACCAGCGGAACCTGATGATCGCTGGCGTGCCGGTGGGGCAGGAGATCACGGATCTCGCGGCGTGCCGGACGATCGACCTGCCGCCGACGGCGGATCAGGAGGCGCGCGGCTTCCGCCGGTGCGCCACGGGCGCACCGGGCACCACTGGTGCGACGCGCGATGACACCACGGAACCGACTGAGCTCGGGTCGATCATCGCGGTGGTCGCGACCGACGCGCCGCTCTTGCCACATCAACTGAAGCGCATCGCCACACGCGTCTCGCTCGGAATCGGTCGCGTGGGCGGCTACGCGTCGAATGGTTCGGGGGACATCTTCATCGCGTTCTCCACCGCCAACCCGCGCACCGCGATGGCGAACGACAGTACGCAGCTCACAATGCTTTCGAATGCGCGCATCTCGACGCTCTTCACCGCCACCGTGCAGGCGACAGAAGAGGCGATCGTCAACGCGCTGCTCGCCGCGCAGACGATGGAAGGAGTGAACGGGACGCGAGTGTACGGGCTGCCAGCGCCGCGCGTGTTGGATGCGCTGAGGAAGTACGGAAGGATCCGCTAACGGCAGAGGTGAGATGGGAGATGTGAGGGGGCCGCCCGTGCGGGCGACCCTACGCCTCACCTCAACACCGGCATCGTGAACGAGGCGCCGCTCGTGCCCTCAGGCCAGCGCGTCGTGACGGTCTTCACCCGCGTGTAGAACCTGACGCCATCCATGCCGTGTTGGTTGTGGTCGGCGAAGGCCGATTCCTTCCAGCCGCCGAACGAGTAGAACGCGAGTGGAACAGGGATCGCGACGTTGATGCCCACCATGCCGCACTTCACCCGGTGCGCGAAATCGCGGGCGGCGCCACCGCTGCGAGTGAAGATGGCGACGCCGTTGCCGTAGCGGTGCGAGTCACAGAGTGCGAGTGCCTCGTCGGCGGTCGCCACGCGCACCACGCAGAGCAGCGGGCCGAAGATCTCGTCCTGGTAGATGCTCATCGCGCTCGTCACGCGATCGAAGAGCGTGCCGCCGAGGAAGAAACCGGGGCCCGGCACGCGCGGGTGCGTGCGGCCGTCGACCACGAGTGCTGCGCCTTCCTGCACACCGGTCGCGATATAGCCGGCGATCCGGTCGCGCTGCGCGCCGGTCACGATCGGACCCATGTCCGGATCCCCCTCAGTCGGCACTCCCACCTCGAGTGCGCGCACACGCTCGGCGAGTCGCCCTAAAAGCGCATCGGCGGTCGCATCGCCCACGACAACGGCGACGGAGATCGCCATGCAGCGTTCGCCTGCCGATCCGTAGGCTGCACCCATGAGCGCGTCGGTCACCTGGGCGAGGTCGGCGTCTGGAAGTACGACGCAATGATTCTTGGCGCCGCCCATGGCCTGCACGCGCTTTAAGTGCCTGGCAGCCGTCTCGTGTACGTAGCGAGCGACAGGGGTGGAGCCGACGAAGCTCACAGCCTGCACGACAGGGTCGGTGAGTAATGCGTCGACAGCCTCCTTGTCGCCGTTGAGCACGTTAAAGGTGCCTGGCGGGCCGCCCGCTTCTGTCCAGAGCTCGGCCAATCGCAGCGGACAGCTGGGGTCGCGCTCGCTCGGCTTGAGCACCACGGCATTGCCGGTCGCGAGCGCGGGACCGAGCATCCAGAGCGGGACCATCGCCGGAAAGTTGAATGGCGTGATCGCGGCGACGACGCCGAGTGGCTGGCGGAGGGAGTGCATGTCGATGCCGCGCGACACGCCGTCGGAGAACTCGCCCTTCATTAGGTGCGGGATGCCGCAGGCGAACTCGACCACTTCGAGGCCGCGCTGGAGTTCGCCACGTGCGTCGGCGAGGACCTTGCCGTGCTCGTTGGAGATGAGTCGCGCGATCTCGTCGCGGTGCGCGAGGCAGAGTTCGCGGAACTTGAAGAGGACTTGCGAGCGGTCGGAGGCGGAGCGTTCGCCCCAAGCGTGAGCGGCCGCGGCTGCGTCATCGATCACGCGTCGGGCGTCAGTCGAGTCTGCGAGAGGGAGCTGCGCTGTCACGGCTCCGGTCGCGGGGTCGTAGACCGGTGCGGTGCGAGTCGAGTGCGCCGCGAGTCGCTTGCCGCCGGCGAAATGCGTGAGTGTGGGGGTGGTCATGGTCGCGGAGTGAGGCGACGCGTGCGCCGCAGCTCGAGCGCGACGATCACGCCCAGTAATGTGATGGACACGGCAGAGATCGCGCACCAAGGACAGAAGGAGCGGAGGACGATGAACTCCCCGTACTTGAGTCGCAGCGTGAAGAGGATAGCCGGGTAGACGAGCGCCGCGAGCGCCAGCGCGGGTCCGCGCGCATCTTCTCGGCTCGCTGCTGAACCGAAGATAGAAGTGAGCAGGATGAGCGTGTACCCCACCGCGCCGATGAGCGCGACATCAACGCCCATGAACCAGCCGTAACTGCTCATCTGTACGATCGCGCAGCCGTGACCCTCGCCGCAGGCGAGCGTCCCTGCCTTGCCGATCTTCCAAAGGTGGAGATAGGTGGCAACGAACGCATTGATCAACGCAACGATCGCGACGAGCTGCCGGTACGAGAGGCCGAGGACTCCGGCGCGGGGTTCGGAAGAGGCGTCAGTCATGATCGGTGGTAAGTTAACGCAACGGCCGGAGCACCACATCACAAGGAGTCACCATGCCCGCGTCAACAACGTCGATGAAACGGCTCACCCCCGTCCTCATGGTCGAAGCGATCGAGCCCTGTCTCGCCTTTTGGGAGCGCCTGGGATTCGCCAACGTCGCACAGGTACCGCACGGCGACCGGTTGGGGTTCGTGATCCTCGTGAAAGACGAAGTGGAGATCATGTACCAGTCGCGCGCGTCAGTCGCCGAGGACGTGCCGAGTCTGGCCGCGACACCGATGGGCGGCAGCATGCTCTTCATCGAGGTCACTGACCTCGACGCAGTTGTCACACAGCTTGGCGATACGCCGGTGACGTTCCCGCGGCGGACGACTTTCTATGGAATGATCGAGATCGGCGTGCGGGAGCCGGGCGGGAATGCGGTGACGTTCGCGGAGAAGACGCCATCGACAGAGCCTCTGCCCTGACGCTGAGAGCCCTCAGCGATTGTCCAGATCATCCATCCGCGGATTCACGACGGTGTTGTAGATCGACCCGAAGGTGAAGCTCAGTCCCACTGAGCCGCTCAGCCGATACGCCGTCGCGAGCGCGCGCTGCCGGGTGAGGACCTCGTCGTCGGTGGCGTCGCCGCGCGGCAGGTAGAGCTGATCGTTCACCTTGGCTGCGTCACCGCGGAGTTCGAGCGACAGTCCACGCGAGAGTCGGAAGTTCGTGCGGCCGGTGAAGCTCATGCTGTAGGTCCTGCTGTCGTGCAGGTAGCGCGTGTAGCGAGCCTGGGCGTCGACCGTGCCCCAGACCTGACGCGATTCGCCCGCGACCACGACTCGCGCCACCGGCAGCAGCTCGGAGTTGCGACCGTAGATGCTGGTCTCGAAGTAGTCGTTGTAACGACCACCGACCGCGACCAGCGCGATGAACTGTCGACTGGTCGCCTCGGCCCACCTATACCAGTTGTACTCTGCCGAGACGTCGAGCGAGCCGCTGGCCTGCGTGTTGGAGAACTCCGAGAATGCGGTGCCGGCGCGCGTGCCGATCGACCAGTGGTCATCGATGCTCTTCACGATGCGCGCGCTCGCGTCGGCGCTCCGCAGCGAGAAGCGTCGCTCGGATCCGTCGGAGAGCGTGAAGCGCGCGTCGCGGTACTGCTGACCGGCATTGAACGAGATCTTCAGGTCCTCGGTCACGCGCGAGGCATTCACATTCGTATTGAACTCGTAGCTGCTCGATCGACTCTCGGCGTTCCCACCACCATTCACCCGCATCCGGTAAACCCAGAAGTCCCATGGGTCATTGAGCGAACTGAGTGCCGGCGCGGCCGGCGCATTCGCCGGTGCGGTGTACTGCACCGAGAAGCGCTCGCCACCAGGGAGCCGCAGCGCGAATGGCGCGAGTCCGATCTTGATCACACGCGCCATCTCGCGCCGGCGCAGCTCGTCGGTGGTGTTGGGCGGGAGGAAGCTCACCAGCGTGTCGACACGCGACGCGAACCTCCGCTGTCCGAGCAAGGTGTACGTGTACTCGCCGCCGCCCGAGGCCGTCCCGATCCGCGTGATGAGCAGGTGGATGTCGGCGTCGAGCCGGTCCTGCGTCCAGAGCGCGAACGGCAACTCGGTCACGAGGTAGTTGCGATCACAGCCGCCGGACGGGCAATCGAGGAAGACGCGCAGGCGCGAATCGTCCGCTCCCTGCGAAGCGGCGGCGGCTGGGAGCACC
>JANOWT010000046.1:0-2557 GCA_031418115.1 Gemmatimonadota bacterium
TCGAAGAGTACTGCAGCGGCATGAACCTGCCGGGCTACCCCACAGAGTTGCACATCGGCGTCGTGTATCGCGTGCGCGCTGGAAAGATCGACCACGTCCGGTTTCTGATGTAGCGCGGCGCACGGCGCCTCGATTACGGCGCCGCGTTCCCCAGCACGCGCCGCTGCACCGCCTGAAAGCGTGGCTCGTTGCGTAGTAGGTCAAAGCCAGGCTCAACTGCGATGAACAGCATCCACCCCACGCGATCGTCGCACGCCTGTTCGAGGTAATCCAACGCTCGCGACGTCTCGCCGAGATGCGTGTAGCTGAGCGCAAACCCCATCGGCCAGATGTACTCGGTCGCTTCGCGAGTGTGCAGGGCGTCGAGGATTTCGCGCGCCTCGCGCTCCTCCTTTGCCATCGCGAGCGAGAAAGCGAGGCAGAGTGCACCGAATGAGCTGGGCGCCAGCTGATGCGCGTTCCGAAACGGAGCCACCGCGAGGTCTGCGCGACCGCCATACAGATACCCGATGGCGAGCACCTGCTCGCTGATCACGGTGCCTGGATACATCGCGTACAATACTCTGCCGTGTGAGATGGCCTCGGCACGTCGTCCTCCCATTCCAGCAAGCATCGCCGCGTTCAGGCGGAGCATCGGAGAGCTCGGATCGAGTTCGATCGACCGATCCAGCGCCGTCTTCGCCTCGTCGAATCGACCGCTCAGGGTGAGCAGATGCGCCCGAACAGTGTGCGTCCACCCGTTATTGGGGTTGCCGTTCGACGCGGCCTCGAGCGCGGCACCCGACGTCGTAAAGTCCCAGCGGTACCAAGCAGCGGCGGTTCCGAGAAGGCAGTGCGCCTCCGAATCATCCGGATCGAGCGCGAGTGCCAAACGCGCAAGTCGTTCGCCTTCTGGATATGCGTCGTCAGGCCGTACGCCCCAATAGCCGGTGCCCAGGTAGATCTGTGCGCTGCCGAGCGCTGAATACGCTGGGGCAAACTTCGGGTCGCGCGCGATCGCCTGCCGATAGTAGTCGCACGCCAGCGCGAAGGATTCCGGCCCGACCTGATTGTAGTGGTGTCGCCCGAGCAGGTAGAGATTGTAGGTCTCCACGTCGGTGGTGGGCCGGCTCACCAGCCGGTGTCGCTCCGTGTCGGTCAAGGTTGTGCGCAGCGCGGCAGCGATGTGTTGCGCGAGTTCGCTCTGCACTTCGAAGACGTTGGTCAACTTTCGGTCAAGCGTCTCCGCCCAGACCTGCCGATCGTCGCGTCCGTCGATCAGCTGCGCCACGACTCGTAGACGATCGCCGTGGCGGCGCACACTGCCTTCGAGTAGGTGAGTCACCGACAGTTCACCGGCAATCTCCGCGGCGCTCTTGGTCGTGCCGCGATACCGCATCACGGTTGTCCGCGAGATGACTTTCAGCGATCGCACACCGGACAGCTGGGCGATCACGTCTTCCGTCATACCGTCGCTGAAATACTGATCGTCTGCGCTGGCACTGAGATTCGTGAACGGCAGGACCGCGATGCTCACGGCTCGCTCGGTCGCGCCCGTCGTCGGCACGGCGGCGGCGCGAGCCGGCGTCGATGGCAGTTGCGCCGTCGGCACCACAAGCGCGTCGAGACGCGTGAGCAGCTCGCGCGCGTCGGCCGGCCGTTGCGATGGCTCCTTCGCCAGACAGTGGGCGATAAGCTCGTTGAGCTCCGCTGATACATCCGAGCGCTTCGACGACAACGCCGCCGGCGCCTCCATGAGATGTGCGGCCAGCAGCCCTTGGGCCGACCTCCCGGCAAATGGCGGCAATCCCGCCAACAGTTCGTACGCCACGCACCCCAACGCATATACATCGGCGCCTGGGCCGATCGACTCTCCCACGGCTTGCTCTGGCGCGACATAAGCTGGGGTACCGAGTACGAACCCCAGCGGCGTCAGATCAGTGGGCGCCGTGGTGAGCTGCGCCTTCGCGATCCCAAAGTCGGCTACGATCGCGCCGCCCTCGCCGAGCAGGATATTCTCCGGCTTGATATCGCGATGCACCACACCGCGTTCGTGCGCGTAAGCCAGCGCTGATGTCACCTCGCGGAGCAATCGCAGCGCGTCAGTGAGGGGCAGGGCACCGTCTCGCGTGATCCGCGCCCGTAGCGACTCACCCTCGATCAACGGCGCCACGTAGTACAGACGATCACCCGCTCGCCCTGAATCGAACAGCGGCAGGATATGCGGGTGACGCAACGCCGCCGTCGTGCGGATCTCGCGGAAGAAGCGTTCTTCGCCAACCGCCTCACCGACGTCATCGCGAAGAAACTTGATCGCTACGACACGGTGATGCTTCGGGTCGTGGGCGAGCCACACCGTCGCCATACCGCCGGCACCGATCTCGCGATCGAGCTGATATGTCGTACCAAGTGCCGTCTGGAGCTGCGCGCGGTGGGGATCGGTCATGCGCCAAAGCTACCGTGCGTTACGCACAAAGTGGATGGCGCCTCCGCAACCCCGCTTATCGGGCGAAGTCGCGATCCGTCGTGACGCATTCAGCGCCGGCCTCTGTCACGAGCGCAAGATGATTCGCATCGG
>JANOWT010000047.1:0-3837 GCA_031418115.1 Gemmatimonadota bacterium
ACGATCGCTTGCGTCCCATTGCCGTGATGGACGTCCCAGTCAACGATCAGCACCCGCTCCGCTCCGCGACTCCGCGCGACGAGCGCACCAATGGCAACGCTGCCGAAGATGCAGAAGCCCATCGCCCGGTCGCGGAGCGCATGGTGACCCGGCGGTCTCACGCCGACGAAGCTCCGCAGGTTGCGGCCGTCGAGTGATCGTTCGACGGCCTCGATCACCGAGCCCGCCGCCGCGGTCGCCGCGTCCCATGACCCTTCGCTCACCATCGTGTCGGCGTCGAACCGGCCGCCGCCCCCCTCGCACAGGGCGCGCACGCGCTCGATGTACCCGCGGTCGTGCGCGAGCGCGAGTTCGTCGACTGTCGCGTGGCGACCCTCGATGTGATCGAGTGCCATGAACAGCTCGGGGTGGTAACGCATGGCGCGCGTGATCGCGCGAATGCGACCCACGTGCTCAGGGTGATTCCACCCGTTGTCGTGACGGCCGACGTCGGAATGCGAGATGAATGCGAGGCTCATGCGGCTCCCCGGGCGCGCCGCGATGCCCACTCGGCGACCAGCAGGACGAGGGTGATCGCGCCGAGCCAAGACGGAAGGGCGCGCGAAGGAGACTGAGTGGTCGGGGCGGCGGAAACAGAAGGACCGAGTCGATGCACGAGTGCGGCGCGCGGTGCGGATTCCAGGTCCGGTCCCGTGGACTGGCGGTCGCTATGCACAGGTGCGGACGCCGCAACGAGTCGCGACCACCACGCGCGGTGATCGCGTGCGCCCGACGCGCTCCCCTGCAGTCGCCAGCGCCAAGTCTCCTCGTAGCCAGCCTGCACCACGCGCCCCGCTGCGAGTCGTCTCGCGGCCACGGTGACCGTCCCGGCACGCCGTTCGAGCACGACGCCTTCGGCGCGCAACCCCACGAGCGGACGCATCGGGAGCGCGTGCAATGGTTCATCGGCGTCAAAGGCGCCCGGCTCTCCCTCCACGCGCGCTCCTGCACGCGCGGGCATCAGGGCTGCGAGCGACGGTGCGGCGATCGCTTCGCCCGCGAGCACGAGACCGCCACCGGCGCGCACGAAGCGCGTCAGCGCAGCCGCGTCGGCCCCGAGCACGGTGTCGAGTGCGATCACGACCGCATGCGCCTGCGCGTCGAGCGGCTGCGCCGCACCTTGTATGAGGCGCACCGTGTCGGAGAGCCGGAGTCGTGCGTCCACGAGCCACCCCGCTTCCTCGAGCGCCGCGATGGTGAACTTGGACTCCCATCCCACGCGTCCGAGCACGAGGACACGCCCCGGAGTGACCGTCGACGGTGCAACGACGCTCGCGCCGGTGCGCCCGGCACTCACTCGCACGGCGCCGCGCAGTCCCGAGGCCGTGATGGCACCACCACCAGTTGGGAGCGAGTCGATCGCTCCCAGCGCATCACCGAGTGCGAGCGCCCCGTCGCTCACGGCTGCGATCGCTGTGAGCGCCTCGGGTTCGCGCACCGACTCCGCCGCCGTCGCGACAGCGGCCACGTCGCCGCTCCACGTCACGGCGTCACCGGCTCGCGCGCGTGCGGCGAGCGAATCGCGGACGCGCACATTCACGTCGCCCTGCGCGTCGAGATGCACCGCCAACGCGGCCGCGTCGCCCTGCGAGAGAAGCACCCGCAGCAACGCGAGCACCAGGATCACGAGCGCGGCGCCACGCGCGGCGCGCTCCCACGGGACGCGTCGGTCAGCGGGTGAGCGCATAGACGACCAGGTTCACACCGAACTTCGTGTTGTCCACTGAGAGGAATCGTTTGTTGTCGGGGTGATAGTTCCACTCCGAGCTGTAGTCCTTGCTGCTGTACAGCACCGCGATCCGATCTCTCTCGAGCACAGCCTGCAGATGCTTGTGCACGAGGTTGTCGCCCCACCCATTGAGCTCGTGGCTCGTCGTCGGCGGACCGTCAGGGAACTGGAAGAAGGCGCGGTACAACGCGTGATCGTTCGGCAGATCCTTGAGCGGCCCGACGGTGCGAGCGATCTCCTCCCATGTCGTGCGATGGAACTGCCCGTCCACATCATGATTGTGATCGTCGATGAACAACAGGCCGCCTCGCGCGCAGTACTCCCTCAGCGTCGCACGCTCGACGTCGGAGAAGCGCACGGGAAGATGCCCCGTCAGGTACACCAGTGGATACTTGAACAGGTCGCGCGAGCCGAGCGGCACGGTCGTACCCACCGGAGCGACGTCGATGCCGGTGTAGCGGGCCACCGAGTCGATGATGTTCGCGGGGACCATCGGGGCACTGTCCCAATCGCCCGAATCGTACTGCGCGGTGGCGAAGGCGAAGTCAGGCATCAGCGACCCCACAGCGAGAGGCCGTCCCGTCTCACCGGCGCCCCCGCGAGCGAGCGACGGGCGCGCTGCAGTGCCGCGGTCACGTCGCCGCCGCTCCGTACCGCGTCGGCCGCGGCGTCGAGTGCCTCCGCTGACGCCCGCTCCGCGACAGGGAGCGAGAGGCGTAGCAGCAACAGCGAGTCGACGGCTCCGATCGGATCGGAGGCGATCGCACCGAGCACGGCGTCAAAGCGACGGAGCCGCGCAGTGCGATCGGCATCGAGCGGCGCACGCGCCTCGCGAGCGGAGGGCGCCGACCGCTCGCGTCCGGTGCCTCGCACCTTGGCGAGGTCGACCACCACGCGCGGCGGACGACCGCGCAAGTAGATGCGTTCAGCGGCACGCGCGCGTTGCAGTGCCTCGACCGCACGCTCCATCCACGGTATCGCGGCGGCCGGGTTCGCCGTCTCCAGCTCCGTGGACGCGCGCCACATGTGATTGTACGCCTCGAGCAACGGCCTGTTGATCGCGACGACAGGCGTCTCGTCACCCTCGCCTTCGAGTTGCCGGGTGGGGTCCACACTGGCGGCGCGTTGGGCGGCAGCGAGCACCTGCGCGGGATCGAGCGGCCTCTCCGCGCCATGCTCGTGTCCGTCGCCTGCGAAGTGCGCGTGCTCGCCCCCGTCCTCACTGAGCCGCACGAAGATCACCTCGCCCACGCGTTTGCGGAGCTTGGTCTGCTCGGCAGCGAGACGTCGCGAGTCTCGCTGCACCAGAGCCACCCCGATGCGCGGTGCACGGTCACGCAGTTCGATCGTCATGAGGAGTATCATGCGCTGCGAGAGCGCATTCTTCTCCGGCTCGGTGGGCGGCATCGGATCGACGCTCACCGAGTCGTACTCATCGGCGCGCGCGATGCGGATGGTGCGTGTCTCCGACGCGCCCTGACCAGGCCCGGTGATGTCGTTGCGGTCGCGAGCAAGGGCGCGCAAGTGGATCAGATCACCGGGGCCGAGCCGGAGCGTGTCGAGCAGGAGCGTGCCCTCGATGCGCCCGCTGCGCACGCCAGCGCCGAACGCGCGAGCGGAGACCCGTCCGCTGCGGAACGTGAAGGCCTCGCCCGCGCCCGCACTGACGATGTACTCGAACGCCGCATCGGCGAGCCCGTGATCGTCGCGCAACTCGGCGCCGAGCACGAGCGCACCACGCGCGGAGCGCAACACCGAGTCGCGTGCGGGTGCGTCGAGGCGCGCGACCGGCACCGAGTCGACGAACGACTCGACGACGAGCATCCGCTCGCGCGTTGGCCCGCGCAGGCGCAGCCCGTCAGTTTGCGCCGGCACCGTGAGCGCGACGCGCCAGACGCCGTCCCGCTCGGTACTCGCGATCTCCGCCGCCCCAAGCTCAGCATTGACCCCCGTTCCACGGCCTTCGACCACCAGACGGCTGCCGGCGAGAGCACGTACCGATGACGGATCATCGATCGCTCGTGCGCCGAGACCGGTGTATGCCGGCGGCACCACGCGCACGACGATCG
>JANOWT010000048.1:0-2357 GCA_031418115.1 Gemmatimonadota bacterium
CCTGATCGCCGGGGCCTGCAGCGACGACAACGGCCCCACGTCGCCTTCGACCCCTCGCATCTATGCGCAGGTCGAACGGCTCGGCAATCCCCTCGTGAGCGAGGTCTTCTTCATGAAGCGCGATCACGGACTGCACAACACCACGACACCGTCGGCGGACGTAGCCAACGGGTTCCGCACCAAGATCAAGGGCTTCACCGACGGCTTCTCCCGCGGCAACACGATCGGCAACACGCTCGGCGCCGTGCTCGTGCCTGACATGCTCATGGTGTTCCCTAACCGCGCGGGTAACACCGCCGGGTGGTTGAGCTGGGCGCTGGCCAACGGCTACGGCGGCCGCCGACTGCAGGACGACGTCGTGGACGCTGGCCTGACGGCGATCTTCGGCAACCTGCTCGATCCGGCGGCGACGGTGCTTGCCGGACTCACCAGCGACAACGTCTCGATGAGCACGCGCACTTTCAGCGCGACGTTCCCGTATCTCGAGGTGCCCCGGTGAAGCATCTCCGGTGGCTCGCTCCGCTCGTTGCCATCCTCGCGGTGACGGCGGTGTGGGTCGGGCCATCGTGGGCCGGCGTCGGTGCGTCGAAGGATGACGCGCCGCCGCGGCTCGAAGGGCGCTCGCGCGAGCTCGCCGAGCGCGACATACAGATCGCGGTCTGGCGGACCGCGCTCGCACAGGACTCCGGCAGCGCCATCGTCCTCGGCCAACTGGCCGGCCTGCACCTGCAGCGATCGCGCGAGGGCGGAGGCTGGCGCGACATCCTCGAAGCCGAGCGACTCGCGCGGCGCTCATTCACGAATCGCTCGCGGAACAACGGCGCGGCGGCCGCGACGCTCGCGGCGGCGCTCGTGGCGCAACATCGCTTCACGGCGGCCGACAGCTTCGCCCGCCTGCTGGTGGAGCGTGCACCCGATGTGCCGGAATACCATGCGATCCGCGGCGAGATCGCGATGGAGCGCGGCGACGACGCCATTGCCGACGCGGAGTTCTCGTCGTTGCGTCAGTGGCGGTCCAAGCCGTCGATCGCGCCGCGACTCGCGGCCTGGCACGAGCGACGGGGCGAGGTCGCCGAGGCCAGGCGGTTGCTGACCGAGGTGCGCGACAGTGCGGCGTCGCGATTCGACGCGTCGGTCGAGGTGCAGGCGTGGTACGACCTGCGACTCGGCGAGTTCGAGCGGCGGGCGTCGCGGCCGCGGCGCGCCGCCCAAGCCTTCGTGGCGGGTCTCGCGCTGCGGCCGGACGACCCACGGCTGCTCGCGGCCATGACACGACTCGCGGCCGGTGAACAGGATGCACCGGGCGTCGTGACGTGGGGTGAACGGGCCCTCGCCGCCGGGCTCGACCCCGAAGTCCTGCTGCTCCTCGCCAACGCCTACGAGACGACCGGTGACTCCGCGGCGGCGGAGCGCTCGCGCCTCGCGTTCGACGTCGCCACGGCCGATACCGCGGGCGCACCGTTCCACCGCGCCTGGAGTCTGCTCCTGCTCGATCGCGGGGAGCGTGTCGCCGAGGAACTCTCGCGCGCCGAGGCGGCATTGAAGGATCGCCGCGACATCTACGCGTACGATCTGTACGCGTGGGCACTGCACAAGGCGGGGCGCGACGACGAAGCCGCGGTCGCACTCGCGCAGGCCCGGCGGCTCGGCACCAAGGATCCGCTCCTGCAGGCGCATGCGGAGTCGATCGACGCCGCGCGCGCCGAGGCGGCGCGGCCATGAGCGATCTCGTCGCGTTCGGTACGCTCGGGTTCGATCACATCGTCGACATCAAGGCCGCCGACCATCTCCTGTTCCTGCTGGCGCTCGGCGCGATCTACCGACCGCGCGACTGGCGTGCGGCGCTGCTGGTCGTGTCGGCGTTCACGGTCGGACACTCGATGACGCTCGTCGCAGCGGCGCTCGGCTGGGTCACTCCGCCGACCCGATGGATCGAGTTCCTGATTCCCGTCACGATCGTCGCGACCGGCGTCGAGAACCTCCTCCATCGCGAGCACGCGGTGGCGGGCAGGGCGGTCCGGCTCAGGCCGGTGTTGGCGCTCGTATTCGGACTCGTGCATGGCGCGGGCTTCGCCACGTACCTCAGCTCACTGCTCGGGAACGCGGCGGTCCTGCCACTGCTCGGTTTCAACCTCGGGGTCGAGGCGGGACAGCTGGTGATCCTGCTCACGTCGGCGCTCGGCTTCACCGCCGCTGATCGGGCGCTCGCGCGGTTGCCACGTGCGCGCGGCGACGCGCGCGTGGCGTTCCAGTGGCGGCTGACGGGCGTCTCTCTCGCGGTCACGGCGGTCGCCATGATCTGGGCGGGACGACGGTGGCCGTGACGGCGGCATTGCGCCTGCTCGCGCTCGTGCCCG
>JANOWT010000049.1:0-2767 GCA_031418115.1 Gemmatimonadota bacterium
GTCGAGATGGAGGACGATGTGTTCTGCGGTCCGTCGATGGTCTTCACGAACGTGCTGAATCCGCGGAGCCACGTCAGCCGGAAGCATGAGTACCGCAGGACCCTCGTGCGGCGCGGGGCCAGCATCGGCGCCAATGCGACGATCGTGTGCGGTCTCACGCTCGGTGAGTACTGCATGGTCGGTGCCGGTGCCGTCGTGACCCGCGACGTGCCGGCGTACGCGCTCGTGAGTGGAGTGCCCGCGCGCCGCCGTGGTTGGGTCTGCGCTTGTGGTACCGTACTGGCCGTGGATGGTGGGCGGGCCAAGTGTCGCGACTGCGACGCGACGTATCGCCAGGTTGAGGAGACGTTGGTCCCCGAAGCGGAGACAGCCCCGTGAACTCGCTCCCCACGACACGCGTGGCCCTTGTCGGTTGCGGTCGCATCAGTGCCAATCATTTCGAAGCGATCGACCGCATCGAGGGGTTGACCCTCGTGGCGGTCTGCGACTCGATCGAATCGCGCGCGCGAGCGGCTGGGGAGAAGTGGCACGTGCCCTTCTTCACGAGCTACGAGCAGATGCTCGCACAGGTCCCCTGCGAGGCCGTCGCGATCGCTACGCCGTCCGGATTGCATCCTGCCCACGGGATCGCCGCGGCGAGGGCGGGGAAACACGTCATCTGCGAGAAGCCGATGGCCATCTCCCTCGCGTCCGCCGACGAACTCGTCAAGGCATGTGACGACGCGGGGGTTCACCTGTTCGTGGTCAAGCAGAACCGGCTCAACGCGACGGTCCAGCTCGTGAAGCGCGCGCTCGACAAGGGCCGATTCGGACGGATCTACATGGCCAACGCGACCGTGCGCTGGGCGCGTCCGCAGGAGTACTACGATCAGGCGCCGTGGCGCGGGACGTGGGAGTTCGACGGCGGGGCCTTCATGAATCAGGCCTCGCACTACGTCGATCTCATCCAGTGGCTGGTCGGCCCCGTGGAGAGCGTCATGGCAAAGACGGCCACCTTGGCTCGGCGGATCGAAGCTGAGGACTCTGGCGCGGCGATCCTCAAGTTCCGGAACGGTGCTATCGGAGTCCTCGAGGTGACGATGCTCACCTTCCCGAAGAACCTCGAGGGCTCGATCACGCTTCTCGGCGAGCGCGGCACGGTGAAGATCGGCGGGACCGCCGTGAACCGGATCGAGCATTGGCAGTTCGCCGACTATGACGATGATGACAAGCTCGTGGACGCAGCGAACAGCGCCCCCGCCTCGGTCTACGGATTCGGACACGAGCCGTACTACCGAAACGTGCTCCGGGTGATTCGCGGCGAGGCCGTCCCGGACACCGATGGGCGAGGGGGACGCAAGTCGCTCGAACTCGTACTCGGCATCTACGAGTCCGCCAAGACGGGGCGCGAGGTCCCGTTGCCGCTGCGCTCCTGATCGGAGAGCATCCGGCGCCGCGGTTCGTTGACTCCGGGTGTCGACCCGGCGATCTTTAACTGCTTGCGCCACATGTGGTTCGCCCAGTCCTACCCAAGCTAGAGACGTGACACTCATGGCCGTTCCGCTTCTCGATCTCAAGGCCCAACACGTCACCATCCGTGACGAGGTGGTCCAGCATCTTCTCAAAGTCGTCGACGACCAGGCGTTCATCCTCGGCGCGCCGGTCTCGGCGCTCGAGTGCGAGGTCGCTGGACTGTCCAAGACCAAGTACGCCGTCGGCTGCGCCAACGGGACTGACGCGATCCTCATCGCGATGCGTGCCCTCGACATCGGGCGGGGCGACGAGGTCGTGACCAGTCCGTTCACCTTCTTCGCGACCGCCGGGACGATTCACAACGTCGGCGCCAAGCCGGTGTTCGTCGACATCGACTCCAAGACATTCAACATCCGTCCCGACTTGGCGGCCGCCGCGGTGACGTCGCGGACGAAGGCGGTCATCCCGGTCGATCTCTTCGGACAGATGGCAGCCATCGAAGAAGTGCGCCGTCTGCTGCCGACCATGCCGATCATCGAGGACGCCGCGCAGAGCATCGGCGCGCGACGGAAGATCGACGGGGAGTGGCACATGGCCGGCGAGGCCGCGACGATCGGCACTTTCTCGTTCTTCCCCTCGAAGAACCTCGGCGGCTACGGCGACGGCGGCATGATCGTCACGCAGGACGAGACCATCTTCAAGCGCCTGATGCGGCTTCGGACGCATGGCTCCGTGCAGACCTACCTGCACGAGGAAGTCGGATACAACTCGCGTCTCGACGCGCTGCAGGCGGTCGTGCTCTCGGCCAAGCTGCCGCACCTCGCTGGCTGGAGCGCCAAGCGTCGCGAGAACGCGGCCTATTACGATGCGGCCTTCGCTGACCTCGGTGACATCGCCACTCCCTACATTGATCCGGCGAACGAATCGATCTTCAACCAGTACACGATCCGGCTCGAGCGGCGCGACGCGCTCAAGGATCACCTGAAGGCCAAGGGAGTCGGTCACTCGGTGTACTATCCGCTCCCGCTGCACCTGCAGCCCTGTTTCTCATATCTCGGCTACAAGGAAGGCAGTTGCCCCGAGTCGGAGAAGGCCTCGCACGAGGTCGTCTCGCTTCCCGTGTTCCCCGAGCTCACCCGCGCCCAACTCGACGAAGTCGTCGCCGGTGTGCGCTCCTTCTTCGGCAAGTGACAGGCACCTCAGCCCCGCGCTATCCATGAACATGCAAGAGACGCTTCTCAAGAAGATCGAAGATCGTACCGCCGTCTGCTCGGTGATCGGCCTTGGCTACGTGGGGCTCCCGCTGGCCATGGAG
>JANOWT010000050.1:0-3662 GCA_031418115.1 Gemmatimonadota bacterium
GAACAACGTCGTCTTGCCGCCGCCGTCCGGACCCACAAGGCCGAACAGCTCACCGGCGCGGACGTCGAGGGTCACCTCGTCGAGCGCGACCGTGCTGCCGAAGGTCTTGCGGACTCCGTCGAGGACGACGGGCGACGACGCTGCGCTCACGGCACCGCCGGCGCTGCCGTGAATGTGATGTCAGCCGGCATGCCGATCTTGAGCACGCCGTCCCTGTTGGCCACGCGCACCTTGAGTGCGTAGACGAGATCGGCGCGTTCGTCGCGTGTCTGCACCGGCGTTGGTGTGAACTCGCTCTGCGTCGCGATCCAGATGATCGTGCCCGGTAGCATGAGAAGTCCGTCCGGACCCTGCTGCACGCGTACCTCGACGACTTGCCCGAGCTTCACTGATGCGAGCTGGGCACCGGAGACGTAGGCGCGGAGCTCGAGTGTGTCGAGTGACGCGACCTTGTAGAGCGGCTGGCCGGGGTTCACCATCTCGCCCTCGCGGGTGTAGGTCGTGAGCACGGTCCCGGCGAGCGGATTCAGCACCGTCGCCCGCGAGACGCGGTCCCTCGCTTGCGCCACTCGCGCCTCGACCGCCGCCGACTCGAGCCCCACGCTGCGCTGCTGCGCCCTCGCGGCGTCGAGCTGCGCGAGCACGGTGCGGTGATCGCGTTCGGCCTGGTCGAGCTGCTGCGCCGTCGCGGCCTGCTGCGCTTGCAGACGCTTGGTGCGCTCGTAGACTCGCTCGGAGATCTCTCGCTGCACCTCGAGCACGTGCAGCTGTTCGCCGACCTCGGCGAGGCGTGCCGTCACGGCCGCGCGCTGCGCCGACAGTTGGGCGCGGTCCAGCGCGAGTGCGGTCGTGTCGATCACCGCGACGAGTTCGCCACGAGCGACCTGCTGTCCCTCGCTGACGAGGAAGCGCTGCACCGGACCGCTGGTCTGCGCGGCGACGACGACCTCGGTCGCTTCGAAGTTGCCGTAGGCGTCGGGTTCATCGGCACCGCCGCATGCGAGTGCGCCGGACACGAGGAGCAACGCGACCGCGGTCGCAGTATGCCGGGAGAGGATATGAGAAGAGCGCATCAGCGGACCTCGAGTCCGACGGTGGTGAGGAAGCGGGCCCGCGCTTGCGCGAGCTCGATGCGGTGCGTGGCCCGCGCGAGGCGCGCCGTGTTCAAGTCAGTCTCGCGATCCACGAACTCGGCGACCGTCACGACACCTTCCTGATAGCGCAGCCGAGTCTCCTGTAGCACCCTCTCCCGCAGTGCGACGATCGCGGCGTCGGCCTCGAGCGTGCGCGCGAGCCGGTCCACGGCAGCGAGATCCGCGAGCGTTCCGCGTCGCAGCCGGTCGGCGAACGCGCGTTCCTCGCTCGCGATCACCTGATTCTGCAACGCCAGTGCCTCGCGCTCGCGGCGTACCGTCCCCCAGTCGAATGGGGCCCACTCGACCTGCACTCCTGCGAGCCAGTAGCTGTCGAACTCTCGCGCTAGCTGGTTGAGACCGGGACGACCGTAGCCCGTGCGTCCGAAGGCCGAGACGCGCGGCTGCTCCTGCGCGGCGACCGTCGCGCGGCGAGTGTCGAGTAGCTCTCGACTGCGGGCGAACTGTTCGTACTCGGGACGCGCGCGCAGCGAGTCGATCGTACCGCGTATCGACTCGACCACCACATCGCTTTCGGGGATTGCCAGCGTCTCGCTTCCTGACAGGACGCGTCCGGTGAGATCGCCGAGCACCGCGAGTGCCACTCGCCGCCCCGACTCGACCTCGTCGAGCGACTGACCGCGGCGCAGCAGTTCGGCTTCGAGCATGGCCGCTTCTCCCAGGAGCGAGGCACCAGCGGCGACCCGCTCACGTGCGAGCTTGAGCTGGACTTCGAGATCCGTGAGGCCCGCAGCGAGCACTTGCCGTTGCGCGTCGAGCGTGAGCGCCAGGAAGAAGGCGTCATTCACGACCTGACGCTGGGCGAATAGCGCCGCGTCGACCCGCGCCGCCGACTCGGCGAGTTGCGCTCGCTCGGCGTTCTCGCGCGGAGCACGCGAGGGATCGAATAGGCGCACCCGTGCCGCGAGAGTGGCGTCATAGGTGTCCTTGTACGGCATCACAGCGCCGGGGAACGGGACGTTCGTCACGTCGGATTGATGCTGTGCCTGCGCGTTCACACCGAGCGTCGGGAAGCGTTCGGCGCGCAGGTTCTGGAGGCGGAGCCGGTGCTGCTCCGTGAGTAGTCGCGCCTGCGCGCTGCGCGGGTCACGGACGAGGGCGGCGCGTTGGAGCTCGGCGAGGCGCAGCGTGTCGCCTGCCTGCGCCTGCGCCGGAGCGGACGCGAAGACTACGGTCGCCACAAGCGCGACCGTGACGAGTGTGCGGATCATGGACGTAGGGTGTTGAGGATCTGCTGCGGCAACTCGGCGCGCCGCACGTCGAGGAATCGCTCCCAGCCAGCGGAGTCGATGCCGAGCAGGTGCGAGATCATGGGCCGAGCGGCGAACGGGAAGACGCAGAGCGACGCGAGGTTCACGAAGAACTGATCGGCCGACGTGGGCCTGAAGTCACCTCGCTTCGCACGCTTCGCGAGTTCGCGTCCGAGTGCGTCGAGTGCGCGACGCGGCGCGTCGGGAACGCCGAGGCTCGCCATCTCGCTCGCGAGCGCGACCATGCGTTCGGGATTGAAGTTCATCTCGCCGAGTACGAAGCCGGGCAAGAACGGATGGTCACGCAGCGTGTCGATGTAGTGATGGACGACCTGCTCGACGCGCGCCTCGATGGGGACGTCGGAGGCGAGGATCCGCATGATGCCGGGGAAGAGCTTGGCCGCCGACTCGCGGAAGACGGCGAGCGCGAGGCCGTCCTTGGTGCCGAAGTAGTAGTGCAGGAGCGCCTGATTCACGCCCGCTTCCTCGGCGATCTCCTGCATGCGGGCACCGCCGGAACCGCGCCGGATGAAGACCGTGCGGGCGGCGTCGAGGATACGGCGCTCGGCATCGCCGTCTCGCTGCTTGGCGGTGGCTGGCTTCTTCGAGCGACTCTTCGCGGTGACCATGAGTTCGACAACCCTGTTAACTAACTAGTTAATGAACAACCTAGGACAGATCCATCACCAACGCAAGTCGCCCACGCTCCTCGCTCCCGTATATTTCTCCTCCGATGCTCTCGCTCGTGCTACGGCTCATCCCCAGGGCCCTTGTCAGCCCCCGCACCGCCCTCGCCTTGCTCGTGGTCGGCTGGCGCTTCCGTCGCAATCGCTGGTGGGCCCGCGCGCCGTTCCTGCCACTCCCGGCTCGAGACTATCTGCGCTGGCGCATGTACACGGCCTATGGCGACCACGATGCCGTCCCGCCCGTGGAGGACGTGATCCGCTACGCGCGCTGGGCGGCGCGCATCGGGTGAGGCAGGCAGCGCCGCGCGAGACGCCGAACGCCGACCCGCGCCCCTCGTTCGAGTCGCGACTCAAGGCCCAAGCGCTCGGGCTCGGCTTCGATCTCGCCGGCATCGCTACGCTCGGCCCCGCGGAGACGGCACCGGCATTCGAGCAGTGGCTCGCCGCCGAGCATCATGGTGAGATGGACTACCTGCGACGAGGCGCCGAGTTGCGCGGCGACACGACGCGGCCCGAGCCGGGAATGATCTCGGCGGTGGTGGTCGCACTCGACTACGGTGGTCGGCAACCCG
>JANOWT010000051.1:0-1895 GCA_031418115.1 Gemmatimonadota bacterium
ACGGATCACAACACGATCTACGCCGAGTCGCAGAATGGCGGGTTGATCCGCTTCGACAAGCGCACGGGGAACGCGACGCGGATCGTGCCCGAGGAGGAGCCGGGGGAGGATGCGGCGCGCTGGTATTGGGATGCGCCGATCGTCATCAGTCCGTTCAGCAACACGCGACTCTTCTTCGGTTCGCAGCGTGTGTACCGCAGCGACAATCGCGGCGATGACTGGAAGCCGATCTCGCCCGACCTCTCGCGCAACACGCCGCGTACGTCGATGAAGATGCTCGGTCGGCTCTGGAGTGTCGATGCGGTCGCGCGCAATACGTCGACGTCGTTCGCGGGGAGTGTGACCGCGATCGCCGAGTCGCCGAAGATGGAAGGGCTGATCTATGCGGGCACGGACGATGGCCTGATCCAGATCACCGAGGACGGCGGCGCGACGTGGCGGAAGATCGAGAGCATCGCCGGTGTGCCGGACACGAGTTTCGTCGCGTACATCACGGCGTCGCCGCATGATGCGAATGTCGCGTACGCGGGGATCAACAACTTCAAGCGCGGCGACTACAAGCCGTACGTCGTGCGGTCAGGCGACCGCGGGCGCACCTGGAAGGTGATCTCGGGGAATCTCCCCGAACGCGGGCCAGTGCATGCGGTGCGCGAGGACGTGGTGAAGGCCGGGCTACTCTTCGCGGGCACCGAGTTCGGGCTCTTCGTCTCGTTCGACGACGGTGCGCGCTGGCAGCAGATGCGTGGCGGGTTGCCGACGATCGCGGTGTACGACATCGCGATCCAGCCGCAGATGAATGACCTCGTGCTCGGGACGTTCGGGCGTGGCATCTACGTGCTCGACGACTACTCGGCGTTGCGTACGATCACGCCGGAGCGGCTGCGGGCTGAGGCGATCGTGTATCCGGTCGCGCCGGCGTTGATGTTCCAGCCGTCGTCGCCGCTGGGTGGGAATGGGGTGTCGTTCCAGGGTGCTGCTCTGTATACCGCGAGCAATCCGCCGGTGGGGGCGACGATCACGTATCACCTGCGGGTTGCGTTGCGCACGGCGAGAGCGGCGCGGCAGACGCGGGAGACTGCCCTGAATCGCACGGGGGCGGATGTGCCGTTCCCGGGGTGGGAGGCGCTCAAGGCGGAGCAGGATGAAGAGGCGCCGAGTGTGGAGGTGGAGATCAGTGATGTGAGTGGGGCGATCGTTTCGCGGTTCGATGGGACGAACAGTGCGGGGACGAACCGGGTGACGTGGAACTTGCGGTGGCCGAGTGTGACGCCGGTGCAGGGGGCTGCTGGTGGCGCTGGTGGGTTCGGGGGCGCGGGCGGTGGTGGTGGCGGCGGCGCGGGTGGTGCTGGCGGAGCCGGCGGCGGTGCGGGTGCGACGCTCGGCGGCAATGGGCCGTACGTCGTGCCTGGCTCTTACCGCGTGCAGCTCTTCAAGCGTGTGAAGGGGGAGCGTACGGTGCTCACGCAGCCGGTGGCGTTCGAGGTGCAGTTGCTGCCGAATGCGACGCTGACGGTGGCCGAGCGGGAGCGGGCGTTCGCGTTCCAGCGCGACGCTCAACAGCTGCAGCGTGTGGTGCTTGGCGCCAATGCGACGATGGCCGATGTGAGTGCGCGACTCGATGCGCTCCAGCGGGCGGTGGAGCAGATCACGAAGGTCACGACGCTCGACGGCGAGGTGCGGGCGGCGAGCGTGAAGCTGCGTGGGATCCGTGAGCAGTTGAATGGGGACAATACGCCTGGGCGGTACTCGGAGCCGACGGAGACTTCGTTGCTGGGGCGGATGAATACGGCGGCTGGCTTTGGTGGGACGTTGGCGGCGCCGACGGGGACGCAGCGGCGGCAGTTGGAGATCGTGCGGGAGCGGTTCCCGGGGATCCATGCGGCGTTGCTCGCGTT
>JANOWT010000052.1:0-3459 GCA_031418115.1 Gemmatimonadota bacterium
GGGTGCGATTTGAGCGGGGGCTGCGGGGACTGATCGCAATGCGGGACCGCGCGCGATGGGGTGTCGGATAGGTGCGCGTGCCATGCAGGGATATGCGGATCGGATGATCTGCATACTTGAAATCGCGGCGAGGCTACGGACGGTACGCGCACCGCCGCCTGAGAGAAGGGCCCGATGCCATATACCCTCGACGCTCGCGGCCTGACTGGTGGCGGAGTCGCGCGTTCGGTGATACTGGATACTGCTGCGGTGCTTGCAGGAAGCGCGATGCGCGGGCTAGGTTCGCCTGCAGGTGAATGCAGAGTTAGGCCTATGACGGAGACTCGTGAATGCCAAGTAAAGCGCCGGCAAATCCGCTCGCTCGAAAGCATCTCCTCTGGGACGCAAGTGCAGTCATCACCTACTATATCGCAGAGAACGCCGCGACTCAGACCCCGGCGGCCACCCAAAATCCCCCACCTGTGGCCACCCCAAACTCCTCCACCTCGAGGTGATCGTCTGAGCGCCTAACTCGAGGCGCCCCACGGCGGGACGTTCCGCTTGCTTGCTCGCTCACCGCGGTGAGGGAGGAGGAGTGAACGTCTTGAAGGCCCATTTGCGCATCACCATCGACACGCTGCACCGGACCGGCACGCCGCACCGCGAAATCCAACGCCGGACGGGCGTGGATCGGAAGACGATCCGGCGCTACGCGCGGCAGGCGGCCCTGGCCGAGGCAAACTCCCCCGGGGTGGCCACCGGCTCCGCCGCCGACCGCGACCAACATCCCCCACCCCGGCCACCGGCTGTTCCGGATCCGGCGGCGGCGCAGACGTCGCGCACGATCTCTGCGTGCGAGCCGCACCGGGACTGGATCGAGGCACAGGTCACCCTCGGTCGGAACGCCGTCAGTATCTACCAAGACTTGGTCGAGGCCCACGGGTTTCCGCACCGCTACAACTCGGTCAAGCGCTTCGTCAGCCGACTGAAGGCGCGGGCGCCCGAGCGCTTCGATGTGCTGGAGTTCCTGCCGGGCGAGGAGGCGCAGGTCGACTATGGCCAGGGGGCGCCGACGCGGACGGCCGCGGGCCCGGTCAAGCGCCCCGCGCTCTTCGTGCTGACGCTCAAGTATTCGGGCAAGAGTTTTCGGAAGGTGGTGTGGAAGACGAATCAGCCGGTCTGGGCGCAGTTGCACGAGGAAGCGTTTCGTGCGGTGGGCGGCTGCCCACAATACGTGGTACTCGACAACCTGAAGCAAGGCGTGCTCCGGCCCGACTGGTACGAGCCCGCGCTGAACCCCGTGTACGCCGCGCTGCTCGCGCACTATGGCGTCGTCGCGGATCCGTGCCGGGTGCGGGACCCGAACCGGAAGGGGACGGTGGAGTCGGCGATTCAGCACACGCAGGGCACGGCGCTGAAGGGGCGGACCTTCGAGACCCTTGACGCGCAGAACACGTGGCTCGCGCACTGGGAAGAACACTGGGCGGCGACGCGCATCCACGGGCGGAAGAAGCGCCAAGTGCTGGAGCTCTTTCGCGAGGAGCAGCCGCACCTGCGGCCGCTGCCGCTCGACGGCTTTCGCGCCTTCACCCAGGGCACGCGGACCGTGGACGACGCGGGACTCGTGCAGGTCGAGGGCGCGTACTACGCGGCGCTGCCCGCGCCGCTGCATAGCACGGTGATCGTCCGCGTCTTCGCGCGCGACGTCGAGATTCTGACCGCCGATCATCAGGTGTTGCGCCGGCACGAGAAAGCCGGACGAAAGGGCGCCTTCGTGATGGCCGCGACGGACCGCCTCTTCAACCCGTCGCGTGAGACGGCGCGGATCCTCGCGCGCGTGGCGATGATCGGACCGCACACCGCCGCGCTCGGTCACGCACTCTTCAGTCGTCTCGGGCGCCCCGGCAACCGCGCGCTCTACGGCGTGGCGAGCTTGGTGCGCACCTATCCGCGCGTCGACGTCGAAGCGGTGTGCGAGCGCTTGCTCGCGGCGGGGTGCGTCTCCTACGCGGCCGTGAAAGACGCGCTCGCGCGCCGGGCCGCGGCCGCGCCCGTCGCCCCGCCACTGACGCAACGCGGGCCGGGCATCCGCCCGGTCACGGAGTATCAGGACTTTTGGGAGCAGCATGGGGCGACGGACGCCTCCCCCGCCGGAGTCGGCCCATGACGATGTCGATCACTGAGCTCGAGCAGGCCCTGCGCGGCCTCCGTCTGTCGGGCATGAGCGTGACGCTGCAGGCCCGCGCGCTGCAGGTGAGCACGCACGAAATGACCTTCGTCGAAGCGCTGTCGTGGCTCGTGCAAGACGAACTGGATCGGCGGCGCTCACGGCTCCTCGAGCGACGCTTCGCCCTGTCCGGGCTCACCGAGCGCAAAGACCTGCCGACCTTTGACTGGACCTACAACGCGCGGCTCCCCAAACGGGAGATCCTGGAACTGGCGACGCTGAAGTTTCTCGACGCCAAGGAGGACGCCCTCTTGATCGGGCCACCCGGGACCGGGAAGAGTCACGTGGCGAAGGCGCTCGCCCTGCTCGCCGTCGAGCGCGGCTATAAAGTCCTTGTCCGCGACGCGCATCAGCTCGTCGAGGACCTCGCCGAGGCGCGCGAGCTCGGCAAACTGCGCGCGCTCCGCGTACAGCTCAAGACCGTCGATCTCCTGCTCATCGACGATCTCTTCCTGCGCCAACTCCCCGCGGCGGCCGGCGACGAACTCGCCGACGTGCTGATGAGCCGCTACGAACGCGCGTCCACCATCGTGACCAGCAACCGTCCCGTCGAGGACTGGGCGCGCTTGCTCGGCGACACCGTCGTCGTCACGCCGCTACTCGACCGTCTGCTCCACCACGGACACCTGCTGAAGTTTGACGGCAAGAGCTGGCGCCTGAAGGAAGCGGCGGCGCGAGTAGCGAAGCGGCCATCGCCGGCGTAACATCCCCGCACCCTCGTCCCGCATCCTCAGGTGGGGGAGTTTGACCCGGCCACGGGTGGGGGATTTTGAGGTGGCCGCCGGGGGTTTTTCGGGATCGCCTTGGGAGAGACGTACCTCGGTGTCATTGCGAGAGCAAAGGGAGCGGACCGTGAGTGAATCGAGAACCGAGTTGATCGTCGACGAGCTGCTGCGCAATCACCCTCGCCTGACTCACCCGGACGCCGAGTTTCAGCGCTTCTTCACTTTCAAGAAGGGAATCAACAACGCCGCCGGGTTCCGCGTCGTGGCAAAGGAGCATGCCGCGCAGAGGGCCGGTCGCAAGAGCGCAGCTGACCTCGCATTCGTCGTACTCGTCACGACGTTTGGAGAGAACGAATGGCCAGACTCGCTCGACCTCGAATCCGGCCAACTCGTCTATTACGGGGACAATCGGCATCCTGGCAACGCGACCAACAAGACATCGCTCGGGGGCAATTCCCTTCTGGACGATGTGTACGAAAGGCTGCACCGCGGCGATAGGGCTTCCATTCCTCCCTTTCTGATCTTTCA
>JANOWT010000053.1:0-8321 GCA_031418115.1 Gemmatimonadota bacterium
GAGCGCAGTGAGCGCAGCGAGCGGCCGCGCGAGTTCGCGCCGCGCAGCGGCGGCAGCGCGAGCGGTCCTCGCAGCGGAAGCAGCAGCGGCCCACGCACTGGCGGCGCGCGCAGTGACAAGCCGCGCACCTTCTCGCCTCGCGGTGACAAGCCGGGCTTCCCGCCGCGTGGAGACAAGCCGGGCTACCCGCCCCGCGGTGACAAGCCGGGCTACCCGCCGCGTGGTGACAAGCCGCGCGGCTTCGCCCCCCGCGGTGACAAGCCCGGGTTCGCTCCGCGTGGTGATAAGCCGGGCTTCGCTCCGCGTGGTGACAAGCCGGGCTACCCGCCGCGTGGCGACAAGCCGCGTGGTCCGCGGCGCGACGATGACGGCGGCCGCGGTGCGCCGCGAGGTCCGAGGACACCGCGGTGAGTGGAGGATTCCAACTCACTGGCGGTTGGATGGAAGTCATCGCCGGCGTGATGTTCAGCGGGAAGAGCGAGGAGCTCATCCGCCGCATCCGTCGCGCGATGATCGCCAAGAAGCGCGTCCAGGTCTTCAAGTCGCACCTCGATGACCGGTATGCCGGCGGCGTCTTCGCCGTCGGCAGTCACGACGGCCGCACGATCGAGGCGGTGCCAGTGGACTCGTCCAAGCAGATCGCCCTGCGCCTGGACCCGCTCGCACAGGTGATCGCGATCGACGAGGTGCAGTTCCTCGATGCGGGGATCGTGGCGCTCGCGAGCGACCTCGCGCTGCGCGGCCGACGCGTCATCCTCGCCGGCACCGACACCGATTTCCGTGGAGAGCCGTTCGGCCCCATGCCACAGCTGATGTGCGTCGCCGAAGTGGTCGACAAGCTCCACGCGATCTGCGTGCTCTGTGGCGCGCCCGCGAGCCGGAACCAACGGCTGATCGACGGGAAGCCTGCGGCGTACGATTCACCTACCGTGATGGTCGGCGGGGCCGAGGCGTACGAGGCGCGGTGCCGGGCGTGCCATTCGGTGGCGCCGGGGGACTCCGGGCAGCTCAGGCTCGACTCGGGAGGCTGAGCGGGCACTGTGCTGTGTGCGTCGCGTGAACTGCGACTGCATTCACCACAGGGGCACAGGGGACACAGGGGGGGCTTCGGAGCGCCGCACTCAGCGCCGGAGCCCCACTGGCAATTTCTTTTTGTGTCACTGCTAGAGCTACGTCGGGGCACGAGCGTCCCTGTGTTCCCTGTGTCCCTGTGGTGAATGCGGTGGCCCTTCCTCAGCGCCGCAACAGCACTTCTTCGAAGTACGCGAGCGCCCGAGCATCGCGCGTCTGCCCGAGCCAGAAGATCGCACTCCGCCGCAACTCGGGATCACGATGCCCGCGCGCGATCCGCAGCAACGCCGGCACCGATTCGTCCTTGGGACGCTGCGAGAGCGAGAACACCGCGCTCTTCCTCACCTCGCGGTCACCGTCAGCGTCCACGATCTCCGCGAGCCCTTTCGTCGCCTCCTCGGCGGTGCCCTGTCCGAGCCAGAAGACCGCCGAGTTGCGGACTTCGCGCGGACGCTGATCGTCCTTGGCGATCTCAAGCAGTCGCGGCCACGGCCTGGTGTCCCGCGCGAGCGTCGCAGGAAAGACCGCTTCCTTGGCCACCGACTCGGACGCGGTCGAGGCGAGCGTAAGCAGGTATTCGCTCGCCGCTGCAGCGCTCACGGCGCCGAGGTCCAGGTCCGCGGTGCCACGCCACCTTCCGCCCACATACGCGCGCAACGCCTTCACCGCACCGTGCGAGACATCGAGCGCGACGCGTACGGGCCCGGGCTCGCACTCCGACTCCCACTCACGCGCACGGAACTCTCCCTGCGAGATCGTCGTACGCCCGCCCCGCCGTACGGAGATGTTGTCGCGCCCATTGCCGCACACGCCCTCGGCCGCGGGGTACTCGAACCGCACCGTCCCCGAACCCACGGCCACGACGCGCTGGCCAAGCCCCTGCGCTCCGAGGTCCGACGCGGCGCCGAGCATGCCGATGACCGACAGAACCGTGATCGTCCGTTGCATAGCACACCGTCGGATAAGAGAAAAGATCCCCGCCGATCTCCCACCTCACACCTCACACCTCACACCTATTTGTTGATGATCTCCTCAAGCAACTTCGCCACCCGCGGATCCCGCGACTGACTCAGCCAGAAGATCGCCTGACGCCGTAGCTCGCGGTCCGGCTCCTTGCGCGCGATGTCGAGCAACTTGTCGAGCGCCGGCGCATCCTTGCGCTGTGAGAGCGTGAAGATCACCTGCTCTCGCAGGTCCGTGTCGTCGCCGGCGGTGTCATAGATGTCCGCCAAGTCCTTGGCCGGCGCGCCCCCCTGCCCGGCCCAGAAGAGCGCCGACTTGCGGAGGTCCGCGTCGAGCGAGCGGTCCTTCGCACGGTCGAGCAGGAAGCGCGTGTTCTCCGGCGACCGGCTCTGCGAGAGCGAGAAGAGCACCTTCTCCTTCGCCTCGTCGTCGCTCAGCGTCGAGAAGACCTCGCGCAGCGCCGCCGCGTTGGCGGGGTTCCGCGCCTGTCCGAGCCAGAAGATCGCCTCGCCACGTACCTCGTTATCCACGTCGCGGCGGCGGATGAAGTCGCGCAGGATCGCCTGCGAGCGGTCGGACCGCCCCTGCGCCAGCGAGAAGACCGCCTTCTTCTGCAGTTCGGTGTCGTCCTCGCGGAGCAGGATCTGTTCGAGCACTTCGGTGGCGCGCTCGCTGCCCGTCTGCGAGAGCCAGAAGACCGCGTCCTCGCGCGTCGGTCGGTCGGGGTCGGTCTTCGCGACCTCGAGCAGGATGTCCACCGCTTCGTCGCTCCGCTGCTGCGACACCAGGAAGACCGCCTTTCGCCGCAACAACTCCGAGCACTTGTCGCGGCGCTGCAGGACCTTCTTCAGGATCGGGAGCGCCTGTTCGGCGTTGAGTTGCATCATCGCATTCAGGGCTTCGATGCGCTCATCGTCCACCGCGCCTTCGCAACCGGGCGGCACATCCGCGTCACGCTCGCCGCGCATCTCCACGCGCGCCTCCGCCAGGCCACGTCGTGCTTCGGCGAGCCCGCGCCGCATCTCTGGTTCGGCGCGCGCCAGCGCCCGACGGATCTCCGGCTCCGCCCGCGCGATTTCCGCTGAGGCCGCGGCCATTGCATCGGCCACGCCCGCGACCGTCGCCTCCGCGATCGCCGATGCCATATCGGCCACCGATGCCGCCGCGTCATGGTCGCCAGCGCGCGCGAGTCGTCCGTTCACGCGGGCGAGCAGCGTGCTCGATTCGCCGGAGACGTGGGTCGTCGCCTTGGGGTACTCCGTCTTCTGTTGCTCCAGCGCCACCGCGGCGCGGCGCAGGTCGGACTGCCGACCGAGTCGCTGCAGTGCGAAGGCTTCCCAGTAGAGCGCGTCGCCCGCGTATGCTGAGCGCGGGTAGCGCGTGACGATCTCGCGGAAAGCGTCCGCCGCCTCCTGCCAAGCCTCGTCCGAGATCGCGATGCGCGCGCGCCGCCAGAGTGTGTCGGCCGTGTCGCGCGGGGCCCAGCTTGCCGCCGGCATGGACGGGTCGGCGACCGCCGTGACCGAGTGCGACGGTGCGAGGGCTGCGCCGGTGGCGAGCGCGGAGATCAGCGAGATGGTCAGCAGCTTCATCGGGTGTTCCTCAGGTTCCGGTCGCGCCGGAGCGCAACCGCGTCAGGATCTGCGTCTTCTGCAGCGTACGGTCGATCATCGCGCGATCCTCGACGGTGCGGCCGGAGCGCTGCACCAGTTGCACGAGGACCGTCTCGAGGTCTTCAAGGAGGCGCCGGCGTACGGGATCGTCGCCAGCGGGGGAGTCGAGCAAGAGGCGCGTATTCGTGAGGATGTCGCGCGCCCAGCGTCCGGTGAGGGAATCGAGCGCGGCGTCGCCCGGCATCGCCGACACGACAGCCACGAGAGCCTCGGCGCGCGTCAGGTGCTGCTGCGATGCGGCGGAGTAGGTGGCGGAACCGCCGTTGCGCTGTGCGTATGAATCGAGGGTCGGTGCGTCAGCACGCACAGCGGCCCGAACATCAGCACGCGCCGCAGACGGCAGACGAACTGCGTCGCGTCGAGGAGTGCCGACCGGAGTCGTGGAAGCGCCGGCGTTCGCGGAGGCCTCCGTGAGACCGTTGGTGCCGGTCGCCGGAGCCGCGCCGCGAGTGCCCAGCGCCTGCGACGCCGCGACGGCAAGCGAGTCCACCGCGGGCACGGTCCCCATCTCCCGAGCGATCATGTACCGACCGATGCCGAGTCCGAGCACGAGCGTGGCGGCCATGCCGATCCACGGGGTGGCAAGCACCCATCGGCGCGGCCGAGCCACGGTGAGCGGCGTGATCGGGGTGATCTCCCGAGAGAGCGCCGCAGCCCGCGCCACCGCGATCGCCTCCCACATCGCCTCGCGCGGAACGTCGGCCGGCGGCTCGTTCAGCTGCGCCGCCTCCCGCTCCAGGAAGGCATCGAACTTCTCGTCGTTGCTCATGATGCCCACTCCCCCGCGAAATCCGACAGTTCGACCCGCAGCTTGGCCCGCGCCCGCGACAGCTGCGCTTTTGACGTGCCGGACTGAATGCCCAGCGCCGCGCCGATCTCCTCATGTGTGAAGCCTTCTACATCGTGCATCACGAACACCGTGCGATAGCCGTCCGGCAGTCGTTCGATCGCGGCGCGCATCCGGATCTTCAGGTCCGGTTCTGACTCGCGCGTCCCGACCGCTACCTCCGGCAACTCGTCCCCGCCGATCTCGCGGCCATGGATCCGCCGCACTTTCTTGAGTCCGTTCAGGATCACCGAGACGGCGATCGAGTGGAGCCACGTCGCCAGCGAACTGTCCGCGCGAAAGTCGCGGAGTCGCTCGAAGGCCCTGATGAACGTGTCCTGCGTGAAGTCCCGGGCCAGGGTCTCGTCTCCCGCCATGCGCCAGGCCAACCGATAGACACGATCCACGTGCGCGTCGTAGAGCTCACGCTCCGCCCGCACGTCCCCCCGCAACACGGCAGCGATGATCTCGAGGTCGGTCACGTCATGGGGGGTGGGGCGCTCGCTCGTGGACGACCCAGAGACAAGCGCAGGGCGAATAGGGTTGCGTGGCGCGCGAACGAGGGCTGAGACCCATGGTCCCAGCCCCCCTGACTACGCTGCCGAACCGCTCTCTGTGTCGGGAGGCGCCTACAGCGGCCTGCCCTTGAGACGCATGAGGAGGGCGCGGATCTTGGCCGGGGTGTTCACCTCGGTCGGGACGAGGGAGAGTGTCCGCAGGAAGGTGTAGCGGTTGGTGAGCGGGAAGAACGGTGGGCGGCGGGTGGTGGACTGACAGCGGTCGGCGGTGCCGTGGTAGCGGAAGCCGGTGCCAGTGCCGTTGTGGGTCGGAGAGTAAGTCCGCATCACCATGCCGCCGCTCACCGCGAGGCAGCCGCCGCTGTACGCCGACGCGCTCGCACCATCCGGACAGGGCAGCGAGGTAGCGAACGTCGCGGCGCTAGGCGACTCAACACCGACCGTGCCTGTGAGACTCATGAAGTTGCCGTGCATGGTGAAGCGCGGCTCGCCACCGAGATTCTCGTCGAACGTCGTGAAGAAGCCGCTATAGCCGATCAGGCGCGAGCGAGTCGTCAGACTATTCGCCACGAGAATGTCGGCGACCGCCACCAGACCAAGCTGGTCAGTGCAGGCGGTCGTGCCCGGATCATTGGGGTCCCGAACATAGGTGATGCGGTCCACCAGCACCGCGCGACCGGCCACGCGGAGCGTCACCTTTCCTGTGATCCTTCCGCTCACGTAGAGCGGTCCGCTCGTGGCGCTCACGACTCCGCGCGCCGCACTATTGTAGGTCGAACTGAGTGGCCAGAGGTACGGCCGCTCTACCGCCTGCAGGACCGAGGCGGGCGCGGACGCGATCGGCGTTCCCGCGAAGAGGCGCCATTGGCCGACGTCACCGATCGTGCCAATCGAACATCGTCCGTTCGACGCCAGGATGGTGCAGCTCTTGGCGCGGACCGAGAAGGTCGTATCCGATCCGCCATACCCATTCGGCGCACTCGCCGGCCAACCACCGGGAGGCACGACGATGCCGAATGGCACGGTGTCGGCCGCAGTTCCCGTGATCACGCCCGCGGAGTTGACCATCCGCTCCGAGGGCATCAGGTAGGGCGAGCCGGCAGGGAAACAGCGCGCGGTGGGCTGCGTGAGGATCTCGTCCGTCGCCTGATAGTCGTAGTCGTCCATGCGGTCCATCCCATCGTTCCCGTTTCCCGTACCGATGGACGGGAATGATCCGGCCGCCGTCGACTGGATGACGTTCTTCAGCAACGGCCGTCGATGCGCCGAGACCGGGAAGAAGTGCCACCGGCCGGCGCGCAGATAGAACGCGCCGCACTGGTTCTGCAGGATCGGGTCGTTCCACGGCACGTAGGGCCACACTCCCAGGAACAAACTGAGCGCAGGTGAGACGCGCAGGCGCGTGGTGTCGCCCAACGTTGCCCCATTTGCATCGAAGATCCGCACGAATCCTTCCTCTGCCTCGACGGTCCCGTCACCATCGATGTCATACGCGACGAACGCGAGGCGGCTCCCGCGCGTCCCTCCGGAAACGGGTGCGAAGGACAGATTCGCTGCGACGGCGAGAGAGTCGAGCCTCGGGAACGTTGAGTCCCGTGGATACGTGATCCGCGTGACGCCGACCAGACTATCGATCTCGAAGGTGCCTGTCCCCGTGACCGCACCGACCGCAGTCACAGTGTCGAGATACCGATTGCCCGACCCGCTGAGACGCCACGCACCGTTGCTGTGCACGCGCCCGGTCACCGTCGCCGGGCCGTGCGTGGACGTCGAGGGGAACGAGTCGGTCAACAGGGAATACCGCGAGAAACTCTCACGCCGCAGGTCCATCCGCGCGACATGCCGCGTACCGCCCGCGTCGTACGCGGCCGCGATCAACGTGATGATCGGCAGTTGCGTGCCCGACGTGTCGCCGGTGACGGCAGCGTAGACGTTCACGCGCACGCGCGGGATCGGCGTGCCGCTCGCGTCATTGATCTGCACGCCCGACAGGACCTGCCGCATGCCGGTGTCGGGGATCGCGAACGCGGAGTCGCTGTTCAACTTGCTGCGTACCATCTCCAGCGCTGACTCGGCCCCCAGCCGGAACTCGCGCTCGCGGTCGTAGTACGCGGAGAGCAGACCGGCGCTCGACGACATGAAGATCGCGGCGATCGACAGCCCGGCGATCGCGAGCGTCATGAGGAGCACGAGAATGAGGGCCGAGCCCCGACGGCTTCTCATCATGGCAGGGTCAGCGCCGTGGCGGTGGCGCGACTCGATCCCGTGCCCCCGCAGTCGATCGCCCGGATCGAATACTGGAACGACCCGGTGTCGAGCGGGATCGAATGCTGCCACTCGTACGAGCTCGCCCGCGTGGCCGCCACCGACGCGAGCGACTGCCAGGTCGTGGCCCCGGTCCGTTGCCGGTCCACGATGTACGCCCGCACGTCACCGGCGCCGCCAGCGTCGTCCGTCGACGCATTCCACGTCACCCTGACCCGCATCCGAGCGGGCGATGTGTAGGCTTTGACCGTCGCTGGTGTGAGCGGAACCGTCGGCGCCGCACCACAGGTGCCCGCCGTGCGCGCTGCCGCATTAGAGAGCGAACTCGTCCACCGCACCGTCCGGATCGTCACCGCGCCAGTCGCCTTATCCCTGAAGTAGCCCGCGACCCGCAGTCCGACCGACCGAACTGAGTCGACCGCGACTGAGTCCCAATAGAGCGGCAACCGGCTCGCAGCAATACGCGTCGACACGCCCCCGACCGGTCGCTCATAGCTGAAGAACGCCGAATCGGTGGGGACCTGCAGCCCGCGTACGATCTCGACCGCTGTACGTGCGTTGACGCGCCTGTAGAGAACGTAGATGTCGCTGCGCCCAGTCACCGTGTCGGACGTCAGGTAGTAGCTGATCGTCTCGTTCTTGCTGATCGCGCCGTCCGCGCCGAGATAGTCCTGTGTCGGAAAGCTGCGCGACGTGAGCGGGAGCACGGCGGCGTCCGAGAGTCGCCACGAGTCCGTCAGCGTCGTCGCCGCCCCCGCTTGGAGCTCCGACGCTCCCGGGTCTAGCGTATCACTCGCGAGCAGGTTGGCGGTGAACGCGATGCCCAGCGGCCCGGCATAGACGAGCAGCGGCTGGCCGGCGTCCGCCGTGGTACGGCGGAGGTCCGAGTCGATCGCGCGCTGCGCATAGCGCGCGAGCTGGTCGGCATCCATCCGGCCGGCGCTGACGCTCAGCGCGTTGGTCTGCGCCTTGATGAACGGCAACGTGATCGCGAAGACCGCGAGC
>JANOWT010000054.1:0-3500 GCA_031418115.1 Gemmatimonadota bacterium
CTCGTCCAGTCGGAGCGCGAGCGCCGTGTCGCTCACATCAGCGTAGTCAGCGGGAGAGACCGCATGGGCGAACGCGAGTCGTGACCGCAACGCCACTGCGCCGCTCGACCATGGCAACATTGAGACGCCAGCCGCGCGCACGGCACCGAGCAATGCCTCGGAGATCTCAGCCGCCGTGACATCGCGCGGCACGCGCTCGCGCAGGACGAGTGCGCCCGCGCGTTCGCGCTCGACCGCCTTCACCGATCCTGTGCGTTCGTCCCACGCGACCTCGCGCTCCACGGTGATCGCATCGCCGAGCGCGGCGCGGAGTTCGTCCTCGTCGAGCGGCGCCGCGAGCCAGATCCGGCTCTCAGCCGGGTCGCCGTCCAGATCGGCCACCGCGAGAAAGGCCTCGCGTCCGAGTGCCCCAACGACCTCGAGTCGCGCGCCACGACCGTTGCGCAGCAGGTAACGCGGCGCAACGCCGTTGCGCCGCATCGCGATCCGGTCGGGATACGCGAGTGCGACGAGCGCGCCGGCGCGCGAGGGATCGTCGTGCGCGTCACTCGCGCGGGCACCGAGCGAGCGACGGAGCGCGCGCGCCTCCTGCCGGACGCGCTCCACGCGGCCGCGATCCACCTCCACGCCCCGCGCGCGGTCGCGCAGCGCGTCCACCCGCGTGCGAAGGTCGTTGTCGTGCGCTGCCGATTCGCGCCGCAGGATGTCGCGTTCGGCGAGCAACGCGGCGAGCTCGCACGCGAGCGTCGCGGCGCCCCGCGCGGCGCCGACGATCACGAGGTGCGCGAGTCGTGGAGCCACGCCGAGGGCCGCCATGGCCCGACCATGCGAGGTCACACGGCCGTCCTCGTCGAGTGCGCCGAGATCCAGGAGCAGCGCGCGCCCCTGCGCGAGTGCTCCCACCGGTGGACGGTCGAGCCAGCGCAGCGTGGACGCATCGGCGATCCCCGCGCAGGCGAGCTCGAGCGCGAGCGGCGCCAGGTCGGCCTCGAGCATCTCGGGGACGGCGCGCGACGGCAACGCGGCCTGCTCACCTTCACTCCAGAGCCTGATGCAAACGCCCGGGGCGACGCGACCTGCGCGGCCGCGACGTTGATCGGCCGAGGCTTGCGAGACGCGCGTGGTCTCGAGCCGCGTCATGCCGCTGCGTGGCGAGAAGCGCGGCACACGCGCGAGCCCCGAGTCGACCACCACGCGTACGGCCTCCAGCGTCACCGACGATTCCGCGATCGCTGTCGAGAGCACCACGCGTCGTCGGTCACCGCGTCGCCGGAGCACCTGGTCCTGTTCCGGTAGCGTGAGTCCTCCGTGCAGCACGAGCACCTCCGCATCGCTGAGCGTGTCGCCTTCGGCGAGGTTGCGTCGCACGCGGTCGATCGCAGCGATACCCGGCAAGAAGACGAGCACGTCGCCATCGGTCGCGGACCAGATCTCGCGCACCGCATGCGTGACCGTGAGCGCCACGGGAACGCCATCGCGCGGCGCGCGGAACCGCGTCTCCACCGGGAAGCTGCGGCCCTCGCTCACGATAACCCGTGCGCCGTCGAGCAGCGTGGCAACGGGCGCCGCCTCGAGCGTCGCCGACATCACCACGATCCGCAGATCGGCGCGCAGCACCGCGCGAGACTCGAGCGTGAGTGCGAGACCGAGGTCGGCGGTGAGATGCCGTTCATGGAACTCGTCGAAGATGACTGCGGCCACTCCGTCGAGCCCCGCGTCGTCCTGCACCATGCGCGTGAGGATCCCCTCGGTCACGACCTCCACGCGGGTGTGCGGTCCCACGCGCGATTCATGGCGCACACGATACCCGACGGTCGCCCCCGGCTCCTCGCCGAGGAGCCGCGCCATCTGCGTGGCGGCGGCGCGCGCGGCGATCCGACGCGGCTCGAGCACGAGGATCCGCTGGCCAGCGGCCCATGGTTCATCGAGAAGCGCGAGCGGGAGTCGCGTTGTCTTGCCTGCGCCCGGCGGAGCGACGAGCACGACGCTCGTCGCACTGCGGAGGGTCGCGATCACCTCCGGCAGTACCGCGTCGATCGGGAGAGGTGGCGCGCCGCGGAGCGTGGGCACGAGTGGGGCAGAGGGTGGGACGACGCAGGAGACGGTCGGCCAGAGTCAGGTCCGCTGGAACCACCGGAATCCCACTCACGTACCTATTCGTACCGTCGCTCCGATTAACTTAGGCCACCCGCATGACCGAACCCACCCGACTGCCTTCCGTCACCACCGGCCCGCGCGACCGGATCTTCTGGTCGCTGCTGCTGTTCGTGGCCGTATCCGACTTCGCCACCAAGCGGTGGGCCGAGCGTGCCCTGGGACTGCACATCCCCGAGGACGTCGTCGCGCCCTGGCTCCGCTGGACGCTCACCTACAACACCGGCGCTGCGATGAACCTCTCGCTCGGCGGTGCATCGCGGGTCGTGTTCAGCTTGGTCGCGCTTGGCATGATCGTCTACCTGTTCCAGCTCTATCGGCAGACGTCGCCCGCGTCGCGAGCCACACCGGCCGCGCTCGCGCTCATCGCGGCCGGCGCGTTCGGCAACCTCATCGACCGCCTCCGACACACCAAGGGCGTGGTCGATTTCATCGACGTCGGCACAGCGAACTGGCGCTTCTGGACGTTCAATGTGGCGGACATGTGCGTCACGACCGGTGCCATCCTCCTCGCGCTGCTGCTCTGGCGCGAAGGAGAGCAGTCCGAACAGCTCGAAGCATCCCTCACTCCAGCCACGAGCCCGTCCGATGACCCAGCGTCGTGAGTTCCTCCGCCAAGCTTCCCTGATCGCCGCCGGTTCGGTCGCCGCCGGTGCGGTCGCCTCCGATGCGCTCGAGGCGCAGGCCGCGCCGCCGGCCGCCCCGCAGGTCGCTCCGCAGGCGCAGAGCAACTACGACATGACGTGGGCGAGCAGGGTCACAGGGAAGTACCGCATGGCGTTCGACGCGCCCGAAGTGAAGGACGGTATCTCGCTCCATCAGGCGCGTTCGTTCCTCGCCGGGTACGCGCAGGTCTACGGGCTCAAGGACGCGGATCTCTCGGCGGTGTTGATCATCCGTCATGCCGCCGTGCCGATGGTACTCGGTGACGCGCTCTGGGACGACGGTGCATTCGGCGAGAAGGAAAAGCTCAAGGACCCGGTGACCGGCGAACCGACCAAGCGGAATCCGTTCATCAACATCCCGGCGGGTGCGCAGCACGCCCTCAGCTGGCCCGACGGCGCGCTCGACAATCTCATGGCACGCGGCGTGATCGTCCTCGCCTGCGATCTCGCGCTCGGAAACGTCGCCGGCCAGATCGCGGCGCGGAAGAAGATCCCGCGCACGGACGCGCGCCAACTGATCACCGACCACATCCTCCCCGGCGTCGTCCGCATGCCCTCGGGCATCTTTGCGACCTGCCACGCGCAGGGTGTCGGTTGCGGCCTGATGTACGCCGGCTGAGGTCAGGCGACGGCGTTGCTCCGCGACGACCAGTCGACGAGCAACGCCTCGGCCGCCCGGCG
>JANOWT010000055.1:0-1772 GCA_031418115.1 Gemmatimonadota bacterium
GAGCGCGATACTCACGTTGTGGCCGCCGAACCCCGAGGAGTTCGAGAGCGCCGCGTGGACCTCGCGCTTCACCGGCACGACCGCCGTGCAATCGAGGTCGCACTCGGGATCGGGCGTCGTGAGGTTGATCGTCGGCGGGATGATCCCATGCCGGATCGCCATCGCCGTGAAGATCGCTTCGACCGCGCCCGCCGCACCGAGCATGTGCCCCGTGGACGACTTGGTCGAGCTCACATTGAGCCCCGTCGCATGCGGACCGAAGACCTTCTTGATCGCGCGGATCTCGTTCGGATCGTTGAGCGGCGTCGAGGTGCCGTGCGCGTTGATGTACTGGATATCCGCCGGCGTGAGACCACCGTCCTCGAGCGCACGCCGCATGGCGCGCTGCAACCCCTCGTGGTCCTCGGGCTGGCCGGTCAGGTGGTACGCGTCACCGGTCGCGCCGTACCCCACAACTTCGCAGTAGATCTTCGCCCCGCGGGCCTTCGCGTGCTCGTACTCCTCGAGCACCACACTGCCCGCCCCTTCACCCAGCACGAACCCGTCGCGCGTCTGGTCGAACGGACGTGACGCCGTCTCGGGCGACTCGTTGCGCGTGGACAACGCCTGCATGTTGCCGAACCCACCGATCGAGACCGGCGAGACCGCCGCCTCGGATCCACCGGCGATGATCACGTCGGCGTCACCGTAGACAATCAGCCGGAACGCGTCGCCGATCGCGTGCGCCGAGGTCGCGCAGGCCGACTGCGTCGCGTAGTTCGGTCCCTTCGCGCCGAACCGCATCGACACCACACCCGCCGCGATGTCGCCGATGAACATCGGGATGAAGAACGGGGAGATCCGGTTCGGACCATCCCGCTCGCAGATCCGGCACTGCTCCTCGAACGTCGCGATCCCGCCGATGCCCGAGCCGATGATCACGCCGGTGCGCTCGGGTGTGTACCCCGTCTTGTCCCCGAAGCCGGCGTCCTGCATCGCCTGCACCGACGCCGCCATCGCGAACTGGGTGTACAGGTCGCTGCGCTTCGCTTCCTTCCGGTCCATGTACTGCGTGACGTCGAACCCTTTCGCCTCGCAGGCGAACCGGACCTTGAACGCCGTCGCGTCGAATCGCGTGATGGGGCCGGCACCCGACTTGCCGTCGAGCAACGCCTGCCATGTGCTCGCCACGTCGTTCCCTACCGGCGTGACACACCCAGCCCCCGTGATGACGACCCGGCGCCTCAAGGATCCCATCTCAGCTGCCGATCTTGGCGTTCAGGTACGTGATCGCATCGCCCACCGTGCGAAGCTTCTCCGCGTCCTCATCGGGGATGTCGATGTTGAATTCCTTCTCGAACTCCATGACGAGCTCGACGATGTCGAGCGAGTCGGCGCCAAGGTCTTCGATGAAGCTCGCTCCGTCGGTGAGCTTCTCACGCTCGACGCCAAGCTCCTTCTCGATGATGTCCTTGACCTTCGCGGTATGGTCGGCCATGCGGAAAACTCCGTAGAGGTGGGACTGCGGCAAGACGCCTAAATATATTCACATCACCATGCCGCCGTCCACGGCGAAGACCTGCCCCGTGATGTATGAGGCCCGATCCGACACCAGGAACGCGACCAATCCGGCCACGTCCTCCGGGGTTCCGAGACGCGCGAGCGGGATCTGCGCTGAGAGGGTATTCACCGCCTCCTCGCTCATCGCATCGGTCATGTCGGTCCGGATGAAGCCGGGAGCGACGACGTTGCAGAGGATGTTGCGGCTCGAGAGTTCCTTCGCGACCGACTTG
>JANOWT010000056.1:0-10703 GCA_031418115.1 Gemmatimonadota bacterium
GCAGGTCACGCGTGACGCCGGCAAGACGTGGAAGAACGTGACGCCGCCGGGGATCGGCGACTTCACGCGCATCTCGATCATCGAGGCGTCGCACTATGCCGAAGGCACGGCCTATGTGGCGGCGAACCGGTTCCAGCTCGATGACTTCCAGCCATTGTTGTACAAGACGACCGACTTCGGCGCGACCTGGACGAAGATCGTGAACGGCATCGCGGCCGACGAGTTCACGCGCGTGATCCGCGAGGATCCAGTCCGGCGCGGCTTGCTCTACGCCGGCACGGAGCGCGGCGCGTGGGTGAGCTTCGACGACGGCTCCAACTGGCAGAAGCTGCAGCGCAATCTGCCGCCGGCGCCGGTGCATGACCTCGTCGTCAAGGAAGGCGACCTGGTCGCCGCGACCCATGGTCGTGCGGTCTTGGTGTTGGTCGATCTCTCGGCGCTGCGGCAGATGAGTGCTGAGGTGTTGGCCCACCCGGTGCATCTCTTCACGCCCCGCGATGCGTATCGCATCGAGTGGGGCGGTGGGTTCGGTGGTGGCGGTCGTGGTGGCGTGCCGGGTGCGACCAACCCGGGACAGAACCCGACCACCGGCGCGGTGATCTACTATCACCTCACCAGTGCGAACCAGAAGGTGAAGCTCGAGTTCCTCGCGCCCAATGGCGATCTGATCAAGAGCTACGAGTCGGCCGACTCCGCGGCGCTGGCTGCCGAACGTGCGGCGGCAGCGGCGGCTGGTCCGGCAGCAGGTGGTGGCCGCTTCGGTGGTGGTGGCGCAACGCGCCCGGCGAACGCGGCCGGACTCAATCAGTTCGCGTGGGACATGCGCTACCCCGACGCGAGCAGCTTCCGTGGGATGATCATGTGGGCCGGCGGCACACGCGGCCCCGTGGCACCGGCGGGGACCTACTCGGTGCGGATGACCGTCGGTGATGCCGCGCCGCAGGTGGCCAAGTTCAAGTTGATGAACGATCCGCGCTCGACGGCCACCGAGGCCGACCTCGTCGCGCAGTTCGACTTCCTGATGAAGGTGCGCGATCGCACGAGCGCTGCGAACGACGCCGTGAAGACCATTCGCAACGTGCGCGCGCAGCTCGCCGAGCGTGTGGCGGCGGCACCGCGCCTCAAGCGCACGGCCGACGCGATCAACGAAGCGTTGGCGGCGGCCGAGCGTGAGCTCTATCAGGTGAAGAACCAGAGCGGGCAGGATCCGCTCAACTTCCCGGTGCGGCTCAACAACCAGATGGCAGGGCTCGCCGGCGTGGCAGGCTCAGGGCCATACCGCCCGACCGACCAGTCGGTGGCCGTCTACGAAGAAGTCTCGGCGTCGATCGAAGTCCAGCTCCAGAAGGTGCAAAAGGTGCTCACCGACGACCTGAACAAGTTCAATCAGGAAGCGAAGCGGTTCGGTCAGCCGCCGGTGGTGCCCAAGGCTGAGGATCCGCCGGTGACCCCGCGGCCGACCGTGACCGCGGACGCTGACATGATGGAGACGGACCACGCCGCGTGAGCGAAGTGGTCCCGGCAGTGACACGGGGGGCGCGATGAGCGCCCCCCGTGTCGTGCGTGCCGCTGTTGCCGCCGATAATGCGGCGGTACTGGTGATGAACAATGCCGCGGTGCCGAACGTGAATGCACTGGAGCCACATGAGTGGAAGTGGCTGGTAGAGCACGCCGCGTACTTCAGTGTCTGTGAAGACGCCGAGGGCGTGGCGGGGTTCGTGCTCTGCCTCAGCTCGGACGTCGACTACTGGAGCGAGAACCACAAATGGTTCCTCGCGCGCTACGACACGTTCCTGTATCTCGACCGCGTAGTGGTCGCGGAGCGCGTGCGGGGCGTAGGCATCGGCGCACTCTTATATGAAGAGATGCACACATTCGCAGCGCAGCATTGGCCGCGCGTGACGCTGGAGGTGAACATTGAGCCGCCCAACCCAGGCTCCATACGATTTCACGAGCGACTGGGCTACGAGCGAGTCGGCGCCCGCGAGTACGGAGCGAACGCCGTCGCCATGTTCATGCGCCCGCTGTGACCCTCCCACCTCCCACCTCCCACCTCCCACCTAGAAGACAGGCACCGTCCCCCCATCCACCGCCATCCCCATCGAGTGATACCCCTTGTCGACATACACCGTCGACCCGGTGATACCCGACGCGAGCGGCGAGCAGAGGAATGCCATCGCCGCGCCGACCTCTGAGGCTTCGAGCGCCTGCGGCAGCGCGCTGTTCTTCTCGCAGTACTTCACCATCGCGCCGATGATGCCGATCGCGCTGGCCGCACGCGACGCATAGGGGCCGGCGCTCACGGTGTTCACACGGGTGCCCCATTTGCGCCCCGCCTCGTACGCGAGCACGCGGGTGTCGCTCTCCAGGGCCGCCTTCGCCGAGCTCATACCGCCGCCGTAGCCGGGGATCGCGCGCTCGCTGGCCATGTAGGTGAGCGACGCGACGGCGGCGCCCGGGCGGAGCATCGGCCCCAGGTGCTGCATCAACGAGATGAGCGAGTAGGCGCTCGTGCCGATCGCCGAGAGGTACCCGCCGCGCGAGACCTCGAGGAGCGGCTTCTTCACCTCGGGACCGTTGGCGAGCGAGTGCACGACGATGTCGAGCGGTTGATCGCCGAAATCGGCCCGCATGCGCGCCGCCATGCCGGCGACGGAGAAGTCGCCGGTGTCCTTGTAGCGCTTGTTCTCCCGGATGTCGGCCGGGGCGTCCTCGAGCCGGTCGAACGAGGCGTCGAGTGGGTAGATCTTCTCGAAGTTGAGGAGCGACCCGTCGGCGAGCTTGCGCGACTCGTCCATCTTCCCGCGCTCGAGGAGGTTGAGGAAGATGTTGAGAGCGGGGGGCCAGGTGCCGACGCAGACGGTCGCACCGGCCTCGATGAGGCACTTGGAGATGGCGAAGCCGAAGCCGCCGTCGTCGGCGACGCCGGCGACGAGGGCGCGCTTGCCCTTGAGGTCAATGGGGAGCATGCCGTGATATGCCCTGTCCCAAGGTGAGAAGCAAGGGTTTCCCGGAGGCCGGACCGGGCCGTCTCATTTGACGTCAGGTCCTCCTGCACCATATGATTGCAGTCCGCCGCAACTGAAAGCGGTATCGTAGTGCGTGTAGTTCACCAGAAACAGGACCGTGTCCACATGATGAAGAAAGTATTCCTGATGTTGGCAGGAATATCCCTCCTGTCCGCGCCAGCCCTCGCGCAGGACCAGCCGATCACCGGCAAGGTGACGACCGAGCTGGGCAACCCGATGTCGAGTGTCCAGGTCGTGATCAAGGGCACCTCCACAGGTGTGCTCACCGGCGCCGACGGCGGCTACGCGATCCGCGTCCCGACCGGTCAGATCCTCCAGTTCCGCTTCATCGGTCATGGGCCGGTCGAGCGGCGGATCGGCACCGAACGCGTCATCAACGTCACACTCAAGCGCGTCGCCAACCAGCTCGACGCCATGGTCGTCACGGCGCTCGGCGAGACGGTCAACAAGCGCGGGATCGGCACCTCGCAGCAGTCGGTCGCAGGGCCAGAGATCGCGCAGACGCAGCGCGAGAACTTCCTCAACTCGCTGCAGGGTCGCGTGGCCGGCGTGGAAGTGACGAGCACGTCGGGCGTGCCCGGTGCGTCGTCGTCGATCACGATCCGCGGGGTGAGCTCGATCAGCTCGAGCAACCAGCCGCTGATGATCGTGGACGGCTTGCCGATCGACAACAAGACGTTCAACACCGGCGCGCTGGCCTCCGATGCACCGGGGTCGACGACGGCGTTCAACAACCGCGGTCTCGACTTCAGCAACCGCGCCTCCGACCTCAACCCCGAGGACATCGAATCGCTCGTGGTGCTCAAGGGCCCCGAAGCCTCGGCGCTGTACGGGATCGACGCGGCGAATGGCGCGATCGTGATCACCACCAAGCGCGGCCGTGCGGGCCAGGGCGGGTTCGAGTACAGCAACAGCTTCCGTACGGAGAACACGCGCACGCAGCCGGAGCTCCAGCGCACGTACGGGCCCACCACGATCTCGGGGAACAGCCTCGGGTCGTTCCAGTACTTCGGCTCTCCGTACGCCGCAGGCACGCAGTTCTACGACAACATCGACGGCTTCTTCCAGAGCGCGCTCACGGCGAAGCACAACCTCGCGTTCAGTGGTGCGGCGGCGGACAACCGCGTGAACTACCGCCTCGCCGTGTCGAGCGACAAGCAGGAAGGCGTCGTCCCCAACTCGATCTTCGGCCGGACCAACCTCACCGGTGCCTCGCAAGCGCAGGTGACGCGCTGGCTGCGCACCGACGTGTCGATGGCCTATTCGTTCTCGAACAATGACCAGCCGTGGAAGGGCACGGACGGTCCGCTGATCGGCCTCCTCGTCTGGCCGCAGACCGACAACGCGCAGGACTGGCAGACGGCCGCCGGCACCCGCCGCCGCCTCACGCTCCTCGCGGCCGCGAGCGAGACGGACAATCCGTACTTCAACGTCCAGAAGAATCTCAACAAGTCGAAGAACAGCCGCCTCGTCTCGAACGTCGGCCTCGTGCTAACGCCCTTCTCCTGGGGCAGCCTCAAGACGAACATCGGCGTGGACGCCTACACCAACGAGATCCGGCTCGTGCGGCACCCGGAGAGCGCCTTCTCGGCGACGACCAACGGCATCCTCGACGAAGCGACCGACGTCGTGCGCAACATCAATGCGCAGACGGTGCTCAACGTGGAGCGCCGGACCCTCTTTGGCGACGTCTCGATCGGCGGGCTCGTGGGGAACCAGATCTCCGACTTCCGTTCGAACACCAGCGGCCTCAAGGGCACGGACTTCCTCGACCCCAACTTCGTCTCGGTCAACAACACGAGCATCCGGTTCAACCGCACGACGCTCAGTCAGCGGCGCCTGTTCAGCTTCTTCGGCAGCGCGACGGCCGACTACAAGGATTACCTGTACGTGACCGTCACCGGTCGCAACGACTGGACCTCGACGATCCCGCAGGAGCGCAACTCGTTCTTCTACCCATCGATCTCGTCGAGCTTCGTCTTCTCGGACGCGTTCCCTGCCGTGAAGAAGTATGTGACCGGCAAGGTGCGATTCGGCTACGCCGAGGTCGGGCGCGACGCCCGGCCGTACGCCTTCCGCCCGTCGCTCGAGTACAAGACGACGGTGAATGGCGGCTATGGCTACGGATTCACCGGTCCCAACGTGAACCTCCGCCCGGAGTTCGCGCGCTCGTACGAGGGCGGCTTCGACCTCGCCTTCCTCGATGACCGGCTCGGCCTCGACGCGACCTGGTACCGCAAGCGCACCAAGGACCAGATCGTCAATGACATCCGCGGCAGCTATGCGACCGGCTTCATCCTGTTCAACCTGAATGGCGCGGTCACGTCGAACTACGGTACCGAGATCACGGTGCGCGGGACCCCGCTCATCACGGACAAGTTGACGTGGGACGTGATCGTGAACTTCGATCACTCGTTCGGCTACACCAAGGAGCTGCCGAATGCGTTGCCGGAGTCCTATGTCTCGGACACCTGGGTCTACAACAACGTTCGCAACGGGACGCAACCCGGACTCTCGACCCGGTCATTGACCGGTCTGTTCTACCTCCGGAACAACAACCGCGACATCCTGATCGATCCGGCGACCGGGCTCCCGCTCCGTTCGTCACTCTTCATCGATGGCGGCTACGACCGCGCGCCGGACTACACGATCGGCATCACGAACTCGTTCCGCCGCGGCCCGTTGTCGATGAACTTCCTGATCGATATCCGGAAGGGCGGTGACGTGCTCAACGCGACCGAGCACTACATGGTCACGAGAGGCCTGAGCAAGCGGACGCTCGACCGCGAGGAGCCCCGGATCGTGCGCGGAGTGCTGCGTGACGGGCGCGAGAACAGCGCCACTCCGACGCCGAACAACATCGTGGTGATCCCGGCAGTGACGCCGGCGTACTACACCTCGATGTCGGAGGAACTCTTCATCGAGAAGGACATCAACTGGGTCCGACTCCGCGACGTGACGGTCCGCTACGAACTGCCTGGTCGGTGGCTCATGGCCCGCAGCGCGAGCGTCTTCGTCACGGGCACCGATCTCTTCCTCTTCACCAACTACTCCGGTCTCGACCCGATCGTGAACGGCAACTCGGCCGCAGTCGGCGGTTCCGGCGGCGCCGGCATCGACTACGGCAACTTCCCGATCCCGCGCGGGTTCAGCTTCGGCCTCAAGGTGGGGTTCTAACATGACCAACTTCATCGGCTCCCGCGCACTGCGCGCCGGTCTCCTCGCTGGTGTGCTCCTCACGGCGCCAGCCTGCGACGACTTCCTCGACGTCAACACCAATCCCAACGGCCCCGAACTGGTGTCGGCGAATCTCTACCTCTCACCGATGCTGCACTGGTTGGTGATGGGACAGGTGATCGACGGACGATTCACGGGACGCTACAATCAGGAATGGACGCTCCCCGGCACGAGCCTGACGACATGGGACCGGATGGGCTACGATCCCGCCAGCGACAACGCGGCGCAGCAGTGGCGCGACATCTACTGGTCATTCGGCCAGAACCTGGTCGACATGAACTCCAAAGCGACCGCGGAAGAACGCTGGGACCTGCTCGGCGTCGGCCTTGTCCTCAAGGCATGGGGCTGGCAGGCGCTCGCTGACATCCACGGCGAGATCATCGTACAGGATGCGTTCAAGCAGGGCACGTTCAGCTTCCGGTACGACACGCAGCAGTACGCCTACGAGGAAGTGCGGATCCTCCTCGATTCGGCGATCGTGCTCCTGCAGCGTACCGACGGTGCGGTCGATCAGACCTACATGGCGCGTACCGACAAGATGTACAGTGGTGACCGGACCAAGTGGCTCAAGTTCGCGCACGGACTGAAGGCGATCCACCTGAACCACTACTCGAACAAGGCCACCTACTCCCCGGCCGCGGTGATCGCCGAGGTGGATCTGGCATTCGCGAGCAATGCGGATGATGCGATCCTCGCGTACCCGGGCACGCAGAACGACGACTTCAACTACATGGGTCGTACGCGCGGCAACTTCAACGGCTACCGACAGACCGAGTTCGCGGTCGGACTCATGAACGGCACGGTGTTCGCCGGCATCGTGGATCCCCGGATGAGCCGGATGCTCGCGCCCTCTCCCGACGGTGTGTACCGCGGTCTCGACATCGATGTCGTCGGTTTCGGCGCGCTCACGGCGACACAGCAGCCGAACAACTTCTACGGCTTCGCCGGCACCGGCGGCATCGGAGTTCCGGGTCGCTATGTGTTCGACGACAAGGTGAAGATTCCGGCGATGACGTACGCGCAACTGCAGTTCGTCAAGGCAGAGGCGGCGTACCGGCTCAACGACAAGCCGACCGCGCTCATCGCGTACCGCAACGGCGTCAGCGCGCACATCGACTTCGTGAACTCACGCAACGTCGACAATGGCCAGTCGCCGACGCAGATCAGCGCGGCGGAGAAGGCGGCCTTCCTCGCCGCACCGGCGATCGTGCCGGCGACGGCCGCGGCGCTCACGCTCACGCGGATCATGTCGCAGAAGTGGATCGCGCAGTGGGGATGGGGCCACAACGAGACCTGGATGGACCTGCGCCGCTACCGCTACACCGACATCGATCCCGCCAGCGGCGTTCAGGTATTCCCTGGTTTCACGCCGCCGGTGTCGCTCTATGCGGACAACAGCGGCCAGATCGTCCAACGAATCCGTCCGCGCTACAACTCAGAGTACGTGTGGAACCGCGCCGGACTCGACGTCGTGGGCGGTCTCGCGCTCGACTTTCACACCAAGCCACTCTGGATTACCCAACCGTGACCCGAGCCATGAATCGAAACCGAGCCCTCGCGGCACTCCTCTGCGTCATCACGCTTGCGGCCGTTTCTGCGTGCGACGAGAATGCCGTGCAGGTGATCTCCGGCCCCGAGGCCGGCGCACGCATCAAGTTCCATAACTTCGGCGTGAACGCGCCAGGCGTGCACTTCTACGCCAACGACGTGAAGATGACGGCGATCAGTTCCACCACCGGCATCGAGTCGACGACTGGCGTGATCTACGGTGGCGTGGGGTCGGGCGGCTTCTACAGCTCCATCGCCCCCGGCTCCTACACGCTGACGGGCAAGATCGCCGCCCTCGTGGACAAGGACCTCGTGATCGCCACGCAGGCGGGCGTGATCGAGAACGGCAAGGCCTACTCGTACTACATGACGGGGTTCTACAACACCCTCGCCAAGACGAGTGATGGGTTCTTGGTGGAGGACACCTTCGCACCCACGATCGACTTCACGGTGGCATACGTGCGGTTCGTCCACGGACTCGCGAATGCGAACCCGATGCAGCTCATCGCCACGAGCACGACGACGGCGACGCTGGTGGACACGATCGGCGGTGTGATCGCGTACAAGAGCGCCGGCGCGTTCGAGCCGGTGGTGCCGGGCGTCTACAACCTGGCGACGAAGTATGCCGCGACCACCACCACTGCGATCGCGCGCACGGCCGTCTCGTTCGTAGCAGGGCGCGTCTACACCATCGGCGCGCGTGGGGACATCACCGTGATCTCGACCACATTGACCAACCGGCCGTTCCTGGACAACACCGCGAATCGGTAGTGCTTCGGGATCGAACAAAGAGACCCCGGCTCGCGCCGGGGTCTCTTTGCGCTTCAGACCTCGCGTCGAGCGCGGCCGCCATCAGTCATGCGCGGCACGCGTCAGTCGGTCGCGCACGCCGTCCCAGGCTCGATCCTCGGGAGGCAGCTCGACGAGCACCTCCGCGCAGTCGGCGTCGTCGATCGCGTGCAGGGTGTCATAGAGCTCAGCAGCGAACGCCACGGCCGCACTCGGTAGCCGATGATGTACCGCAAGGCCTTCGGCGGCGAACGTGCGATCACTCCACGTGACGGCAGCGATCCGCACGTCGACGCGCGCGACCGCGGATTGGATAGCGGCGTCCATCGCACCGCTCGCGACCAGCCGCACCAGCGCGCGCGGCGCATAGTGTCGCGCGATCATCCCCGGCGCGGAACGGGGCGCATCATCGGCCTCGAGCTCGGCGACCACACCCAATGGTCCAGTGATCGCTTCGATCTCGGCGCGTGTGATCGTGCCGGGTCGCAACAGCACCGGCGGTGAGAGTGAGAGATCGACGACCGTGCTCTCGATCCCCACGGCAGTGCGTCCACCGTCGAGGATCAGGTCCACGCGATCGCCGAGCGACCGGGCCACCTGCGCCGCCGTCACCGGTGAGAGCTCAGTGAAGCGGTTGGCACTCGGCGCGGCGAGCGGAACGCCGGCGGCCGCAAGCAACGCGAGTGCCACCGGGTGGGACGGTACACGCACCGCGACGCAGGCGCGTCCCGCCGTCACCTCGTCGGGCACGAAGGCGCGCTTGGGCAATACGAGGGTGAGTGGACCAGGCCAGAATCGCTCGGCGAGCGCCTGTGCGAGGGGCGGCCAATCGCTCACGAGCGCGCGCGCTCCGGCGATGTCGGCGACGTGTGCGATCAGCGGGTTGTACGACGGACGGCCCTTCGCGGCGAAGATCCGCCGCACCGCCGCCGCGTCGAGCGCGTTGGCGCCGAGTCCGTAGACCGTCTCCGTGGGAAAGGCGACGAGGCCGCCAGCGCGGAGTATGGTCGCGGCTTCACCGAGCACCCCGCAGTCCGGAGCGTTCGCATCAGGAGCGAGAATGCGCACCATCGGGCGCTACGGACGCGCGGTCGAGCTCGCCACACGCGCGCACTCCGCCAGCACTGCGGCCGCCACGAACAGCGCTTCTTCGTCAGGATCGAATCGCGGTGTGTGAACACCCGACCTGCTCCGGCCTTCACTCCACGTGCCCACGCGCATGAAGCACCCCTCCATGCGTTCCGTGTAGAAGGCGAAGTCCTCGCCCCCCATGTTCGCGGTCGCGAGCTGTTTGAGCGCGGTGTCGCCAAGCACCATTCGAGTCGCGGTCTGCGCCCACGCGGCAGCCTGCACCGTGTTCACGAGCGGCGGCGTTCCCTCACTGAGCTTCACCTCCGCACGCAGCCTGTGCGTCGTCGCCACTCCCTCGGCCAGCGCACGTACACCATCGCACAGGAGTGCTCGCGCCTCAGGCGTGGTCGCGCGGATCGTCCCCGCGCAGCGTGCCCGCTCGGGAATCACGTTCGACGCGATCCCTGCCTGCACCACACCCACGGTGACAACGCCCGGTAAGCCGGGATCGAGGCGTCGCGAGACGAGCGTCTGCACTTCCATGATGAACGCGCCGAGTCCGACCACCGGGTCGATCGTGTCCTGCGGCCGCGCCCCATGGCCGCCGCGCCCATGAAAGGTCACCTCGAAGGTGTCGGTGCTCGCCGCGAGCGGTCCGGCGATCGCGACCACCTCACCCACGGCAAAGCGCCAGTCGACGTGACCACCGAAGATCGCATGCACGCCGTCGAGCGCGCCGCTCTCCAGCACCTTCGTCGCTCCCTCACCGACTTCCTCAGCAGGTTGCAGGATCAATCGCACATCACCGGAGGCCGGATGTCGCTTGAGCAGCATGCCCGCGGCGATGACCCACGCCGAGTGCATGTCATGTCCGCAGGCGTGCATGACTCCGGGAGTGTGCGAGGTGAACGGCAGACCGGTCTCCTCGGTGATCGGCAGCGCGTCGGTGTCACCGCGCAGGGCGATCACCGGTGCACCCGCGTGCGTGCCGGGAATGGTCGCAACGAGGCCCGTGTCGGCGATCACGCG
>JANOWT010000057.1:0-2052 GCA_031418115.1 Gemmatimonadota bacterium
CGGGAGATCGTTGGGCAGGCGATCCACCCGATCGGCGGTCGGCGCGTCCCCGCGTAGCACGGCGATCGTGACCGACTCCTTGTGCACATCGAGGCCAAGCCAGATAGTTGTAGGAGACGGGCGCGACGTTGGCGCAGGCGCTGGTGCAGTCGAGCGTGCAGGATACACTGACATGGGCTGGTCCTCCGAAGGATGGGCGACACTGCAACACGTCGCCGGTGGCACTGGCAACTCGGCAGTCTCGAGGAGCTAACCCACGACAGTATGGGGGGCCAGCCCAGTCATACTTTCTAGGTGGTCCAGAGTCAGATGGTCGTCGCAACACCTTCCTTCTTCCTCGAATGGAGGTGTTCCCATGCAGACCACGAGTCCCCGCGGTTTCACGCGCGAGCAGTTGATCGACCTCTGGACCCGACACCGCGCCGGCGAGTCGCGCCATGCGATCGCCCGAGCCGTGGGCAAACGCCCCGGTTCCATCCACTTCATCATTCGCGCCGCCGGAGGCATCGCGCCCCGTCTGCGCACGCGCGCGCTGCGGGTGCTCTCGCTTGCTGAGCGGCAGCACATCGCGCGCGCGCTGCCGCTCCGTCGGAGTTTCCGCGAAATCGCGCGCACGCTCGATCGGGCGCCGTCGACGATCAGTCGAGAAGTCGCGGCCCACGGCGGGCGCGACGGCTACGACGCCGAGGCGGCGGATCGGGCGGCGGCCGCCGCGGCACGCCGCCCGAAGCGCTGTCGGCTCGCGCTGCAGCCGGAGCTCGCCGCGTTCGTCACGTGGGCGCTCGAACATCGCTGGTCTCCCGGCCAGATTGCGGGGTGGTTGCGCCTCACGTTTCCCCTCGTGCCGGAGGTGCATCTGTCGCCGGAGACCATTTATCGCACGCTCTTCATTCAGGGGCGCGGCGTCCTGAAGAAGGAGTTGCAGCGCCGGCTGCGACGGCCGCGCGTCGCGCGACGCGCGCGCACCGCGACCCGGAAGCGCCAAGGCCGCGGCCAGATCGTCGCGGCGGTACCGATCAGTGCGCGCCCACCGGAGGCGGACGATCGCGCGGTGCCCGGCCACTGGGAGGGTGATCTCCTCGCCGGCGCGTGGAACTCGCACATCATCACGCTGGTCGAACGCACGTCGCGCTTCACGATCCTGATTGCCATCGCGAGCAAGGAGACCGCGGTCGTGGTGGCCGCGCTCACGCGCGAGATCCAGCGCCTGCCGGAGCACCTCGCCCGCTCACTGACCTGGGATCGCGGCAGTGAGTTGGCGCACCACCGGCAGTTCACCATCGCGACCAACGTGCAGGTCTACTTCTGTGACCCGCAGAGCCCGTGGCAGCGCGGCACGAACGAGAACACGAATGGCTTGCTTCGGCAGTACTTCCCGAAAGGCATGTCGCTCGCCAACGTTACGCAGGACGAGCTCGACGCGGTCGCCGACGAACTGAATGGTCGGCCCCGCGAGACGCTCGGGTTCCGCACGCCCGCGCAGGTGTTCCACCAGGCTGTTGCGTCGATCACCTGAATCTGCCGTAGCACCTGACATTCTCTCTGGGCGAACTATGATCACGTTGCGCGACAAGGACCGCGGGATTCTTATCGGCACCATCACTGAGGGCGACCTGACCTTGTTCCGCCACGCGCTTGAGGAAGAATCGCGCACGGACCAAGACTACTATGTCACTTCGGACACGATTGATCTGCTCGAGGCGAAGGGGGGGACCGTCGAACTGATCGCGCTCCTTCGCTCGGCGCTCGGCGCGAACGAGGGCATCGAGCTGGAGTGGGTCCGGCAGTAGTGCGCGCATCGCATAACGGAGGTTGGTGCAGATGGCCGCGGTAGTGAAGCAGGTGGGCGGCCGCGCTTTTTCGTACCTTACGGTTCGGCGCGGCCGCCCACCTGCATTTTATGAAAGCGGCCACGGCACAACCAAACGTTATGCGTAGCACCTGACATTCTCTCTGGGCGAACTATGATCACGTTGCGCGACAAGGACCGCGGGATTCTTATCGGCACCATCACTGAGGGCGACCTGACCTTGTTCCGCCACGCGCTTGAGG
>JANOWT010000058.1:0-6472 GCA_031418115.1 Gemmatimonadota bacterium
GGCCGCGCGCCACAATGTGCGCACGCCTCGCCTCGCGATCCGTAACGCGACCATCATCGACGGCAACGGAACTCCGGCGCGCGGGCCCGCGGACATCCTCATCGTCGGCGATACGATCGCTCAGGTGGTCTGGCTCGATCCGGTCGCCTTGCGCGCAGGTCGCGCTCGGCGGCCAGCAGCCGATGCCGAGATCGACGCGACCGGCAAGTTCGTGCTTCCCGGGCTGATCAACGCCCATGCGCACCTGCAATCGGAGCGCGCAGGTCGACCTCAGCCCTACGAGTACTCGTTCAGACTCTGGCTCGCGTCCGGGATCACGACCGTCCGTGAGGTGGGTGCCGACACCAACGCCGGACTGCTCGCGGCGCGCGCGGCCGAGCGTGCTGGGACGGCGATCTCGCCGCGCATCTATGCCTACCTGCGGTTCGGCAACGCGCGCACGCCAGAGCTCGCGCGGGCACGCGTGCGCGCCCTCAAGGCGGAGGGCGCGGACGGCATCAAGATCACCGGACTCGACCGCGACATCCTGGCGGCGATGCTCGATGAGGCGAAAAAGGTCGGACTGCGCGTCGCGCACCACGTTGGCGTGGAAGAGACGAATGTCTGGGACGACATCGCCGGCGGCACGACGTCGATCGAGCACTGGTACGGGATCCCCGACGCTGCGATCCGTGACAAGCGACAGCACTTCCCGAGCGACTACAACTACAACGACGAGACCGATCGCTTCCGCTGGGCCGGGCGCCTCTGGCGCGAGGCCGACCCGATCCTGCTCGACTCGGTGCTCTCGTCCATGGTCCGCGCCAACGTCGCCTGGGTGCCGACGCTCGACATCTACGAAGCGAGTCGCGACCTGCAGCGCGCGCAGACGCAGCCCTGGTTCCGCGACTATCTCCACCCGTCGCTCGAGGAGTATTTCAAGCCCGATCCGGCGAACCATGGTTCGTATTTCATCGGCTGGAGCTCCACCGACGAGGTCTACTGGAAAGAGAACTACCGCATCTGGATGAGCGCGATGCGTCGCTTTCAGCAGATGGGCGGCACGATCGCCTGCGGCGACGATGCGGGCTTCATCTACCAGATGTATGGCTTCGGCCTGATCCGTGAGATGGAACTGCACGCGGAGGCGGGCTTCAATCCGCTCCAGGTGATCGAGCACTGCACCGGCAACGCGGCGCGCGTGATGGGCGAGGAGAAGCGACTCGGCCGCGTGCGCGCGGGCTTCCTTGCGGACCTGATCGTCGTCGACGGCAATCCGCTCGAGGATCTGAAGGTGCTCTACCCGACCGGCACCACGGCGATCGTCGACGGCAAAGCGGTGCCCACCGGTGGCGTGCAGTGGACGGTGAAGGGCGGGATGCCGTATCACGGCCCGACGCTGATGACCGAAGTGCGCGACATGGTGACGGCGGCTCGCGCCGCGCGTCGCTGAGCGAGGCACTATCATGAGCTTCAGTCCTGATCTTCTCAAAAGCCGCGTGATCTTGATCACCGGTGGCGGCACCGGGCTCGGCCGCGCCATGGGCGAGCGGTTCCTCCAGCTCGGCGCCACCGTGGTGATCGCCTCGCGTCGGGAAGCGGTACTTCAGACCGCCGCCACCGAGATGATGGCGGCGCATGGTGGCAAGGTCGTGCCGATCGTCTGCGACGTGCGCGACCCCGACGCGGTCGAGGCGATGATCGAGTCGGCTTGGACGCAGTGCGGCGGTGTGGACGGGCTCGTGAACAACGCCGCCGGCAACATCGCAGCGCCCACCGAGCGGCTCTCGCACCGCGCCGTCGATTCGGTACTCGGCATCGTGCTGCACGGCTCGATGTACTGCACGCTCGCACTCGGCAAACGTTGGCTTGCGGCCGGGCGAAAGGGGCGCGTGCTCTCGATCGTCACGACCTACGCCGAAGGTGGATCGGCGTACGTGGTGCCGTCCGCGGCCGCGAAGGCCGGAGTGCTCGCCATGACGCGTTCACTCGCGGTGGAGTGGGGGCCGCGCGGCATCACCTGCAACGCGATCGCACCGGGACCGTTCCCGACCAAGGGGGCGTGGGAGCGACTGCTGCCAGATCCCTCGCTCATGGCGGAGGCGATCGATCGGATCCCCGTGCGACGGCCGGGTGAACTGATCGAGCTCGCCGATCTCGCGGCGTTCCTCATGTCGGACATGTCGCTCTACATCAACGGCGACTGCATCACGATCGACGGTGGCGAGAAACTCAAGGGCGCGGGTCAGTTCTCGTGGATGGGATCGCTCACGCCTGCGCAGTGGGGCGCGCTCGAGGCCTCGGCGCGCGGCGCGACGCAGAAGGACCGCGCGGCGGGCGCATGAGCACGAACGACCGCGTGAGCACTGACGAGCCCATGAGCACGGAGGACCGCATGCTCTCGCAGATCCGCACGTTTCTCGAGACGCACGCGTTCCCATTGGAGCGCGAGCTGCTCGCACGTCCGTTCACGGAGATGCTCCCGCAGCTGCAGGAGCTCCGGGCCGAAGTGAAACGGCTCGGACTCTGGGCGCCACACCTGCCGCGTGACATGGGAGGACTCGGGCTGACGCTGCCGGAGTTCGCGCACGTGAGCGCCCTGCTCGGTGAGAGCCCGATCGGCCACTATCTCTTCAACTGCAACGCGCCTGACATCGGGAATCAGGAGCTATTGCTCTCGCATGGCAGCGCCGAGCAACGCGAACGTTGGCTCGGGCCGCTCATGCGCGGTGAGATCCGGAGCTGCTTCGCGATGACCGAGCCCGAGTTCGCTGGCTCCAATCCGGTCTGGATGGACACGCGAGCCGTGCGCGATGGTGATGACTATGTGATCTCGGGGCACAAGTGGTTCACCTCGTCCGCCGACGGCGCAGCCTTCACGATCGTGATGGCGGTGACCGCACCCGAGGCCTCGCCGCACCAGCGCGCGAGCCAGATCATCGTGCCCATGGATGCGCCGGGCGTGGTGTTCGTGCGCAACATCCCCGTGATGGGCGACGGCGGAAGTGACTTCATGAGCCACGCCGAGCTGCGCTTCGAGAAGGTGCGTGTGCCAATGACGAACCGGATCGGCGGCGAAGGCATGGGGTTCACGCTCGCTCAGGAACGGCTCGGGCCAGGGCGCGTGCACCACTGCATGCGGTGGATCGGCATCTGCGAGCGGGCCTTCCGCCTCATGGTCCACCGCGCGGCGACGCGCGAACTCTCGCCGGGCGAACCGCTCGGCCGTCAGCAGGCGGTGCAGCATTGGATCGCCGAGTGCCGCGCGGAGATCGACGCGTCGCGGTTGCTCGTGCTCGACGTCGCCCACCGGATCGAGCGGGACGGTGCGCACGCCACGCGCGACGGGATCTCGCTGATCAAGTTCCATGTGGCGGGCGTGTTGCAGCGGGTGCTCGACCGCGCGATCCAGGTGCATGGTGCGTATGGCATGACCGACGAGACGCCGCTCGCATACTGGTACCGGCACGAGCGCGGAGCGCGGATCTACGACGGGCCCGACGAGGTGCACAAGAGTGCGGTGGCGCGGCGCATACTCGAGGCGGCGGGGATGCCAAAAACGTCTAAACGGCAGATGTGAGATGGGAGATGTGAGATGTGGGACACCTGCGTCAGCTCTCTTCCGGCTCTCTTCCATCTCTCTTCCGCCTCCTGAGCGACTGATCACATGAGCGATACCAGACCTGTCAGAGAGGGCGAGGAGCTCCCGCTCGATCCGCTCAACGCGTGGCTCGCCGAGACGGTCCCGCACCTCGGGCGCGTGACGGCGGTCTCGCAGTTCCCTGGGGGGTTCTCCAACCTCACCTACCTGCTCTCGTGCACGCAGGGCGAGGCGGTGTTGCGTCGTCCGCCGCGCGGTGTGGCCACCGGCAAGGCGCACGACATGCCGCGCGAGGCGCGGATCCTCTCGGTGCTCGAGTTGCGCGGCGTACCCGCGCCGCGCGCGTTCGCGACGTGCGAGGACGCGAGTGTGATAGGCGTGCCGTTCTACGTCATGGAGCGCGTGAAGGGACTGATCCTGCGCGGCGCGAAGGCACCGTCGGTGTTCACGCCCGCACTCTTCGGCAAACTCTCGGCGAGCTTCGTCGACACGCTCGTCGCGATCCATGGCGCAACGCCCAGCGATCCCGTGATCGGCGGGTTGGGGCGACCGCTCGGATACGTGAGTCGCCAAGTGGAGGGATGGACCGAACGCTATGCCGCCTCACGGACGGACGACGTGCCGGCGATGGAGCAGCTCGCGGCGTGGCTCGCCGAGCGGCAGCCGAGCGAGTCGGGTGCCTGTCTCGTGCACAACGACTACAAGTACGACAACCTCGTGCTCGACCCGACGCAGCCCGACCGGATCGTCGCGGTGCTCGACTGGGAGATGGCGACACTCGGCGATCCTCTGCTCGACGTCGGCACCGCACTCGGCTATTGGGTCGAGGCCGGCGATCACCCAGCGTTCACCTCACTAGGGCTCGGCATCACCGCGTTGCCCGGCAACTATACGCGCGCCGAGCTCTGGGCGCGCTACCTGGAACGGGCGGGGCGCGCGATGCGGCCGGTGGCGTGGTACCATGCGTTCGGGCTGTTCAAGATCGCGGTGATCGCGCAGCAGATCCACGCGCGCTACCGGAAGGGGCTCACGACGGACGAGCGGTTCGCGCGACTCGGCGAGGCGGTGCGGCTGCTCGCGGAGATGGGTGGGAAGACCGCGGCGGGTTGAACGACGGCTCACAAGGGAGGAGTGATGGACACGATACGACTCGGGAAGCTCCAGCAGATCGCACTCGTGCAGCATGACGTGGCCAAGGCGGTGCCGTTCTACCGAGACGGACTGGGCCTGCCGCTGCAGTTCGAGATGAGCGGGATGGCGTTCTTCGACGCCGCCGGCGTGCGGCTCATGCTGACGAAACCGAGCGCGTCGGAGTTCGACCATGCGAACTCGATCCTCTATTTCGATGTGTCCGACTGCCGCGCGGCGTACGAGGCGCTCAAGGGGCGTGGGGTGCCGTTCGACGACGAGCCGCACTTGGTGGGCAAGACCGCGACCCACGAGATCTGGATGTGCTTCTGCCGCGATCCGGAGCGGAACCTGATCGGGATCGCTGAACAGCGGATGAAGGTCGAATGATGAGGATCGAGGGTCGAACGGCGGTGCGGGGACGGGGGTCCCTCACCCTTCGTAGAGATCTCGCGTGAGCAATAGTCGGATATGCTCACTGCTCTCACTCTCGATCGCTTGCACCGCGAGCGGCAACGTCCCGTCCGGCCGCACCATACCGCGCACCTCATCGTAGAGCGCGGCGGCGAAGTCGAGCACGTCCTCGCGGTCGCCGCTCAGTCGGAGCAGCATCTGGAACGTGGACCGGGCCGGCGGATTGGAGAGCGAGACGTGCAACCGCGCAGCCGCACGCGGCTCCCGCGCACGGATCTCGAGCTCGATCGCATCGAGGCGTTCGGCGCGCGACATCGCGGTCGCGCGCTCGGAGATGTTGAGGGTATTGGCGGCGCTGGCCATCGACTGATCGGGACGAAGGGTCACTTGCAGAATTCCCTGTCTCCTTGGAATCGCAAGAACTGCACCACGAACTGCGCCGAGCGCTGCACCGGACCGAATGAGGGCACCCGCCCGTTCGGCGAGTGCCCTCGGTGATCCAGGTCACGCCGGCAGGACCTCGAACAGCCCCGCCGCACCCATTCCGCCGCCGATGCACATGGTGACCATTCCCAGACCGCCGCCTCGGCGCCGCAGTTCGTGGATCAGCTGCACGGTGAGCTTGGCACCGCTCGCGCCCAACGGATGCCCGAGCGCGATCGCACCGCCGTTCACGTTCGTCCGCGAAGCATCCATCCCCAAATCCTTCATCACCGCGAGCCCCTGCGCAGCGAACGCTTCGTTCAGCTCGATCAGCTTCACGTCGCCGAGCGAGACACCCGCGCGCGCGAGCGCCTTCGGCACCGCCTTCACCGGACCGATACCCATCACGTCGGGATCCACACCGGCAGTGGCAAAAGTCACGAAGCGCGCGAGCGGCTCGAGCCCGAGTGCGTCAGCCTTGGCGCGCGACATCATGAGCACGCCCGCCGCACCGTCGGAGAGTGGTGAGGCATTGCCCGCGGTCACGCTGCCACCCGGCTTGAATGCCGGCGGCAACTTGGCGAGTCCTTCGATGGTCGTCGCGCCGCGCACGAGCTCGTCGGTCGCGAACGGTACGGTCTCCACCGTCTTCGTGGCCCCGCTCCACTTCACGCGCTCCACCGGCACCGGGATGATCTCGTCCGTGAACCGCCCCGCTGCCTGCGCCGCCGCCGCCTTCTGCTGCGACCCGAGCGCGAACTCGTCCTGCATCTGCCGCGTGATGCCCCAGCGCTTGGCCACGCGCTCGGCGGTGAAGCCCATCCCGATGTTCTCCTCGACCATGTCGGGATGCAGCCGCGTGTGATAGCCGGACATCGGCACCGCGCTCATCATCTCCACACCGCCGGCGAGGATCACGTCGTTCAT
>JANOWT010000059.1:0-3073 GCA_031418115.1 Gemmatimonadota bacterium
GGCGTTCGCAAGCGTGCGGCCGTTGCTCGAACTGCGCGAACTGAAGAACGCACGTCCCTTGGAGGGTCGCGGCCGGCTGGGCCTCTTTCACTTCGCGATCCTGCTCCCCGACCGCCCATCGCTCGGTCAGTTCGTGCGACACCTCGCCGAGATCGGCGTGCACGCCGGCGCCGGGGATCATGTCGTGAGCGAGGCGTTCTACCTCAACGACCCCGACGGGCTCGGCATTGAGATCTACGCCGACCGGCCGCGTGAGAGCTGGCAGCGCGTCGGTCGCGAACTGGTGATGGGCACGGGGACCGTGGATGTACCCGGGCTCGTGTCCGCGGCAGGTCCGACGCCGTGGGCCGGGATGCCCAGCGGCACCGTGATCGGGCACGTACACCTGCACGTCGCTGACATCGCGCACGCGTCGGCGTTCTACTCGGATGCACTTGGCTTCGATCGCGTGGTGTGGAGCTACCCCGGCGCGCTCTTCTTCGGTGCCGACGGATACCATCATCATCTCGGGACGAACACCTGGGCGGGCGCGGGTGCGCTGCCGGCCGCGGAGGACGAGGCGAGGCTCATCGAGTGGACGATCGACCTGCCGCATGCCGCCGCTCTAGCCGAGGTGGGCGCGAGCATCATGAAGCACGGACACGCGCTCATCCGCGACGGCGACGAGTTGCTCGCGCGCGACCCATGGGGCACGGCAGTTCGGCTTCGTTACGGATCGGTCACGCCAGTGTGACGTCGCGCCCGGATGTTGACCGATGCTCTTCGCCTTCCTCATCTCGCTGGCCGCGCTGACCCTCGTCAGCGCGCTGCTCTGGTCGGCCAACTACCTGTCGTACCGTCATCTCAAGGAGCGCACGCTCCGCGAACGGCGATGGGACTACAACATCTGCTGCGGCGAGACCGATGGCGGTGGCATCAACGCCGACATCGTGCGGTACGGCGAGATCCCGAACTTCGAACTCGTCACCGACGTGAATCGGCTCCCGCACGCCAACGGCCGGTTCGCGCATGTGCTGTGCAGTCACACGCTCGAACATGTGGACGATCCCATCACGATGTTCGCCGAACTACGCCGCGTGGGCCGGCACGTCACGATCCTCGTGCCGCCGCTCTGGGACCTTGCGGCCGCGCTCAATCCGTTCGAGCATCGGGTCATCTTCCTGACCTTTCGCACGCGGCACGACGATCGGTTGCCGTCGTTCATCGCCTTCACCCCGGCCCGCTGGCTACAGTCGGTACGCGGACAACGGATCATCGCGCACTCGCCGGGCGCTCGGCTGTTGAAGGCGCTCGGACTCGACTGAGCGTCACGCGTCGCATCACGACTCTCAGGCGGGCGCCCCTCGGTCCCGAGCCCCTTCGTACGGCTCCATGTGCACCAGCACCGACTGAACCTGCGGCACCGCCATGCGGATCGCGCTCTTCACTTTTCCGCTGAGTACGTGCGCTTCGTGCAGCGGCATCTCGGGATCGGTCTGCACGTGGATGGTGACACGGTACGTCATGCCGGTCCGGCGCATCGCGAGTTTCTCTGTCGCGAGCACACCGGGTACGCTCTCCGCCGCGCGGCGTACGGGGACGAGCACCTCGGGTCCGGCCGAACGATCCATGAGGTCCGCGATCGCTGGCCTGAGCATCGAGATGCCGTTGTACACGATGATGCCTGACGCGACGAGTGCGGCCCAATCATCGGCGGCCTCCCACCCGGGCCCACCGATCACGGCGACGGAGATGCCGACGAAGGCGGCGGCGGAGGTGATCGCATCGCTCATGTGGTGCCATGCATCGGCCTGCACCGCCGTACTGCCGATCGTGCGGCCGACGCCACCGACGCGACTCGACAGGATCGCCTTCACGATCACCACCGCGACGAGCACCACGAGCGTCCACGCCGCCGGCGCATGATGCGGCGTCACGATCTCCCGCACCGCCTCGATGCTGATGCCCACCGCCGCGCCGAGCAGCATGAGCGCGACGATCGCCGCGGCGAGCGACTCGGCCTTGCCGTACCCGAACGGATACGTCTCGTCAGGGTCGCGGCTCGCGACGCTGAGTCCGCTCCAGACGATGAGCGATGAGAAGATGTCGGCGGTCGACTCCACGGCATCGGCCACGAGCGCGTAGCTGTTGCCGACAATGCCCGCGACGAGCTTGGTCACCGCGAGGCCCGTGTTCACGAGCATGCCGAGTTGCGCTGAGCGAATGCCGCGCCCGGTCGCGCCGAGATGGGACATGGGCTACTGCTCCACTGTGTTCGCGAGGACCACGCGTGCATTGCGCTGCAGTCCGCTCAGCTTGGCGCGTTTGATCGCCGAGCCGCGAAAGCGCTCACGGTACGCGGGCTCGTCGAGTGCGAGGATCTCGTGAGCGAGCTTCGCGGCGCCAGTCACGGAGAACTCCACGCGCGGCGCGAGCGGCCCTTCGGTCGGCGGTGCGCTGGCGAACCGGACGTTCCAGGGACAGACGTCCTGGCAGACATCGCAACCATATAGATGTGAGCCGACGGCCGTCTGGAACTCCGTGGGGATGGCCGAGCGACTCTCGATCGTGAGATAGGAGACGCAGCGGCGCGCATCCATCACGCCGGGCTCGACGAACGCTCGCGTGGGGCAGGCGTCGAGACAGCGCGTGCAGGTACCGCAGTGCTCCTCCTCGAACGGCGCGTCCGGCACGAGGTCGAGGTCGAGGAAGAGCGACCCGATGAAGAAGAACGATCCCATGCGCGGATTGATCAACATGGTGTTCTTGCCGAACCAACCCAGCCCGGCGCGGCGCGCGAGATCGCGTTCGAGGATCGGACCGGTGTCAGCGTAGGCGCGACCGCGCACAGTGTCGCCACGTTCGGCGCGCACCCAGGTGAGTAGCTCGTCGAGCCGGTCCCACATCACGCGATGGTAGTCGTCGCCGCGCGCATAGCGCGCGATCGGTCCGCCGGGTTGCCGACCACCGTAGTCGAGTGCGACCACCACCGCCGAGATCATTCCCGGCTCGGGCCGCGTCGTGTCGCCGCGCAACTCGGCGCCTCGTCGCAGGTAGTCCATCTCACCATGATGCTCGGCGGCGAGCCACTGCT
>JANOWT010000060.1:0-3474 GCA_031418115.1 Gemmatimonadota bacterium
GCGGGGGTTGGCTCATCGGGCCGAAAGATAGCGCTGCCTCGGGTGGTACCGTAGCGGTCAGCCGCGGTCAGGCGCGGTCAGCCGCGCTCAGCCGCGGTCAGCCGCGCGGCGGCTTACGCGCAGCGCGGCGGGGCGGCTATCGTTGGGCATGAGGATCATCCTACGCTCCGCGATCTCCCTGCTCCTTGCCCATGCGATGGCGATCGAGTCCGCTTCGGGTCAGGTCCGCACCGACTCCACTCGTCGCGACACGAGCCGAACCCTGGGCGCGGTACGCGTCGAAGCCGCCCGTACGTCGGCGCCCTCGGACCGCGTGCCGTGGGCAGTCAGCACGCTCGACGCGACGGCGCTACGCCGCGGACAGGCAACGTTGGGTTTGGACGAGGCCGTCTCGAACCTGCCGGGTGTGGTCGTCTCCAACCGTTACAACTACGCACTCGACCAGCGGCTGAGCATCCGCGGCGCGGGTAGCCGGGCCAACTTCGGCCTGCGCGGCGTGAAGGTGTTGCTCGACGGCATCCCTCAGTCGCTGCCCGACGGCCAGAGCCAGCTCACCAACGTCGACCTCGCGTCGATCGGCCGCGTCGAAGTGTTGCGTGGCGCGGCCTCGTCGTTGCATGGGAATGGGAGCGGCGGCGTCCTCGCGTTCACCACCGATCTCGCCGCGCCCGACCGCCTCGGCGCGAGCGTGCGCGCGACCACCGGATCGTTCGGGATGAACAAGCTGCAACTGCGCACGAGCGGCCGCGCCGGCGCGTTCATCGGCGCGCTCTCGGCGTCGCGCACCACGGTCGACGGCTTCCGGCAGTACAGTGCGGCGGACCTGCGGCAGTTGGGCGCGGCAGTCGACCAGGCGCTGAATGATCGAGTGACACTCTCGTGGCGGGGTGGCGTCGCGGAGACGCCGCTCGCGCTCAACCCGGGGGCGCTCACGGCGGCCGAGTACGCGCTCAACCCCGACACCGCCGCGCTCAACAACACCCGGCGCGGTGCGCAGCGTGCGGTCTCGCAACGCTACCTCTCGGTCCGCGCGCACCGCGACGAGGGACCGACGACGTGGAGTGCGAGCCTCTTCGGACAGCGGCGGTTCATCGACAATCCGCTCGCGACCGCGCCGCCGGCACCGGCCGGTGTGACCAACGGTGTGCGCAACACGATCGACCGGCGAGTCACGGGTGTCCGTCTCGACGCGTCACGTGCGATCGACCGCGCGTGGGATCCGCGCCTCTCGCTCGGGCTCGACGTACAGCGCTCGCACGATGTACGCCGCAACGAGCGGACGACCGGCGGAGTGATCATCGCGCCGACCGACACGACGTTCCTCTTCCAGGGCGAGACCGTGGTGAGCGTCGGGCCGTCGGCGCAGTTGCAGCTCTCGCCGATCCGGGATGTCGCGCTGAGCTTCGGAGCGCGGTGGGACCGTCTCTCATTCCGCGTGGAGGATCACTTCACCGGCGACGGCGATGATGACAGCGGCGAGCGCGTGATGACGGCGGCGAGCGGCCACGTGGGCGCGGTCTGGTTGTTCAGGCCTGCGTTCAGCCCGTATGTGAATGTCGGGACGGCGTTCGAGACGCCGACGACGACCGAACTCAACTCGCGGCAGGACGGGCTCGGCGGATTCAACGACGCGCTCGGCCCGCAGCGGATCGCGTCGGCGGAGGTGGGCGCGAGAGGGCGAGTGGGGACTCGGCTGACGTACGAGGTCGCGTACTTCGATTCGCAGGCGAGCGACGCGATCGTGCAGTATCTCGAGTCGGGCGGGCGCGCCTACTTCCGCAACGCCGGCCGCACGCGCAGCAGCGGCGTCGAACTCGGGTTCGCGGCGACGCTCACGTCGTTCCTCACGGTGAGAGGCGCGTACACGGCGGCGGACCATCGCTTCGTCGAATATCGCATCCCGTCGACGACGCTCCCCGTGCCGGCGCGCGATACGCTCGACGGCAACAAGATGGCCGGTATCCCCGAGAACAACTGGCGCGTGGCGCTGCAACTCGCGCGTCACGGATTCGTCGTCGATCTCGAGCGCACGATGCAGGGCGCGTCCTGGGGTAACGACGCCAACACGGTGCGCGTCGCCGACTGGGGACGCGGCCTGCTCAACCTGCGTGCTTCGTGGCGGGGATCGCTGCTCGGGCGCGCGGTGGAGCCCTTCGTCGCGCTGCAGAATGCGCTCGACGAACGCTACATCGGTGCGGTGACGCTCAACGGATTCGGCGGGCGTGTGTTCGAGCCGGCACCTGGCCGCAACTGGTACATGGGTCTCGAGATCGGCGTGCCGATCGTGCGCTGATCGGTGTGCGGTGTTCGATGACCGGTGTCTGGTGCCCGGTGAATGAAGGACCATGACCGGTTACATTGCGACCCATGACCCAGCCACTCGCTTTCAAAGTCCGCGACTCCGCGATCTCAGGAAAGGGCGCCTTCGCGCTCCGCGCCATCACGAAGGGTGAACGCCTCATCGAGTACACCGGGGAGCGCATTCCGCACCCCGTCGCCGACGCGCGCTATGACGACGACGCGATGGACGAGCACCACACGTTCCTCTTCACCGTCTCGAGCCGCACGGTGCTCGACGCGTCGCGCGGCGGCAACGAGGCGCGCTTCATCAATCACTCGTGCGATCCCAACTGTGAGTCGGAGATCGAGAAGGGGCGCGTGTACATCTTCGCGCTGCGCGACATCAAGAAGGGCGAGGAGCTCCACTACGACTACGCCTACGAGCGCAGCGGCGACGAGACGGAGAAGGACGAGGCGCAGTACCGGTGCCGGTGCGGCACCAAGATCTGCCGCGGCTCGATCATGGAACCGCGGGCCGACTACGAGAAGCGCGTGCGCACGGCGAAGCGGAAGAAGGCGCTCGCCCGGCGCGAGCGTGAGAAGCAGAAGGAGTCGTACGGCTCGAGCCACGCCACGCGGCGATCGGTGAGCAAGGCGAAGACGAAGGCGAGCGGCCGGTAGGTCCTTCAGTCGCCGGGTTCAGCGACTCGGCGAGTTCAGCGACTCGCCGGGTAGAGTCGCACGACCCGCGCCGTCCGGATCTGATCGAGCAGCGGGAACTCGCGCGCCAGGTACGCCTCACCCTCGGCGCCGATCTTGCCCTGCGATGGACCCTTGCCGGCGGGCGCCGCCTCGCCGTAGGCCGTATGCAACGCGTCGACCACGTCCATCCCCCGTACCACCTCGCCGACCGGCGCGAAGCGCGTCGCGTCGAGTCGCGCGTTGTCGCGCAGGTTCACGAAGAGCTGCACCGTGCGCGTGTTGGCGCCGCCGGCCGCGAACGTGACCGTGCCACGCCGGTTGCTCTCGCGCACCGTATCGTCGGGGATGCGACGTGCGCTCCATGACTTCGATGCCGCGGTGTCGGCGGCGATCCCCCACTGCACGACGAAGCCACGCAAGGCGCGGAAGAACCGCGCGCCGTCGTAGTAGCCAGCAGCGACCGCCTCGGCGACGCGCGGTGCACCGTGTGGC
>JANOWT010000061.1:0-18575 GCA_031418115.1 Gemmatimonadota bacterium
CGGCTCGCTGCTGTGCAGCAACAGGTCGCGGATCCGATCGCCGGCCGGGGTGCCGCCCGGCTCGCGGAAGACGCGGTGCGCGACCCCGGCCGCGGTGAGCGACGCGGAAAGGCGGCGGAGCTGGGTCGACTTCCCCGCCCCCTCGCCGCCCTCGAACACCACGAGTCGCCCGCGCGCCATCACCGCTATCCGAGCGTGATGATCGAGCTCGTCGCGCCCTTCTTGACGCCCTCAAGGATCCACTGATTCACCTGCATCATCACCTTGTCGAAGTTCTCGTTCGTCACGATGACGCGCTGGTAGATCGTGCTCCCCTGCACCTTGGTGAGCAGGAACTCGACACGCTCCTCACCAAGGTGCAGGGGAGCATGATCTACCAGCGCGTCATCGTGACCAACGAGAACTTCGACAAGGTGATGATGCAGGTGAATCAGTGGATCCTCGAGGGCATCAAGAAGGGCGCGACCAGCTCGATCATCACGCTCGGCTAAGCGTCATGTCGCGCGGGCGGCTCGTGGTATTCGAAGGCGGCGAGGGGGCGGGGAAGTCGACCCAGCTCCGCCGCCTCGCCGCGTCGCTCACGTCCGCCGGCATCGCGCACAGGGTCTTTCGCGAGCCGGGAGGCACGCCGGCCGGCGATCGGATCCGCGACCTGCTGTTGCACAGTAGCGAGCCGCTCGCTCCGCGCACCGAGGCCGCGCTCTTCATCGCCTCGCGCGCGGAGCTCGTCGCCGCCGAGATCGTCCCCGCGCTCGAACGCGGAGAGCAGGTACTGCTCGACCGGTTCCTGCTCTCGACCTATGCGTACCAGGTGCACGGGCGCGGTCTGCCCGAAGCCGAAGTGCGCGCAGCGAACCGGCTCGCGACCGCTGGGCTCGTGCCCGACCTCACACTCCTGCTCTCACTCGCGCCCACTGAGGGACTCGCGCGGGCAGGTGCGAGAAGTGGGGCCGACCGGATCGAGAGCGCCGAGGCGGCGTTCCATGAGCGGGTCGCAGCGGCCTTCCTGCGCTTCTCGGAGAGCGACTGGCAGCACGAGCATCCGGAGTGCGGGCCGATCGTCGCAGTCGACGCCTCGGGGACCGAGGCCGACGTGGAGTCGCGCCTTCGTGACGTGATCGTCGCGAGGGTGCCGGCACTCGCCGTCACCGCGGTGCGCGCATGACACACGTAGAGTGGCACGCATGAGGCACGTATGAGGCGGGCACGCGTACTCGGCTCGGCGGTGCTCATGCTCGCCGCGGCCTGGTCGGCCGTCTGGCTGATCCAGCGTGCGGTGCAGGGCCCCGACCGGACCGCGCAGGACGGAGCGCGACTGCTCGAGAGTGTGATGGTCCGCGTGCGCGACAACTACGTGGACTCCGTCGACGCCGATCGCATGTGGGAACTCGCGGCGATCGGTATGCTCGACGAGCTCGGCGACCCCAACTCGGCGTATCTCACACCCGAGCGTCTCGAACGACTCGAGCGCACGGCGAGAAACTCCTACGTGGGGGTCGGCTTACAGGTCGACGTGCGTGACGGATGGGTGACCGTCACGCAGCCGCGGGCAGGCTCTCCGGCGGAACGCGCGGGCCTTCAGCCGGGCGACCGGCTGGCGGAGATCGACGGCCGTTCCATGAGCGGCTGGACGGTCGAAGAAGCGCGCGTCGCCTTCCGGGGCCCACCGGGCTCGACCGTAGCGCTCGTCGTGGAGCGCGGCGGTGGCGCCAACGCGCGGATCGCCGTGACGCTCGAACGGACTGCGCTCGTCTTCCGGGCCGTGGCACGCGCGCTCGTGCTCGACGGTGGCGTGGGCTATCTCGCGGTGACGACCTTCAGTGATTCCACCGAAGTCGAGCTCGTGCGGACGGTGGATTCACTGCGCGCTGCCGGGGCGCGCTCGATCGTGCTCGACCTGCGCGGCAATCCCGGCGGGTTGCTCGCGCAGGGTGTGCACATCGCCGATCTCTTCCTCGCGCCCGGGCAGCGGATCGTGAGCACGCGCGGGCGCGTCGAGATGGCGAACGCGATCTACGCGGACTCCACGCCGGAGCGATGGCCGGATCTCCCGCTCGTCGTGTTGGTGAATCACCTGACGGCGAGCGCGGCGGAGATCGTCGCTGGTGCACTGCAGGACAACGACCGCGCACTGGTGATCGGCCGCGCGACGTACGGAAAGGGGAGCGCGCAGGCGATCTACCGGCTGGAGAACGGCGCGGCGGTCTCACTCACCAATGCGCGCTGGGTCACGCCGCTCGGGCGGAGCATCGAGTATCCACTCCCCGATGAGCAGCCGCTCGCCGACGCCGACACGGTGAGGCCGCGCTTCAAGACCGCGATGGGGCGCACGATCCTCGGTGGGGGCGGCATCGTCCCCGACCAAGTGTCCGGGGACAGCGTCGCCGACCTCGCTGAACTTCGCTTCAACGTCGAACTCGGCCGGGACTTCCAGGAGTGGCGTCGGATCACGCGCGAGTTCGCGACGGCTCGCGTCCGCGAGGGCGCGGTGCGTGACTCGCTCTTCTCGGTGCCACGGGCATGGCGCGACCAGCTCTATGCGCGTCTGGACGCGGCTGGCGTGGCGGTGAGCGTCGTGACGTACGGAGAGGCGCATGCGTTCGTCGATCGCATCCTCGCGAATGACGCGATCCGCGAGGCGTTCGGCGCGGCGTACCTGCAGCGGCGCACCGTGCGTGACGACCCGACGGTACAGCGTGCGGCTGCGGTGCTGCGCAAGGCGCGTTCGGCGCGCGCCGTCTTCACCGGCGAGTAGCGCGCCGCTTACGGACGGACGCTGCCGCCGAGCATCGCGGCCTGGTCGATCACCCGCACGCCCTCGGGCGGCGTGAACGTGAAGACCCCGCGGGGAAGCGTCGAGCCGGTACGGATCTTCGTGAACGTCAACGTGCGCACCAGCCCGCTGGCCTCGGTGAACGCGGCGCGTCGCACGAGGGCGCTCTCGGTGTCGATCCAGAGCGTCGCGCGCATGAACGGCGCCCCTGCGGCGCGTGGGACGAGCAGCATGCTCCGCACGGCAAGCCCGTCGAGCGTCGTGTCGCCTGCGGCGGTCACGGTATAGCGCTTGGCCGGCTCGGTCAGCACCGACGCCGCGATGTCGAGTCCGGCCCCAGCCGCGCGCGGCAGCTTGAAGACCTGGCCCGCCGCTGTACTCGGCGAATAGAGCCAGAGCACCTGACCGTCAGAGACGACGCGGTCCTCGGCGGGAGAGCTGAACTTGAACGCGAATCGCTGCGCGCCCTGCTGGAAGAACTCGCCTGCACTGCGCAGGTTGGTCCGTGTGCGCGGGTTCACCAGTTCCTGCGTGAACGCGGCACGCAGTGTCCGCGCACCCTTGTAGGCCTTGCCTGCGCGCACCAGGAGCGCGATCGAGGCCGAGTCGTTGCGTTGGGCAGGTATCGCGAGTGTCGCGGTCGCGGACCGCGCGTCGGTCTGCGGTTGCGCCGGCCGCGCCGAGAGCACGATCAGGGCGCCGATGATCGCGCAGCGTACGACGGGGGCGGCGCTCATGCCGCCGATCCGGAGATGCTCCGCCCGATCGCGTCGGCCACGCGGCGGAGTTGACGCATGGTCTCGGTGAACTGGTCGGGCGTCTGGGACTGCGCGCCGTCGCTCATCGCCTTCTCAGGCTGCGGATGCACCTCGATGATCACGCCATCGGCGCCGGCCGCGACGGCCGCGCGCGCCATCGGCAGCACCTTGTCGCGGCGACCGGTCCCGTGGCTCGGGTCGGCGACGATCGGGAGGTGCGAGAGCTGCTGCACGATCGGGATCGCCGTCAGGTCGAAGAGATTGCGCGATGCGGTGTCGAAGCTGCGCAGTCCACGCTCGCAGAGGATCACCTGCGTGTTCCCCTCGGCGAGGATGTACTCGGCCGAGAGCAACAGGTCCTGGATGGTCGCCGCCATGCCGCGCTTGAGGAGCACCGGCTTGCCGATCTTGCCGACGGTCTTGAGCAGCGAATAGTTCTGCATGTTGCGGGCGCCGATCTGCAGGCAATCGGCGAACTCCGCCACGAGGTGCGCGCCCTCGTCGTCCATCGCCTCGGTGACGATCGCGAGCCCGGTCTCACGCTTGGCGAGCGCGAGGAGTTCGAGCCCTTTCTTGCCGAGTCCCTGGAACGAGTAGGGTGACGAGCGCGGCTTGAACGCACCGCCACGCAGCGCCACCGCGCCGGCCGCCTTCACGGCGCGCGCCGCCGCGACGATCTGCGCCTCGTTCTCCACCGAGCAGGGTCCGGCGATCACCGGCACGTCGCGGCCGCCGAACACCACGCCGGGCGCGATCGTGACGAGCGTGTTCTCGGGCTTCCACTCGCGCGAGACCTGCTTGTACGGGTTGGAGACGTAGATGACCTCGCCGACGCCGGCCATGTCCTCGAGCGAGGAACCGTCCACGCGACCGTCGTTGCCGACGAGGCCGATCGCGGTGCGCTGGGCGCCCGGCATCGGCTGCGGGGTGTAGCCGCGTTCCCTGATCCACTCGCAGACGCGCGCGATCTCCGCCTCGGTCGCGGACTGCTTCATCACCACCAGCATCGTCGGCGCCTCAGGCGGTGGCGGGAGTGGACTCTTCGGCGAGCATGCCAGCGAGCTGCTCGCCGTCGTCGACCGCGCGGCCGTTCATGCGCACGCTCACCAGCGACGAGACACCCGGCTCCTGCATGGTCACGCCGTAGACCGCGTCGGCGGCCTCGGTCGTCGTGCGCGGGTTGTGCGTGATCACGATGAACTGCGTGTTCTTCTTGAACTGATTGAGCATCTTCACGAAACGGCCGATGTTCTGGTCGTCGAGCGGCGCGTCGACTTCGTCCAGCAGGCAGAACGGGCTGGGCTTGGTGAGGAAGATGCCGAAGAGCAGCGAGAGCGCGACGAGCGCGCGCTCACCGCTCGAGAGCAGGTGGATGCGCTGGGTGCGCTTGCCACGCGGGCTCGCATGGATCTCGATGTCGCAGTCGAGCGGCGCATCGGGATTCTCCAAACGGAGGTCGCACTCGCCACCGCCGAAGAGCGTCATGAATATCTCGCGGAAGTGCGCCCGCACCTGAGCGAACGTCGCCAGGAACAGATCGCGCGCCGTGATGTCGATCTCCTTGATCGCGGCGTAGAGCTTGACCTGTGCCTCGGAGAGATCAGCGCGCTGCGTGGTGAGGAACTCGAGGCGCTTGGTCTCTTCCTCGTGTTCCTCGATCGCCAGCGGATTCACCGGTCCCAACTGCTCGATCTGTTTGCGGAGTTCCTCGGCCTCGGTGCGGAGTGCATCCTCCTCGGCCTCGACGACGGTGTAGCCGGTCATCAGCTCGTCGAGCGGCCTACGCCACTCGGCTTCGAGGCGCTCCTTCACGGCAGCGCGCTTGCCCGAGAGTTCCGCGAACCGAAGCTCGGCCGCGTGGAGACCCTGTGCGCCTTCGTCGGCGGCGCGGCGTGACGCGTCGAGCGCATGGTCGGCTTCGGTGAGCGCACCGTCGGCGGCGCGCACGCCCTCCTCGGCGAGCGAGAGCGCCTGATCGGCCTCGCTCTGTGTCGCACGCCGAGCAGCGATCTCCTGCTGCCAGACCGTCATCTGCTCCTCGAGATGTCCGTCCTGCTCGGCCAGCGTCGCGAGTTCCTTCTCCAATGCGGCAAGCCGACTCACCGCCGACTCGCGCTCCCGGTCGAGGCGCTCACGACGTTCGGTCGCGACCTGACGACGCGCCTCGGATTGCGCGTGCGCCACCTGATGTGCGGCGCGCGCCTCACGCGCCTCGTCCTGCATGCGATCAGCGGCGACCAACAACGCGCGTGCGCCATTGGCCGCGTCGTCGGCCGACGCGAGCCGTTGCGCCGTTTCTTCCTGCGCGGCGATACTCGTGGTGACGCGTTCGCCGAGCTCGTTGTGACGGCCGGCGAGTCGCTCGCGCAGTGCGACGGCGTCGGCGAGTTCGCGCGCGGCGCGGTCGCGCACGCGATCGCGTTCGTTGCGCACCTGTGCGGCCTGCGCGGCAGACTGTTGCGCCGACGCGGTCTCGTCAGCGGCGTGCGACGCGGCCGTCTCGGCGCGCACCACCTCGTCGTGCACCTGCTGCGCGGCGGCCTGCACGGCCGCGCGCCGCACCTCGATCGTGCCGAGGAGCAGGCGGAGCTCCTCGAGCTCGGCGCGTCGCCGCAACGGGCCGGCACCGGCCTCGCGGGCGGGGAGCCAGACCGCGCCACGCGCGTCGACGAAGCCGTTGCCGTCGCTCGTGGCGTGCACACGCCCGAGCAGGGCACGCACCCAGCCACCGGCAGCCCCATCAGCGCGCACGCGCGCGCCGAGTCCGTCCGGTTCGCCAGGCGAGCCATTGCCGCTGACCGCGTCGAGCGGGAGGAGCAGCAACGCGCCGGGGTTGGCCTCGGCGTGCCAAGCGCGCACGGCGTCGGCGGCAGCGCTGTCGCGCACCACGACGGCATGCACGGTGGCACCGAGGAAGCGTTCCACCTGCGATGCGATCGCGGTGTCGGCACCGATGAAGTCCGAGAGCGGACCGAGCACGGCATCGCTGCCGAAGCGCTCGCGTTCGCGCAGCAATCGTGCGGCGGCCGGCGCGAGGCCCACGCGCTCGCGCTCGAGTCCCTCGAGGGCGGCGAGTTTGCCCTGCGTCGCGGTGTGCTCCTCTTCCACGCGACGCACGTCCGCACGCGCGACGGCTTCGGCGTCGCGCGCAGCACGCGCAGCCGCGCGGGCCTGGTCGAGTGCGTTCTCGGCGGCGGCGGCCATCTCGCGTGCCATCGCCAAGGATTCGTCGGCGCCACCCAGTTCGCGTTCGGCGAGTGAGAGCCGTGACGCGAGCGCCTCGTGCTCGGTGAGCAGCGCCTCGGTGCGCTGCGCGACTTCGGCGAGTTCACGCTCGGCATTCTCGCGCTCGAGCTCCAAGCGGCGCACTCGGTCACGCAGCTCGCGCACGGCGCGGTCGGCGTCGTCGGCGGTCGTACGAGCACTCATCACGGTGCCACGTGCAAGATCCTCGGCGCCGACCTTCTCGGCGAGCGCGTTCGCCGCCGACTCGAGCGCGAAGACGCACTGCTGCTCGTCCTGCTGTGCGGTCTCGAACTCTCCCCGCACCCGATCACCGAACGCCGCGCCCTCGGCGCGCTCCTGCGCCGCGCGCTCGCGGCGCGTGAGCGCGTTGCGATGCCGCTCCTCGGCCACGGCGAGCTGCTGCTGGAGCTCGAGCACTGCTTGACGTGCGCTCGCGGCGACGGCGGCGCGCTCGTGACGCGCCGTCTCGGCGGCCGCGCGGGCCGCATGCGACGCATCACGTGCGGCTTCGGCATCACGCACGGCCTGCTGCGCGGCGGGCAATGCCTCGCGCAGCGTCGCGAGCTTCGTCTCGAGTCCGCCCAGCTCCTCGTGCCACGAGGCCATCTCGCGCGAGGCGAGCGTCAGTTCGACGGCGAAGCGGCGCGTCGTGATCTCGGCATGGCGCTCGGCGCGGCGGCGCTGGCGCAGGAGCGAGCGCACCTGCGTCTGCACTTCGGACGTGAGGTCGTCGATGCGCAACAGGTCGGCGCGCGTGGCCTCGAGTTGGCGCTCGGTGCTGCGACGACGATCGCGATAGAGGCCCACGCCGGCGGCTTCCTCGAACAGCTCGCGGCGGTCGTCGGGGCGGTCCGAGAGCAGCGCGTCGATCATGCGGCTCTCGATCACGACGCCGGAGTCGGCACCCAGGCCCGTGCCGCGCACGAGATCGTGGATGTCGCGCAACCGGCAGGGCGCGCGATTGAGGAAGTACTCGCTCTCGCCCGAGCGTGACAGCCGGCGGGTGATCACGACCTCCTTGAACGGCACCGGGAGCGAACCGTCCTCGTTCTCGAAGTGCAGCGAGACCTCGGCGATGTTCACCGCACGACGCGCCGACGATCCCTGGAAGATCACCTCTTCCATCTTGGCGCCGCGCAGCAACCGTGCGCGCTGCTCACCAAGCACCCAGCGGACGGCGTCCGAGACGTTGGACTTGCCGCAGCCGTTGGGGCCGACGATCGCCGTCACCCCGGGCTCGAAGGTGAGGAACGTGGGGTCAGCGAACGACTTGAAGCCGTGCAATTCGAGCTTGGTCAGCCGCACTTAGAACATTCTCCCGGTTCGGAAGGCCAGCACGGGCTCAGCACCGATGTCGCGGAGCGACAAGGCAACGAGCACGGACTGGCCGGGTGTCTCGAAGGCGCCCGCGAAGAGGCTGGCGCGTCCATCGTCCTGCAGTAATGCGTACGCGGAGATGCCGCGGGCCTCCCACTGTGCGATCGCCGCAGCAACCTGCGCCGACGGCATCCCCTCGACGAGTCGGAGCGCATACGGCGCGCGCAGTACCCGACCCACATCGTCTCGTACCAGTCCACGATCCCGCAGCATCGCGAGAAAGGATTCGGCCTCGGCCCGCGCACGCCATGCGCCGGTGAGGGCGCGATACCACGGCCGACCGTCCGCGCCGAGCAGGACAGGGGTCAGGGTCGACGCGGGAAGATTCACCCCGCGTATCGCCAACCCTGAATTTGCACCCGCGAGGGTATTCGCCGCTACGAGTTCGACCGTGAATCCCGTGGCATTCGCCGAGTCAGCGGGGTTGACAACCGCGCTCAGTGTGATCGTGTCGGCGGTGCTCGCCGACGCATCCGCGGCCGTCGCGGAAGTCGCGGAAAGGGTATTCACAGCGGACACCGCGCGACCCGAACCAGTGCGCAACGCGTACAGTCCGAATCCGCCGGCCGCGAGGGTGACCACGGCCGCGATCATCCACGCGCGGCCGATCCGACGTTCGCGCCGCGGCGGTCGGTCGGGGAGCGGCAACACCGGGAGCAGTTCCGGCTCAGGTCGATCGACGCTCGCGAGCAAAGGGAAGGTGCGGGAGATCACCGGGGGAAGATCCACCGCCACCACGCCGTCAGCCGCGCTCAGCAGGGTCGGGAGCCCGGGCGCGTTGGCGGAGACCACGATCAGCAGCAGCGCGTCGACCTCGCGGAATCCAGCCACGAGGCGCGGCCAGCGTGCGCTCTCGAGGACGAGCCGCGCGCCGACGTTCGACCCACCCGACGGAAGCACGAAGATCCGCCCGTCATCGGACAATGGGCGCGCGATCTCGGAGATCGGCAGGCCGTCACGGATGCAGTCGAGGAGTCCCGCCGGTGGCGCATCGCTCGTGGACGGGACGTCGGGAGCGCCGAGCGCGGCGAGTCCACCCACGAGATCCGCGATCGCCACGCGACGGTCGCCGCGCTGGGCACGCGCGATCGCGAGCGCGACGATCGCGGCCACCTCAGGGTCTGCGCCGATCACGAGTGCGGCCGCCACCTCCTCGAGCGCCCCCGCCGTTCGCGCACCCTCGGCCGCCCAAGCGTCGGGCGGCACGGGGGCGTGGATCACGGTGCGCCCTCGAATACCCAGTACGGCAGGCGCGACGCGATCCCGGCACGCTCGGCGTCGTCGCGCGTGTCGAACGGCCCCATCACCACACGCCAGATCGGGATCCCGTCGCGCGAACCCGAGATCACGCGCGCCACGCGGCCGTCCACCCGGATGCGCTCGGCCATCTCCCGGGCACGATCATCGGCGAGGAGCGTGGCGAATGAGACGGTCCAGATCTCGCCCTGACGCCCGCCTCCCGGCAGCGGTGCGCGCGGCATCTCCTCGGCCGGCGGCGATGCGAGTGGTTGGCTCGTGATGTCGCCGTAGCGCGCAGCCATCATCGCCGCCAGCGCGCTGTCGGCCGCCGCCGAGTCGGCGACGTACTCCTCGAACTCGACCGGCTTGTCGAGACCGGCCGCGCGCGGACGGAATCCGTTCCAGCGCACCTGCAACCAGCTGTCGGCCGCGCCCCCTTCGTAGCGAAGCCGCTCGCGTCCCGTCTCCGCGTCCACATGCACGACATCGTCACCACGCGCCACGAGCACGCGCCCGTCGGGTGTGACCAGCGGCAGGTCGTCACGCCAGGCGCCGACGATGGTCGTGATCACGCGTGAGGTCCCGATCGCGACGATGTGGATCGAGTCGGAGGCCGTGACGCGGACGAGCAGGTAGCGACCGTCGGGATCCATGCGCATCGCGAGCGCCGGCGCGCTCAGCGGGATCCGACCGATCTCGCGCTCGGCGAAGCGATCGATCACGCGCAATGACGGCTTTCGTGTGGCGACGAAGAGCCGGTCGCCGCTCGGTGTCGCTTCCATGGCCGCGATCGGGTCGGCGATGCGCACCACGAGCGCACGAGTGAGGTCGCGCGTGCGCAACGCGATCAGTCCGCTGTCGGTCACGAACCAGAGGCGGTCGCCGATCGAGGTGCGCAGCACGGCGTCGCTCGTCGGCAACTCCGTGGAATCGGTGAGGCGCGCCTCGGGAGGGATAAGCCGACTCACGCGAGTGCGGCCGTTCCCGTTCTGCACGATGATCAGCGCGCCGTCAGGTGTCGGCACCATCTCGTCGGCACGGTGGGGCGGCGTCCAGCTCCACGTACCGACCGACGTCAGACGGAGGATGCTGCCCTTGGGATCGAGACCGAAGACCGATCCCCCCTCGGTGCGTACGACGCCGGCGAGTGTCGAGCTTCCGAGTGTCTCGACGGCACCGAGCCGCAGGTCGACGGCGTAGGCGTGGCCGTCGGTGCCACGTCCGAGCACCACGCTCTGGAAGTCGTCGAAGCCGATCAGCGCCGCGGTCGACGGCGCACGGCCACTCGAGGTCCAGAGGACGCTGTCGCGCCCGGCGCGATATGCTCGGACCACTCCTCCCTCGCGTGGCACGCGCAGGAGGATCGCGTCGGGGCCCACGCCGGTCGGGACCGACGTGGCCGTGAGACGCGTCTCGCCGCAGGCTGCGACGGCGAGTGCGATGAACAGGAGTCGGGTGGCGCGCACCCGTGCAACTTAGCGGGACGGCCGCACTAGAACGACTGCCCGAGCGTCCAGAACCAATAGCCCTTGTTGAGCGATCCGTCCCGAGGGATCGAGTAGTCCCATCGCAGCAGCGCGATGTTGAACAGGTTCACGCGCAATCCGAAGCCGTAGCTGCGCAACGGGTAGCGCTGTTGCTCGAAGTCGTAGTTGGCCGGGCGCGTGAGCGAGAGCGCCTGTCCCGCCGACCAGGCGACGCCGAAGTCGTAGAAGAAGAGCCCATCGATCGGCGGCAGCGAGATCGGCAGCACGCCGAGTTCGAATCGGCGCACCAGCGGGAACCGCAACTCGAGGTTGGCGAACGCGACGCGGCTGCCCAAGAGCTGGGAGGCGCCGCAGGCCGAGGGGTCGGAGGCCGAGCTACCACAGTCCCCGTTGTAGTACTCGCGATCGTAACCGCGGATGAAGTCCGGCCGTCCGATGAACTTGGGGAACTGACTCTCGTCCGGACCCACGGACACGTTCGCCGACACGCGGGACGCGAGTGTGAGGAAGTTGAACAGGATCGCGTCGTAGCGGCGGTAGTCGACCGTGTAGCTGGTCCACGCGACATTGCCCATGATCCGCTCGATGCCGAACCGGTAGCGCTGGCCGTAGATGCCGCCCGTCGCGCCGAAGAGTGCGTTGTCCTTCACGTACGCGACGAATGGCGACGCGTAGTTGAGGGACGACTGATTCACGATCGAGTCGAGGTAGAACCCCGTCGCGAATCCGGCGTTGTAGTCCACGCCCTGGCTGATGTACATGAACGCGCGATCGATGTTGTTGAACGACGCGCCGTACTCGAACCGTGCGAACCGATTGAGCGGGTAGATGCCGCTCGCGAAGACGTTCCGCGCGATGTAGCGCGCGAGCACCTGCGTCTGCAGGAACTGTCCGCCGCTCCCCGTCTGGGAGCCTCCGGCGTAGAAGAACAGCGGCTGTTGCGCGAGCCCGAGCTGGTACTGCAGGCGTCCACCAAGGCTCGTGTACTCGGCGTAGAGCTGCGCTTCGCTCACGCGGCCGTTGATGCCGCCGGCCAGCGTGAGCCGCTTGTTCCCGACCATGTCGGCGAGCACGATCGCGGTACCGCCGTAGACGCCGCGCCCGAAGTTGTCCTGCGCGTAGCCGACGGCCGGACGCGAGACATACTCGGGACGCAGTGTACCGGCGTACTTCTCCGTCTTGAATGTGGCGGGATCCGGCAGCGAGAGGGTCGCGCTGTCGAGCAGAGCGGCCAGCGAGACGCCGGAGGATTCACTGCTTGGCAGCACCCCCGAATAGCGCAGTCCGTCGCTAGCGCGGTAGACCGAACGCCGCCGCGGGTTCGCCGCCGCGGCCGCGAGGGCTTTCACCCCGGCGAGGCTGTCGGACATGGTACGGGCGAGCTCCGTGATCGCTGCGCTCGCGCGCGCGGCCTCACTCGCGACCGGGGCCGCGCCCGGCGAGCCCGGCAATGCTTCCCCACCCGCAACGACGGTGGTGGCCGCCCGGAACGGTTCCTTCTTGAGCTGACGCGGATTCACCAGGCTCCAGATCGTGAAGTCGCCGTCGTCATGGTAGGTGAACGCCAGTTTGTCCGCTTCGCGCGCCCACGTCATCACCGGACTGATCTCGGTCACGGACAGCACGCCGCCGACGAACTTCGTGAGCTGGTACTGCTCCCCATCGGTCAGATCGTAGAGGAATATCTGCGGGATTCCGGTGCGGTCGGAGATGTACGCCAGCGACTGACCATCCGGCGCCCACATCGGATTCAGGTTCCTGCCGTCCTGCCCCGGGATGACCGTCGTCTCGCCCTTCTCGATGTCGTAGAGGCTCACGCGCCAGGCGCCGAGGCTGAGCGACGCGAGGTCGGTCTGCGGACCGCGCTCGCTCACGAACGCGATCTGCCGCCCGTCAGGCGACCACTGGGGCATGAGGTCGCCGTAGGGGTCGTCCGTGAGGCGCGTGAGGTTCTTGCCGTCGGCGTCGACGATGTAGATGTCGGTGAGCCCGCCCTCCGCTCCGCTGAACACGATCTTGCGTCCGTCGGGTGAGAAGCTCGGTCCCATCATCGCCTGCAGCGGCGTGTCGATCCGTCGCACCACGCGCTTGCGGCGCAGGTCATAGAGGTAGAGGACGTCCTTCCCTTTCCGCTGCGCCGTGAACGCGAACACGCGACCGTCGGGGGAGAACGCACCCTGCGAGTAGAGGTAGCGAAGCTCCTCGAACTCGGGGTCGAGCGTGCTCTTGGTCAGCCGCGTGATGCGCTTGCCTGTGGTCGCGTCGGCGAGGTACAGGTCGAGGAACACCTCGGCGCGCAGCAGCGAGCCGGTGGAGATGTAGGCGATCTGCTTGCCGTCGGGCGAGAGCGAGGGCGCGACGTAGATCGGGATGATGCCGCCGGTGCGGCGCGCGTTGAGCAGCGGACTCGCCACGCGGCGCGGACGCTCGAGCGTCGCGACCTGCGGGAGGTAGCGGCCCTGCACGTCCTCCTTCCACTCGTCACCGAGGTCCTCCAAGTCCATGCCGGTGAAGCGCCGGAACGCACGGTCGACGCCCAAGCTGGGAGTCGCCTGCATGATCTCGCCGATCACCTCGTCCCCCCAGCGCCGGCCGACGTACTGCCAGAGCGCCTCACCGAAGCGATACGGGAAGTACGAGTTCGGGCGCTCCGTCATCATCTCGACGGTGGGGATGTCGCCGTTGAGCGCGGCATCCCGCATGATCGCGTCGGTATACGGATGCCGCGGTCCGATCGAGAGGTACTCGGCCATGCCCTCGATGAACCAGAGCGGCGGCGCGACGGCGCTCAGTTGCTGCAGCCCGTTGCCGGCGCGGCCCTGCGCGAAGATGTCGTACTGGAAGACGTGCACCATCTCGTGCGCGAGCACATGCTCGGCCTCGCCAAGGTCGCCGGCGAAGAAGAACATGTTGCGCTGACGGAGGGCGTCGGTGACACCGCCGGTGCCTTCGCCATTGTCGCCGGTGACGTTGTTCTGCGCGAACTCGGTGCGCGAGCCGTAGATCAGGATCGGCTTGCGTTCCTTGAACTCATGACTGAGGAGTCGGCTCAGGCGCGCGTAGGTGCGCTCGGCCATCATGCCCGTGTAGCGCGCGGCATCCGCGAGTTCCGGGTAGTAGTGGACATCGAAGTGCTCGGTCTTGAGCACCTGCCACTTGAACTGCCGGAACTGGACCTGGTTCTGCCCGAAGTACGTGCCCTGCGCCGCGAGCGGCGCCGTGGCGAGGGCAACGAGGACGAGCGAGCGGGCGACGCGATTCATGCGGACTCCCTAGGCGGAAACGGCCACGGTCTGGGCATCGCCCCAGAGCCGTTCGAGCTGATAGAACGAGCGCAACGCGGGATGAAAGACATGCACCACGAAATCGACGTAGTCGAGCAGTACCCATCGTCCGCTCTCGAACCCTTCGACCGACTGAACGGTGACTCCCTGCTTGCGGAGCGCCTCGATCACGTGCTGCGCGGTGGCGCGCACGTGGGTGTCCGAGGTCCCGCTCGCCATGATGAAGTAGTCGGTCATATCGGTGACTTCGCGGAGATCGAGCATGATGACGTCGTTGGTCTTGCTGTCGACCAGGACCTGAGCGGCATGACGCGCGGAACGGAGCACTTCGGCAGGTGCGGTGACCATCGATTCGGTGAAGGGCGTTAAGTGAGCGAACCCGTACGCTGACGAAAGGTTCCGGCGCGCTCGCGCCGGCGCAAGCGTCGTGGGGCCGGACGCGCATTGGACGCCCGAGTACGTCCGGTGTGAACGACGAAGGCGGCTCCCCAGGGGGAGCCGCCTTCGTCTCGCGCGGGCCGACCGCGATCAGGCCTTGATGACCCAGACCTTGATCTCGGGCTTCACGTCCGCGTGCAGCCGGATCGCCACCTTGTAGACGCCGAGCGCCTTGATGGGCTCGTGCAGGTCGATCATGCGCTTCTCGACCTCGGTGAACCCCTGTGCCTCGAGCTGGTGCGCGATGTCCGACGTCGTCACCGACCCGAACAGCTTGCCTTCCTCACCGACCTTGGCCGAGAAGGTCAGCGAGACCTCTTCGAGGCGCTTGGCCACCAACGAGGCCGCATCACGGCGCGCATTCTCTGCGGCCTCGAGGCGTCCCTTCTCCTGCGCGATACGCTTCTTGTTCCCCGGGGTCGCCTCGTAGGCGATGCCGCGCGGGAGCAGGAAGTTGCGGGCGAAGCCGGACGAGACGTCCACGATGTCACCGGGATGTCCGAGATTGTCCACGGCCTGCCGAAGGATCACTTCCATTGTTCACTCCGAACGTTGGGATCGTTGCCGCGACGCGCGGCGCCAATCGAACCAGGTATCGCCGAGACCCAACCCGGCGGAGACGATCACGACGACCGGCCAGAAGATGACGGAGAACACGAACAGGACCACCGTCATGACCCGACCAGGCGCAAGGAACCAGACCAGCACGCCCAATCCGCGCAGCGCGAAGAGGACGCCGAAGAACAGCAAGAGGTTGAGCCCCGCGTCGCGCACCGGTCCGGAGAACGGCAGCGCCACCAGCGTCAACCCGGCCACCATGCCCCAGACCAGCAGTTCACTGAACCGCAACTCTCTGAGCGTTGCGAGGGGCGGCCCCAAACGGGCTCGTCCGACGCGGTGGTAGACCGCCCAACCGATCGCCAGCACCGCCAGCGACTGCAATGCGAACAGGGCAGGGTAGTATCGGAGCGCGATGCGGGGCAGCTCTGCGAGCTGCTTCTCCACCGTCTCCGAGTAGACCCCCCAACCGGGCGACTTCTGGACCAGCTCGGTCCATTCGGGCGTCCCAGTCAGTTGCTGCCACTCCCGCGTCGCCTCGATCGCGCGACGTCCGACCTCACCTCGCACCAGCTCGGTCGCGCCCGCCAGACCGCCAGGCACCACCACGAGAATCGCGACCCCGAGCAGCAGGGCAGCGGTCAGTGCGATCAACGCCTTGGAGAGGAAGCTCGCCCCCACTCCTGAGGCCGCCGTCACACCGAATGCGAGCGCCAGCAGGACCGCCCATCCACGTGCCAAGTCGAGGAAAAGCCCGGAATCACCCGGTACTCGCCACACGACCCAGACCGCGAAGGTCGTCCAGAGGATCGCGAGCGGGAGCTTCCCCCCCGTCCGCCACCCGGCGATCGCGCACGCCGCCGTCACCGGGGCGAGCAGGAGCAGAGCATCCTCCACCGGCATCACGATCCGCACCGCGGAGAGCGTGGACACCAGCACCAGCAACAGCACTGCGAGGATCGGACCCCACCAACCCCGCTCCCGCGCGGGGGCCGCGCCCTCTTCCTCGCTCACTCCGCCTTACTGCGCCGACTGGCTGCGCGTGTAAGGAATCAGCGCCAGGTAACGCGCCTTCTTGATCGCCTTCGCCAGCTGGCGCTGGTGACGGGCGTCCACACCGGACAGACGGCTCGGGAGGATCTTCCCGGTGTCGGTCACGAAGCGGCTCAGGAAGCGCTCGTCCTTGTAATCGATGAAACGGATGCCCGCTTCGGTCACCGGGCAGGTCTTCTTGGGTCGGCGCATGGTCTAGTCCTCGTCGTCGTCGTCGTCGCCATCACGCGCGCGGCGCGCAGCGAGCTGCTCTTCGGTCATCGGCGGCGCGCCGAGCTCGTGCTCGTGCACCGAGATGAGATAACGGATCACGCTGTCGTCGAGCTTGAGCGAACGCTCGAACTCCGGCAGGGCCTTACCCTCGGCCGAGAACCGTGCGACTACATAGTAGCCGACGTCCTTGGAACCGATCTTGTAGGCGAGCTGGCGGCGACCCCAGATGTCGAGCGTGACGGGGTCCTTGCTGCCGAGAAGGGCATGGTGCTTCTCCAGCTTCTCAGCGATGGCGGTGTCTTCGAGTACAGAATCGAAGATGTACACCGCCTCGTATGCACGAGACAATGCGGCAATCCTCCCTTTGGTCGTGATCGCCCCCTGCGGGTTGCCTACGCAGGAGGAGAGTGGCGTTCGGAGATGTCGGCCTCGGTGCCGGACACGGGAACGCCATATGTGGAAAGCCCCGCAAGCTACTGCCTTTTCAGGGTTTAGTCAACCGGGCCAGCGCCTGCTCCGCTGCGATGTAGCCGAAGCTCGCCGAGGGGCCGGTGGCGAGCACCTTCTCCCATGCCGCGCGGGCCTCGGCGCCGCGCCCGTGGGCCGCGTGCCACTGGCCCACCCCGTTGCAGATCGTCTGCCGTTCCAGCGCGGAGGCGTCCGCCGGGAGCAGGGCCGATTCCGCCAAGTCGCCCTTCATCCAGAGCAGCAACCGATGATAGCTGCCGTTCTCGATCACATCCCAGTCCGCTCTCACCCGCTCCAGCGCGGAGGACACCGCGTCCGCGAGCTTGAGGTGCGCGAGCGTGAGCACGAGCCAGTACGTCGACGCGACGCGCGTGTCGATGTTGCCGGCGAGGCGCACATCCTCTTCCCACACCGGCAGCGCCTGCGCGTACTCCCCGGTCACGAAGTAGGTCAGCGCGAGGTGGTACCTGATGTTCGAGTGCAACGTGCTCGTGGGAATGCCACGGGCATTGGGTTGACCGTCAGGCTCGACCACATCGGGCTCGATCAGCACTACGGCGCGCGCCTGCTCGAGATCGGCGGTCGCCCAAGGGAATCGCCGCAGTGAGATGTAGCGATGTCCGCGATGGCGGAGCAGGCGCGGTTCGTACGGATTGAGACGCAGACCAGCGGTGTACACGTCGATCGCCTCCTGAAAGGCACCCGTGTACCCGAGCCGACGGCCATACCAGATGATCGAGTCCACATCTTCGGGATGGCGCTCCCATGCGGCGCGCGCGGCGGCGAGTTGCGCGGTCGCGTCTGGCTGCGCGAGCGCCGGCGTCGCGAGAGCGCCTACGAACGCGGTCACGGCGACGAGGCTACGGCGGGAGAGGAAGCGATACGCGCGCATTGTCTGGAAGATTGCGAAGGGTTGGTCGGCGAATGTAGACTGGCCATCATGCCCGACGCCAGCGCCCCCGCCACCCCGCCACTCACGACCGACAGCTCCGTGGTCGCGGTGAAGGATCAGGTGTCGGCGCAGCTCGACGGCGAGACGATCATCCTGACCATGCGCGATGGGGTGTACTACTCGGTCGACCGGGTCGGGTCGCGCGTCTGGTCGCTCGCCGCCTCGCCGATCACGTTGGGTGCGGTGCACCGCACGTTGCTCGACGAGTACGAGGTCGAGGCCGACGTCGCCTGGCGGGACCTCGTCTCGCTGGCGGAGGACCTGCTGCGTATCGGGCTGCTCGTGCGCGCGCCGGCCGAGCGCTAGAGCGCGGATGAGTCGCTTCCTGCTCTGCTGGCACCGCAGCGGTGATCCGTTGCACGAGTCGTTGCGTCAGAAGGTCGAGGCGATCGCGCGGCCGCCGGGAACCGCGGCGGCGCGGCGGCTCGATCGGTCCGACGTCGTCGCGTGGCACTGGCAGAGTGGGTGGGCGCCTGGAGCCGAAGAGGCGTTCCCGCTCGAGTGCGAGGGATGGATCGGGAGCGGCGTCTTGCGGCTGGACGACCGCGCCGCACTCGTGGCCAAGTTGCGCGATGCCGGTTCGCGCGGACCGGAGGACGACGCAACGCTCGCGTGGCGATCGTTGCGAGTGTGGGGGGCACATGCCGCGCGACACTGGCTCGGCGATTACGCCGTCGCCGCCGTCACCGCGACTCGCGAGCGGATGGTGGTGGCGCGCGGGGTGACCGG
>JANOWT010000062.1:0-3058 GCA_031418115.1 Gemmatimonadota bacterium
ATAGGCCTTGGCCCCTTCGCGCTCGGCGAGCTCCTGCACCTTCTCCTGCGGCAGCGTGGTACCTCGCGCGAGCCCCATGCGTGTGAGCCCGGCCCACATCGCCGCCTGACTCATGACGCGCACCGTGCGCGACTGCTGGAGTTCCACTCGCACCGCGTCAGTCACCGTTGCCGCGAGCGTGGAGTCGGTCGTCCGATTCTCGAACTCGGCGACGAGCACCACGTCGTTCTCGGCGAGCAGGTCGTCGCCGATCATCGTGCCGGAGCGACCGACCTGTCCTGACCAGGCGATGCCGCCGATGAGAAGTGCGACGCCCATGACTGCGCCAGCGACGAGCGCGCGCTTGCGCCCACGTGCGTCGGGCGTCGAGAGGTTGCGCGCGACGCTCGGCACAGCTGCGGTCGCACCACTCACCTCTCCACTCGGCATCGCGAGCGCGTCCAACGCCCGCATGATGTCGCCGGCGGACTGCCACCGATCCGCCGGATTCTTCTCCAGGCAGCGCATCACCACCGCCTCGAGCGCCAGCGATGCGGTAGGACGATGCACGGTGAGCGGATCAGGACGCTGCGAGAGATGCCCGGCGATGATCTGTTGGAGCGTGTTGCCCAAGAAGGGCGCGCGCCCAGCGAGGATCTCGTACGCCATCACGCCGAGCGCGTAGATGTCGACGCGATGGTCGAGGGTCGGATCGGCCGTCACCTGCTCCGGTGCCATGTACGACGGCGTACCCACCGCCATTCCCGTCGCGGTGAGCGATCCGGTCCCGCTCGCCTCGCTCACCGCCTTCGCGACGCCGAAGTCGGTCACCATGGCGTGCGCGCCAGCGATCAACACGTTCTCGGGCTTGATGTCGCGATGCACCACGCCCTGCTGGTGCGAGTACTCGAGCGCGTCGGCGACTTCGCGGATGATCCGCACGGCCTCGTCGATCGGCAGCGCGCCGGCGCGCGCGATGCGGTCGCGCAGCGACTGTCCCTCCACGTAGGGCATCACGTAGAAGAGCACCTCGCCCTCGCCACCGGAGTCGTAGAGCGAGAGGATGTGCGGATGGTGTAGCCGTGCGGCGATCCCGATCTCGCGCAGGAATCGTTCGGCGCCGAGGCTCGCCGCGAGCTCGGCGCGCAGCACTTTCACCGCGACGCGCCGGTGGTGCTTGGTGTCCTCGGCCAAGTAGACGGTCGCCATCCCGCCCGCGCCGAGCTCACGCTCGATGACGTATCGACCGGTGAGGGCGGTGGCGAGATGTGCGAGCGGGTCTGGCATGCGGTCCCGGGGGTGGCTGCGGGCTAAAAGTACGCGGCGGTACGAGCCCGGGCGAGGAGCGGACCGGTCGGTCGGCCTCTTAGCTGCGGTCGGGGCTGTCGTCGCGACTTTCGTCGCCGTCGAGCGGGAGCGCCTCGATCCAGCGCAGCAGCGCCGCGCTCTCCTCCGTAGCACGCAGCTGCCCGAACAGACCGAGTGCCGCACGCGCATCGTCGAGCGCCGCGTGCGGGTCGTTCGCGGCCGCGTGCAGCTCGGCCCGCGACCGCAACGCTTCGGCCTCATGCAGTACGGCCCCATGCTGCCTGGCGCGCGCGACCGCGAAGTCGATCAGCACTCTCGCCTCGCCGTACTTGCCGTTCAGTGTGCACGCGACACCCGCGAGACGCTGCGCCTCGCCCTCGCGCACCGGCTCGCCGGCCGCAGCGAACTCCGTGGCGGCGCGCCGAGCCGTGGCTTCGGCGAACGACGCGTCACCGCGCCGCAATGCCAACTCGGCACGACCGAGCCGCGCGATCGACACCAACAGCGGTTGGTCGGCATCACGCGCGAACTCCACGCAGCGCTGCTCGAGCTCGTCGGCCTCCTGCAGCCGGCCCAAGTCACGGATCGTGATCGCCATGTTGTGAAAGCATTCGGCGAGGCCACGCTTGTTCCCCAGCCGCTGATGCGCCGAGATCGCGAGGTTGTACAGCGCGAGCGCTCCCGACCGGTCACCCTCGATGTTGGCGATCGCCCCGAGATTGCTCATCGCCCGCGCCACGAGCGCGTCGTCGCCGTCGGCGCGCGCGAGCTCCATGGCATCGTTGAAGCCGCGGCGCGCGACGTCGAGTTCACCGAGTGCGAAATGCGCAGCGCCGTTCAACACGGTGGCGCGGCGCAAGCTCGCGCGATCCTCGCTCGTCTCGATCGCGGGCATGACGGCGGCGAGCCAGTCGCGGGCCTCACGCGCGCGACCGGTGCGCACGAGCGACTCCGCCAGCAGCGCCGCGGTCTCGGGATCTGCGCTGATGCGTGCTGCATTCGCGAGCAGCAGCGCGCCCGCGTCGGTCCACGCTCCAGCGGTCGCGAAGCGTTGTGCCTGCGCTCGGAGCTCACGCGCGCCGGGGTCCGCGTTCATTCGCCATCCTCCAACAGACGGAGGAGTCGCGGACGTGAGATCCCGAGCCGCCGGGCGGCCTCGCTCTTGTTGCCGTTGCACTCGTCGAGCGCCTTGCGCACCGCCGCGCCGATGATGTCGGAGAGCAGCACCGGCGCGATTGATTCCGTTGGGCGACCCTCGGCGTCGAGTGAGACGAACTCGAAGTCCGCCACGTCGAGCACAGGCTTTCCGGCGAGGAGGATCGTGCGCTCGATCACGTTGCGAAGCTCGCGGATGTTGCCCGGCCACGATCGGTCGCGCAGTGCGCGTTCGGCGCTGGCGTTGAGGCTCGGACGCGGCACGCCATACTCGGCGGCGAACCTGCCGAGGAAGTGTCGCGCGAGCGGCACGATGTCCTCGCGACGATTCCGCAGCGGTGGCAGCGCCACGGGCAACACGTTGAGGCGGTAGTAGAGGTCCTCGCGGAAGGTACCGGCCCGGATCGCGGCCTCGAGATTCACGTGCGTCGCGGCGATCACCCGCACGTCGAACGCGATCGACCGCACGCCGCCGACGCGACGGATGCTCCGCTCCTGGAGCGCGCGCAGCAGTTTCCCCTGCAGCGGGAGCGCGAGATGACCGATCTCGTCGAGGAATATCGAACCGCTCTGCGCCATCTCGAAGAGCCCGGGCTTGGTCGCCGACGCATCGGTG
>JANOWT010000063.1:0-2182 GCA_031418115.1 Gemmatimonadota bacterium
GGCACGCCGGCGGTAGCGAGCGAGTCGAGCAGCGAGTCGAGCGCGGGCGTGAAGCCCGAACGGGCGCGCAGGTTGATGTCGCCGCCGAGGAGCGCGCGCGACTGTTCGGCGATGCTCTGCTGCACGTTGGCCGCGAAGGAGTCGATCGCGACGAGGGCGGCGACGCCGAGCGAGATCGAACTCATGTAGAGCAGGAGCCGACGGCGCGCGGTGCGACTCTCGCGCCAGGCGAGGGCCATGAGCGTGCTGAAGCTTGCCGAGCGGGCCATCAGGTGCGGACGGTGCTGACGCGGCCGCTCTCGGTGCTCGCAGCGTTGCTACGCGAAGGCCGATCCTCGACCACCACGCCGTCCTTGAGCCGGATGACGCGCTGCGCGTGCTCGGCGAGCGTGAGGTCGTGGGTGACGATCACGACCGTCGCGCCCGACTCGCGGTTGAGTTCGTCGAGCAGTTCGACGATGCGCGCGCCGGTACTCCCGTCCAGATTGCCAGTGGGCTCGTCGGCGAAGAGGATGCGGGGCTTGTTGGCAAAGGCGCGTGCGATCGCGACGCGCTGCTGTTCGCCACCGGAGAGCTGGGCGGGGTAGTGATCGGTGCGGTCGCCGAGCCCGACGCGCGTGAGGAGGTCCAGGGCCCGCGCGGCGACATCGTCGTCGCCGCGGAGTTCGAGCGGGACCTGCACGTTCTCGGCGGCCGTGAGCGTGGGGATGAGTTGAAACGACTGGAAGATGAACCCAACTTTCTCACCGCGGAGCTTGGCTCGGGCGTCCTCGTCGAGGCGCGTGAGGTCGGCGCCGTCGAGCGTGACGTTACCGCGGGAAGGCAGATCAAGTCCCGCCAACAGACCCAGCAGCGTGGTCTTCCCACTGCCCGAGGGGCCCACGATGGAGACGAAGGTGCCCTGGGGAATGTCGAAGGTGACGTCGCGGAGCACGGCCAGCGCGGAAGTCCCGCTCTGGTATTCCTTGGTCAGATCTCGAGCTGCGAGCATTGAATGCGTGATGTCGTGAGAGTGGGAGCGCGGACCCGCGTCGCCGTAGTGCTCATCGCCGCGCTGATCGTCGCACTGAGCGCTGCGTGTGGCGGTGGCACAGAGTCGAAGCCGGCGGCGGTGGCGCAAGTTCCTGTGGAATCAACCACGGAATCAACCAAGGAATCAACCACGGTGGCGACTGCCGCAGCAACGGCTGGCGTGCGTGTGCTGATCCTGGGCACGAGCCTGACCGCTGGCCTCGGGCTCGACCCCGACTCGGCGTATCCGGCGGTGTTGCAGCGGTTGGCCGACTCGTCGGGGTACCGCGCGGCGATCGTGGCGGCGGGACTCTCCGGGGAGACGTCGGCCGGGGCCCTGCGTCGAGTGGACTGGCTGCTGCGCGACAGGGCGGACGTGGTGGTGATCGAGACGGGGGCGAACGATGGGCTGCGCGGGCTCCAGGTGGACACGACGCGGGCGAATCTGGTCCGGATCATCCGGAAGGTGCGGGCGACCAACCCCTCCGCGCGGGTACTGCTGGCGCAGATGGAGGCGCCCACCAACCTCGGGCAGAAGTACACGCGGGACTTCCACGAGACATTCATGACCGTGGCTCGGGAGGAGCAGGTGACGCTGATCCCGTTCTTCCTCGAGGGGATCGCAGGGGTGCGCGACCTGAACCAGGACGACGGGATCCACCCGAATGAAGAGGGGGCGCGGCGGGCCGCTCGCAACATGTGGAAGGCGCTGGCTCCGTTGCTGCGGGATGTGCCCGGCATCGGTTGACCCGGAGAGGAAAACGGGCTAAGCTTAAAGGCTGTCTTCGTTTAGGCCTGTTCTCAACCGCATTCTCAACCTGTAGCACTGACTCCTATGGCGCTCCCAGCCACGCAGATCCGTCGCGGCATGGTCATCGTGTGGGAAGGCGATCCCTGCCGTATCATCGAGTTCCGCCACCACACGCCGGGCAACCTGCGCGCGATGGTGCAGGCGAAGCTCAAGAATCTCCGCTCGGGGAACAACTTCGAGCACCGTTTTCGCGCTGACGACCAGCTGCACAAGGCGGACATGGAGACGCACGAGTTGCAGTTCCTCTATAAGGGGGGCGACTCGTACCACTTCATGAACACGGAGAACTACGAGCAGCTCGAGATGGACGAGGAATCGCTCGGGTACAATGCGCCGTGGATGCAGGACAACATGCAGGTG
>JANOWT010000064.1:0-3362 GCA_031418115.1 Gemmatimonadota bacterium
TGCACCTGCTCGACCCCGCCGAACGTCAACTCGACCTCTCGGCGGGTGAGTCGCTCTTCGTCGATCCCGAGCGTGGGGATTCACTTGCGGTGACGCCCGCCGACGTGCGCGAGATCTACGCGGCCACGGTCAACGAGGCGATCAGCGAATGGCGAGCGCGCTTCGCTTCGGCGGGCGCGTTCTACGAGCCGATCCAGACCGACCAACCGTTCGGCGTGCCGCTGCGCCGCGCCTTCGCCGCCAGACAACGCCTCTCGTGAGTTTCCTCGCTCCCTGGGCGCTCCTGCTCGTCGCAGCGGCGGGCGTGCCGCTCCTGCTCCACCTCCTGCGACGGCGCACCGGCGACAAGATCGACTTCCCGGCTGTGCGCTACCTCATGCGCATGGAGCGCGAGCATGCGCGCGAGGTGCGCCTCAAGAACCTCCTGCTGATGGTGCTGCGGATCGCGATCATCGTCGCCATCGCGCTCGCGGCCGCACGTCCGTTGGGCTGGCTCCCCGGCGTTGGGCACGCCCCGACTGCCGTCGCGATCGTGATCGACAACTCGCTCTCGTCCGCCGCGGCCGGCGCCGAAGGCCCCATGATCGGTCGGCTGAGCGCGGCCGCGCGCGGGATCGTCGATGCCTCCTCGACCGGCGACCGACTCTGGCTGCTCACCATGGACGGCGCCGTGATCGGCGGTGATGCGGGCACGATCACCGCGGCGCTCTCAGGGATGCGTGCGCTCGACGGAGCCGGCGACGCGGGCGTGGTGCTGCGCCGTGCCGCGACACTCGTGAAGGAGAGCGCGATCCCCACCGGTCGGATCGTGGTGCTCACCGATGCGCAGGCCACCACGTGGGCCGGCATCGCGCCACTCGCGGCCGACGATGCGCCCGTCACGCTGATCGCTCCCGGCGGCACGCTCGGCGTGAATCGCGCCGTGATCGCCGTCGCGACCGAGCCACGCCACTGGGATCCCCGCGGCACTGTGCGCGCCACCGTCTCGGGCCCCGACTCGACCTCGTGGCGCGTGGTCGTCGACGGCCGTACGCTCGCGCGCGGCACCGCACAGCCGGGCGCGACGGTGCTCGCCCGCGTGCAACCGCCGGCGCGCGGGTGGGTGGCCGGCACGATCGAGCTCGCTCCCGATGAACTGCGCGGCGACGACGCGCGTCACTTCGCGGCGCGTGTCGGTGAGCCACCCGCGATCATGGTCGACGCTGGCTCGGGACCCTTCCTGCGCGGTGCCGTCGAGGCACTCGTGCAGGGCGCACGCGCACGCCGCGGCGAGGGCGTGCTACTCGCGAGCGCCGAACGCGCACGCAAGCCGGCACTGCTCTTCGCGCCGAGTGATCCGCTCAAGATCGCGGACGCCAACCGAGCACTCGAGCGGGCCGGCATCCCCTGGCGGTTCGGCGCGAGGCGGTTGGGACCGGCGCCGCTGCGCGGGCAGAGCGTCGATGGCGCGACGGCACAGAGTTGGTATCTGCTCGAGGCCGCCGATGCCGTGCCGTCGGGACGCACAGACACGCTCGCGCGCGTGGGCGGCGCCCCTTGGGCCGTCGCGGGCGAGGGCTACGTACTGGTCGCTTCCGCAGCCGAAGCCACGGCAACGGACCTTCCTGTCCGCGCGGCGTTCCTGCCCTGGCTCGACGACCTCATCGCACAGCGTCTCGTCGTCGGCACGGTGGGCGTGGTCGAGTCCGCACCGGGTGCGACCGTGCGCGTACCGTCGCTCGCCGAGGGGCTCGAAACGCCCGACGGCACCGTCAACGCCGTGAGCGCCGGAGCGGTCATCGACGTGCCGTGGCTCGCTGGCGTTCACTTCTGGCGTCGCGGCACCGACCGCATCGGCGCGCTCGTGATCAATCCGGAGCCGCGCGAGAGCGATCTCACTCGCCTCGCCACCGACTCGCTCGCGCAGCAACTCGGCGCCACCGCCTCGAGTGCCGATCCAGCGGCTGCAGGGCGCGCGACCTTCGCTGCCGGTGGTTCGCGCGCACTCGCCCGCACCTTCCTGCTGCTCGCGCTCCTCCTGCTCATCGCCGAGACGCTCGTCGCGCGCCGTAGCTCCGGCAAGCCCGCACAAGCGTGATGCGACCCTGATGGCGCTGCCCGTCCTGGTCGAACGCCTCTCGGCGCTCACCGCGTTCACGAGTCTCGCGCGCGCGCTGCCGGCGCAAGGTGGCCGCATCGGCGCGACCGGCCTCGCGGGCTCGTCCGACGCGGTGTTGCTCGCCGCGCTCGCGCTGCGCGAGCCCAACCGACTCTTCGTCGTCGTCGCCGATCAGTTGCCGGAAGCCGAGCGCTGGCTCGCGGACCTGCAGTCGGTATTCGGTGACGAGGGAGTGGCGCTCTACCCGCCGCGCGAAGGGTTCGGCGAGATCGAGCCGCATGCCGAGATCGCAGGTGAGCGCGTGGAGACGCTCGAACGCCTCGCACGCGGTGCGGTGCGCGTGCTCATCACCACCGCGCGCGCCGTACAGGAGCGCACGCGACTGCCGCGCGCACTGGCCGACGCGCGGATCGAACTGCGCCGCGGCGACACCTGGCGGCTCGAGGACCTCACGTCGCATCTCGACGCGGTGGGCTTCGAACGCGTGACGCTCGTGGAGGACGTCGCCGAGTACAGCGTGCGCGGCGGCATCCTCGATGTGTACGGGTTCGGCATGAGCGATCCGGTGCGCCTGGAGTTCTGGGGCGACCGGCTCGAGGAGATCCGCCGCTTCGACGTCTCCACGCAGCGCATGCTCGCGTCGGCGGAGTCGGTGCTGATCCTGCCGGTCGAGGTGTCGGGCGAGGCGGCGGAGGAGCGCTACGAGCGTGTCTCGCTCCCTGACCTCTGGCCTGCGGGCTCGCTCGTGGTCATCCCGTCGGGTGTCGCACTCAGGCCGGAACTGCAGCGCACCTGGGACGAGGCCGAGCATCACCTGCTGCTCGCGCGCCGCCGTGGCGAGGACGCGCCCTCGCGCGACGAGTTGTTGCAGTCGCCGCACGACACCATCAAGGCGATCGACGCCTTCCCGGCGCTCGAGGTGATCGGCTCGGGCGCCGACGCCTCGCGCGTGCACGAGGTGGTGCAGTTCCCGCTCCGCGCGCCGGAGCCGGTGGAGCGTGACATCGCGCGCCTCTCGGCGATGGTCCGCGACGGCACGCAGACGATCATCCTCTGCGACAACGCCGGGCAGGCCGAACGGCTCGAGGAGCTGCTCGACGCGCGGAAGGAAGGTCAGTCGCCGGCCGCGCTCGTGATCGGCGTGCTCTCCGGCGGCTTCCTCATCCCGCCGCGCGGCACGCCGAGCGGACTGCGCGTCCTCACCGACCACGAGATCTTCCGGCGTGAACGGCGCATTCGTCGAAGCCGCAAGTACACGACCGGC
>JANOWT010000065.1:0-4922 GCA_031418115.1 Gemmatimonadota bacterium
CTTTCTCGTCAGGGACTCACTCAAGTACCTCGACTGGTCCGAAGAGGTCTATCGTCGCTTCTGGCCGCAGCGCATCGCGCTCGCCACTCATGTACTGCTCGCGAGCGTCGCATTCATCATCGGGCCCCTCCAGTTCAGCACCAGGCTCCGCAAGCGCTGGCCAGCGCTACACCGACGGATCGGCTGGACCTACGTCTGCTGCGCGCTCATCTCTGGGCCTGTGACGTTCCACCTCGCGTTCTTCAGTTCCTGCACCATGTGCACGCCGCCGTTCGCCATTTGGTCGGCCCTGTTCTTCATCGTGACCGCGTTGGCGCTCCTCATGGCCGTCCGTAGGCAGTTCGATGCGCATCGACAGTTCATGATCCGCAGCTGGGTGCTCATGAACGGGTTCGTCTTCGTGCGGCTCGACACCTATCTCGAATTCCCGTTCCCCACCGGTCCCGGCGTCGACCGTCCCGCGATGCTCATCTGGGCCGTCTGGGTCGTGCCGCTGATCATGACCGAGATGTGGCTCTCGTGGGGCCCACTGATCACGCGTACGCCGCGTCGCGCCCAAGTGGATCGAGTCGCATGATCGTCGAGCCAGCACCGGCCAGAGGTGCGCCAACGCATCTGCCCGCGCTCGACGGCGTTCGCGGCCTTGCCGTGCTCATCGTCATCGTCCACAACGCCGGCTGGATCGCGGGGTCGAGCGAGCAGTTCATCATCAAGCTCTTCACGGCGATCACCGCGATGGGCTGGACCGGTGTCTCGCTCTTCTTCGCGCTGTCAGGCCTGCTGATCACGGGGATCCTGCTCGACTCACGCGGGCACAACGGCTTCTTCCGCTCGTTCTACCTCCGCCGCACGCTACGAATCTTCCCGCTCTACTACGCCTTCGTCGCCGGTATCGTGTTCGTGGCGGCGCCTCTCGCCTGGAGTGCGGAGTGGGCGGCGGACGTTCGTACGGGGCAGTGGCCATACTGGCTCTACGTCTCGAACTGGACCCAGCCGTTCAAGATCGACGTCTATGGGATGACGCACCTCTGGTCGCTCGCGGTCGAGGAGCAGTTCTACCTCATCTGGCCGCTCCTTGCCTACGCGCTCGGGCGACGCGGGCTCGCGAAGCTCGCCGTCGCGATGATCGTCACGGCTCCGATCATTCGGTACGGCCTGCGCGCGGGTGGGCTCCCGATCGACGCCACGTACTTCTTCACATTCGCGCGCTGGGACGCGCTCGCCGCCGGCGCGCTGCTCGCTGCCATGATCCGGGACGATCGCGAACGCGCGTGGGTCGTCGCGTGGAGGGGAAAGCTGACACTAGCCCTGGTCGCCGCACTCGGTGTGCTGGTCGTCGTACAGCGTGGCTTCCACTCGGACGATCTCCCGATCACGGTCATTGGTCAGAGCATCGTCGTGGGGCTCTCCACCTGTCTCCTTGCGTATGCCGTCGACGAGGGCCCCCGTGCCGTGAGAGTCATTCAGAGTCTGCTCTCGTGGCGCGGACTGCGCACGCTCGGCAAGTACAGCTACGCGATGTACGTCTTTCACTTTCCCATTCACCACGCGCTCAAGGTCCCACTCGGCCCTTGGGTCGAGGGGTCGGATGACTCATTGCGGATCGTGCGCGTGTTCGGGTACCTGGCGCTCGTGCTCACGCTCACCTTCACCACCGCACTCGTCTCTTGGCGCCTGATCGAGAAGCCGTTTCTGGATCTTAAGGAGCGGTGGGCGCCGCGCGTGGGCTGAGCCCGGCAAGGAACCGCCTGATCCCGCGCCAGACCGCCAGCGGGATCGCATGCCCCTCAGGGAACGGGATCCATGTGACCTTCGCACCGGCCGCCAGGCAGAAGTCGCGCAGCGCCGCTCCCGTCGAGAACGCGAGGTCGTCATCAGTTTCACCGTGACTGACTAGAACGGGCAGGCCGCGCAACCGCTCGGCACGACGCGTCCACTCCTCGACGTCGATCCGCGAGCTCGAGAGAAGCGCCAGCGCATCGACCCGCGTGGCATCATGCAACACCGCATCGCATGCGAGCATGCCGCCCTGCGAGAATCCGATCACCACGACCGGGAGACTCGGCTGCTCCTGTCGCACGCGCGCCACGAGGGCACCCAACAGCGCACGCGCAGCCGCCGCCCCAGCTGGCACCTCAGTCGCCAGGTCGCGTGGTCCGCGCAGCAACGCGACTCGCCGCCGCTCCTGATCCATCGCCCACCAGGCTCGCCCATCCGGAACCGCCTCCAGCGGACCATCAGGGACGTAGAACACCGCCGGCAGGCCGAGCGAGTGCGCGAACGGCGAGAGGTCCGCCCCCCGCATCGCGTAACCGTGCAACATGACCACCGCCAATCGTGGACCCTCTCCGACCGCGATGCACGCGGTCTCAAGACTCTCAGCGCCCGTCATCGCGACCCGAGCGCGCGTGCGAACTGTGTCCAGAGTGCCTCGTGCATCCATGCGGTCGACAAGCTGTGATCGCAATCCGCTAAGTACGTGAGCGAGACCGCCCCTCGTCCGTCCAACCTCGCCAGCTGTCGTCCAGCTCCCACACGCAGCAACGCTTCACCAGGGTCACCGACCGAGAACACGAACCGCAGTGCCACCCCTCGCTCTACGACACCGGAGAGCTCAGCCGCGAGGTCCTCGTGCACCGGCAGGTGCATCGCCCGCGCGATCTCGCGCGCAGCGCTGCGTGTACGGTCCTGCACGCGGTGCGCGACCACTTTGACGATCTCGCGCAGGTCCACCTGGCCGCGCAGCAGCTTGAGCCACTTGCCAGCCTCGAGCATCGATCGCTGGTATTGTGCCGCCGCCTGCACCATCTGGAACGGCGGGTACGCGAGCGACATCCCCGGCTTCCAAAAGAAGACCAGCGGATTCACCACCGTCACGCCGTCGATCGGAAGTCCCGCGACCGAGCCCTTGAAGGCATGATACGCCCCAGAGCAGAGCCCCATCGCCTCGATCCGCGCAGGCGCGTACTCACGGCGCAAGAACTCGAGCGCCGTTGTGAGGTCGCTCACCGCATGCGGGGTGTAGACCTCGTTCTCCGGCGCGCCGTCATGTGTGAGACTGTCCCCTATTCCCGACACATCGTAGCGGAGCACGAGCCATCCTGCCGCCGCGAGTCGCCGCGCGTACTTCACATACATCCGGCCATTGCCGATGTGATGGTTCGCACCGGAGTTGAGGAGCACCACCGCTCGCGTGGGCCGTACCCCGACCGGCGCGCTGATCACTCCGAACAGTCGCCCCGCTTCGTCCAACAGCACGAGGCGCTCTTCCACTCCGTCAGCGACAACCGCGCGATCGGAGCCCGCCCGCGAAGCAACGGTCGGCGGGACAGCGCGCGCCGCGCTCGCATCGAGCATCGCGGGGAACGTCGTCTCGAGCCATTCCATGAGCTCCGCGACGATCGCCGCCGGCACCACCGATTCGTGTGGGTCGAACATCATCTCGACGAAGCCCGGCAACACCGTGTGCCGCACGTTGCGTCCGGCGGCACTCCATCCCGTGGCGAGTGCCGCCTGCGATGGTCGGTCGTCGCGATCTATCAGCAGGAGCTCCGTAGGCAGCTGAGCGCCCAGCTCGGCGAGATCGATCGACTCGAGCGACGCGCGCGTCGCCGGCGTGATCAGCAGGCCCACGCTCTCCTGCACCTCAGCCGGCAAGGCGAACTCCGGCGGTGCGGCCGCTCGTCCCATCGTCGCCTGCAGTGCGCGCAACTCGCGCAGCCAGGGCCGCCCACTCGCGATCGGTGCGACCAGCGCCACGCCGGCCACATCAGGGTCATCTACCGACGCATTCGCGGCGATCGACGCGCCGAGCCGAACGCCGAGCAGCACCACTCGCTTCACTCCGGTTCGCTCGCGGAGCTCGCGCACCGCCGCACGCACACTCGCCACCCAGGCCGCCCAGCGACCGCCCTCGAGATCATCCCCCGTCGAGTCGCCGGTGCCATCGTAGTCGAATCGCATCGCCGGGTATCCACGCGCCGCGGCCTGCTCCGCGAAGTGCCGAATACTCCGGTGCGCGCAGAGCGCTTCGTAGCCGAACGGATTGCAGACGACTACACCCACTGCTCGTGTGGCGACCGTCGCGGCAGGGCGGTGCAACCAGCGGAGGCAGGCCCGACCATTCGACGAGAAGTACGCGGGCTCGGCGCGCGGCAGCGCGGGCTCCGGGTGCGTCACGCCTCGGTCACCTTTACGATGATCTCGGAGTTGAGCGCGCGTACCGTCGCCCGCCCGCCGGTCGTGGCGCCACCAAGGTCGGCTGTGAGCGCGAGCGTTCTCGACTCACCGGGCGCGAGATGGAACGCGTCATCCTCGCAGCGGAACCCCGGGACCTCCACGCGCACGGTCTGAGCGAATCGGCGCGACGAGACCGTGATGGCACGTCCACCGTCCGGTCGTGCGACGAAGGTGGCCGAGAGTCCCAGGTCGGGCTCGCGGCGGCTGGGCAACGCCCCCACGAAGTGGAACGCGCGTGCCAACACGGCACCGTCCGCGCGTTGCAGCGTGGCCGCGATAACATCGTGCTGCGCCGGGCCGAACCGGTACGCATAGCTCAGGTCGTGGAACCCGTCGAAAAGCTCCGCCGCGGGGATCTCCAGCGCCGAGTGGCCGGGGATCACCACGGCGCGCTCGCCCCGCCCCGTGCGGATCTCGCCCTGCCGGTACAGCTCGAGTACGATCCGCCCTTCGCACGCCTCCGGGCCGTCGTTGATCGCGTGGATGGCGATTCCGTTCCCGCCCTCGTCGCTGAGCCCGAGCGCGACCGGGGCGAGCGCACGCCGCAGATAATGCCAGGCGATCTTCGGCCGCCCGAGCGCGTCCACCACGCCCCAGCCCGCACCGGGCCAGAGGTCGCGCAGGAACCAGACGAGCGCGCCGCGCGTGACCGACCGCGCCCGGCGCCACTCGAGGAAGGTCGC
>JANOWT010000066.1:0-18743 GCA_031418115.1 Gemmatimonadota bacterium
CACCGGCAGCGTGCAGATCCGTGTCGGCGACCGGGTGTTCAATCGACTGCTCTGGGCACAACCGGACGGCACGATCCATCACTACGACAAGCGCCATCTCTTTCGCATGGCTCGCGAACAGGATCACTACGCCGCCGGACGTGAGCGGCTGGTGGTCGAGTTCCGCGGGTGGCGCATCTGCCCACTCGTCTGCTACGACCTGCGCTTCCCGGTCTTCTCGCGCAATCGCTCGCTGGCGCGCGGCACGCGGGACGTCGCCGCGCCGGTCATGGATCTCGAGTACGATCTTCTGCTGTACGTCGCCAACTGGCCGTCGTCGCGGCACGATGCATGGCGGACGCTGCTGCGCGCGCGCGCGATCGAGAACCTCTGTTACGTCGCCGGAGTCAACCGCTGCGGCGCCGACGGCAACGGCGTGCGATACTTCGGCGGTAGCGTGTTGCTCGACGCCCTCGGCGTGCCTCTCGTCGAGTGCGACCTCTCACCGGCAACAGCGCAGGCCGCACTTTCGCTCGACGGATTGCGCGAGCACCGTGCCCGCTTTCCCGCACATCTCGATGCCGACGGGTTCACACTCGACTGAGCTCGTGCCTCAGTCTGAGGCGAGCATAGAGGGGCTACCCGTCGCGTCAGCGCTTCACCGGTCCCACGATCTCCCACGTGCGCGGATCCTCCATCCCCAGCAGCCAGACAGAGTACCCGCGTAGCCGGTGCTGCTTGACGAGGCCGAGCTTCGCCTCGAACGCGCGCGCATCTTCGATCCACGCGTGCTCGAACACGCCGTACCGTTCCCACATCGCGTACCACGCTTTCTGCGTCTCATCCCAGACTGGCGTGGCCCCCGCCGCGCGCATGATCCCCATGATCCGCGTGTACGCGATATCCTCGCCCCGTGGCCGCGCGTCGTCGCGCGCCGCGTTGTAGCCCGGGTACCAGTAGTCGGAGTAGGCAGCGATGCCGAGCGAGATCTTCTCCGGCGCGACACCGAGCGCGAGCAGGAAGTCGAGCGACTCCCGCATCCACCGGTAGCCAGCCACCGGCCCGGGCGTCGATCCGCCCGTGTGCTGCGCATACGTCATGTACGAGATGAAGTCGAGCGCGTCAGCGAGCGCCTTGTAGTCGTACGCGCCACGCCAGTAGTCGAACATCCACTGGTGGTAGGGGAGCACGCCGCGATCGTCGCTGGTTCGCGGCACCACGGCCGCCGAGAGCTGGCAACCGGCGCGGTGCACCGAGTCGGCCGCCTCGCGTGCGAACGCTGTGAAGGCGTCGCGGTCGCTCACGTGCAGGTTCTCCAGGTCGAGTTGTAGTCCGTCGAGTCGTTCGCGCCGGCAGAGCGCGGCGAGACTGTGCGCCGAGGCGGTGCGCGCGGTACGATCGGCGACGATGTGGTGCAGGATGCCGAGGTCGAAGCCCGGGTTCATGACCAGCGGGTGGAGCTTCACACCGTTCGATCTCGCGGCCGCGACGATCCGTGGGTCAGTGCCGCCGCGAATGGCCCCCGCACTATCTATCGAATAGACCTGCGGCGCGACGATCGAGATGCGGTGCGCGTTGGCGATGAAGCTTGCGACGCCGGCCGAGTCGTTGCGCACGTACCAGACGGACTCAGGCGCCTGAGCGGCCAGCAGCGCGGGTATGACGGCGAACGCGGGCACGGCCGCGAGCCAGCGGAGTAGGGTGGGTGAGCGCATGCGGTATCATACGCGCGCCTCTGCGCCTGTCGAGGCCTGTGCCTCACGGTCGCAGAGAGCGAGATTCCGTCATGCACCATCGCGCCCTGTTCCGATTGACTTCCGTGTGCGTGATCGCGGCCGCCTGCTCCAACGGCCCCACGGCGCCACGCGCACCAGCGCCGATCACCGTACCCGCGATCACGCGCGAGTTCCGCGGCATGTGGATCGCCACCGTCGCGAATATCGACTGGCCCGCCTCCGCCGGCCTCTCAGTGGTCGCGCAGCAGTCGGGGTTCACGCAACTGATGGACGCCGCCGATCGCACCGGGCTCAACGCGGTGGTCCTCCAAGTGCGCGCCGCCGGCGACGCGATGTACGCATCTTCGCTCGAGCCATGGTCCAAGTCCCTCACCGGCACACAGGGCAACGACCCCGGCTACGACCCACTCGCCTTCGCGCTCCAAGAGGCCCACCTGCGCGGCCTCGAGCTGCACGCCTGGTTCAACCCGTTCCGCGCCGGCAACCTGAGCGACACCCTCACGCTCGCGGCACTGCACTTCGCACGGCAGCGCCCCGATCTCGTGCGCCGCTACTGCACACAACTCTGGTTCGACCCCGGCGAGCCTGAGGTACAGGAGCACGCGATCGCGGTGATCCGCGACGTCGTGCAACGCTACGGCGTCGATGCGGTCCAGATCGACGACTACTTCTATCCGTACCCCAACGCGAGCTGCCCCGGGCTCGACTTCCCGGACAGCTCCGCGTACGCGCGTTTCTTGAATGGCGGCGGGTCGCTCGGCCGCGCCGAGTGGCGGCGCGACAACGTGAACCGGTTCGTGGAGCGGCTCTACACCGAGGTCCGCGCCGCATCGGCCACTGCGCGCGTAGGGATCAGTCCCTTCGGCATCTGGCGCCCGGGCAATCCCGCGGGCATCGTCGGACTCGATGCCTACACGTCCATCTACGCCGACTCACGCCTCTGGCTGCAGCAGGGGTGGCTCGACTACTTCGCGCCGCAGCTCTACTGGTCCATTGCGTCCAGTGGGCAGAGTTTTCCGTCGCTGCTCGGCTGGTGGATGCAACAGAACACGCAGCGGCGGCATCTCTGGCCGGGACTGGCCTCGTACCGCGTGGTCGACGGTACAGGGTCGGCGTTCAGCGCGAGTGAGATCCCAGCACAGGTCGGGCTCGTGCGGCAGCAATCGGCGCAGGCTGGTGGCGCCACCGGGACGATCCTCTATAACGCCAGCAGCGTGCGGACCGACCGGGGCGGGTTCGCGACGGCACTCGGCAATGGACACTATCTGCAACGTGCGATCCCGCCGGCGACGACTTGGCTCGATGCGACCTCACCAGGCGTGCCCACGATCACCGCTTCAGCGTCGGGCGGTCAACTCCGAGTCAATGTCACCGGCGATGCCGATGCCTACTGGTGGCTCGTACGCTGGCGAAGCGCTGGCGTCTGGTCGCAAAAGGTCGTGCCGGCCGGACTACGGAGCCTGTCGATCGCCGCGATCGCGGTCGAGGGCGTAGCCGTCGCCGCGGTCGACCGGGTGGGAAATGCATCGGCCGACGCGGTCTGGCAGCCCTGAGTCGTGGATCGCGAGGCCATTCGGGTGGCATTTGCCGGGCGTGCTGACTAGCTTTCGCCCTCTGTCGTAGGGTGGTAGGAACGCCCGACTGACGGGACGTGGCGCAGCCCGGTAGCGCACTTCCTTGGGGTGGAAGGGGTCGCAGGTTCGAATCCTGTCGTCCCGATTCAAATAGCGGCGGGGTCACTCCCAACGGGGTGGCCCCGTTCGCTATCTCGCTCGATCGATTCTCGCTCAACGCGCTCACCAGTATTCCGATGCACATGCCCCACACCCGCCTCCTCGCCGAGCTCAGCGACCGCACCTACGTCGCCATTCGCCCGTCTCCCGTCGCGGGTATCGGCGTCTTCGCCTTGCGCCGCATCCCCCAAGGCTGTCGTGACATCTTCACACCGCCTAGCGAGGGCGCCGACGGCTTCGTTGCGGTGCCGCGCGCCGAGATCGAGGCGCTGCCGGAGCATGCGCGGCATCTCGTCGAGACGTACTGCCTGTACGACGACGAGCACTATCACCTGCCCGAGGAAGGCTTCAAGAAGATGGACCTTGTCCACTTCCTGAATCACTCGGACCATCCCAACGTTCGGTCGATCGACGATGGGGCGTGGTTCGAGGCGCTCGTGGACATCGAGCAGGGGGAGGAGCTCTTCGTGGACTATGGGACGCTTGTTGAGGAAGACGCGGTCTGAAGACCGGATCCCTGGTCTCGTGGCGGGCGATCACACGGGTCTGGGGTGGTACGGGGAACTGGGCTGCGCGCATTGAATGGGCAACACGGTCCGCGGTGCGTCGCCTGACGCGCAGCACGCGCGGCGTCTCGCAACCGTCCCAAACCGCTCAAGTCATGTCCGAGATCGAGATCGTTCCATTTCGCGAGGACCTCGCCGAGGCGTTCGATCGTCTCAACCGGGCGTGGTTGGTCGCGGGCGGTTTCTTGGAGCCCCTGGACGAAACGTACCTCGCGGATCCGCACGGGAAGATCGTCGCACCGGGCGGCAACATCTTCTTCGCACTCGACTGAACGACGGTGCTCGGCACAGCGGCGGCGATTCCTCATCCCGGTGGGATCATCGAGCTCGCCAAGCTCGCGGTCGCGCCCGAGGCTCAAGGACGCGGACTCGGACGCTGTCTGGCCGTTGCAGTGCTCGCCTTCGCTGAGCAACGCTCAGCGAAGCGGGTCGTTCTCACATCGAACACTCGGCTCCTCCCTGCCATAAAGCTCTATCAGTCCCTCGGATTCCGATCACGGCCCTGTCCACCCGGCTTCGGGTACGAAACGGCAGATGTGTACATGGAGTTGGAACTCACGCCCACTTCCAGCCCCTGAAGTGGTCAAAGTCGATGGTGCAGCGACCGCCGACGCCGGTCGACTCGATCAGGCACTCGGAAAATCGCCGCCAAAGTAGACAGCCACTTCGCAGTTCCGCGATGCCAACACTGAGATCGGAGCCCCCGTGCGCCTAGCCGCCGTTGAGAAGGCCCTCACCGCGTTCGTCCACACCACAGACGGCACCACCCTCGCCCTCAAGGGCCCGTGGGGCCGCGGCAAGACCTTCTATTGGGATCGCTTCATGCGTACCCAGGCCGCCGCATCGCCCACGCAGGGCTACGCCTACGTCTCGCTCTTCGGCCTCACGTCCGTCGCCGAGATGAAGCGCGCCGTCGCCGTCAACGCCCGCGCCCTCGGTACGCTCGCTGACGTGAATGCGCGCACGTATCTCGAAGAAGCACTCGCGAGCAAGTGGTGGTCGCGCACAGCACCGGCGGACAGCCCGTTCAAGTCCCTGCAGGGCGGGAGCGCCGCGGGCAGTCCCATCGTAGAGGACCTCCTCCAACGCGAGGTCTCCGATCTCATCGTCTGCATCGACGACCTCGAGCGCCGCGGAGACGGCCTCCGCCTTGCCGACGTCCTCGGTTACTGCAGTCATCTCAAGGAGCGGCGCGGCTGCCGAGTGGTCGTGATCCTCAACGAGGAGGCCTTCACCGATGCGGACGCGGACTCGTACCGTGGACTCAGCGAGAAGGTCTTCGATCATCAGGTGCTCTTCGATCCGAGTCCGCGCGAATGCACCGCGATCGCGATCCCCGAGACCGACGAGCGCTACGCACCGCTGCGCGAGAGCTGCGAACGGCTGCGCATCACGAACATCCGCATCCTCCAGCGCGCCAAGCGCCTCGTCGCCGACTTCGCGCCCTTCATGAAGCGCCACGACGCGACCCTCGCGCGGCGCTTCGCACACTCGGCTGCGCTCTACACCCTTTGTTTCTACAGTCGTGAGGACACACATCCGCCCTACGCCTTCGTGAAGGGCTACCGCGATGCCGGCGTCACGCGCCTCGGTGGGACGCATGAGGCGACGCCCGAGGAGGAGCGGTGGGAGGCCTTCCTCACCAGTTACGGGTTCCGAGGTGGTGATCCGCTCGATCGCGAGATCGTGAAGTACATCGAGTCAGGTGTCGTCGATGGCACCGCGATGCGTTTCCTGCTTGACGAGTCCGAGCGTGAACTCGAGACGGCGAAGCGCTACCAACGATTCGAGACCGCTTGGGAGCGGCTCTTCGACAGCTTCGACGAAGCCGACACGAGCCGCCTGGCGGATGTCGAAGGCGCGCTCCTCGGGGCGGGGGAACAGGTCGACATCTCGTTCGTGAATGCACTCGCCACGCTCTGTCGCGCGGTCGATCAGGGCGACGTCGCCAGCCGGATCATCACCGCGTGGGTCGCCGCGGTGCAGGCCAAGCGGCCGGCCGCGCTCGATCTCACCGTGCGCAAGGACCGGGACGAGGTTCGCGACCCCGAGCTGCTCGCCGCACTCTCGGCCGCGCGCGAGTCGGTCCGTGATCCGCGCGGGCTCGAAGAAGTCCTCACGGCGCTCGAGTCGCTCGATGGCTGGAGCGAGTCCGACATCGCCGTGTTGCTCTCGGCGTCGGCGGAGCAGTACGAACGGCTCTTCAGGGCGACGCGTGGCGATCGGCTCGGCGTCGTGGTCGGGCTCTGCATGCGGTTCGCGTCGGCAGAGGGGCCAGAGGCCGAGGTGGGTCGGCGTGCGCAGGAAGCGTTGCGGCGGATCGCGAATGACGGGCCGCTCAATGCGTGGCGGGTGCGGCGGTACGTGCGCGGCTGATGCGCGTGGGTGTTGCCCCTACCACACCGCCCGCGAATAGTACGCACCGATCGTGCGATCACTCGTGACGAGCCGCGCTCCGAGCAGATCGGCCGTCGCGACGATCGTCCGGTCCGCCGGATCACGATGTGCCCAAGGCAGCGACAGGTTGCGGAGCCAGATCGGCACGCCGACGGGCGCGATCTCAAGTCCACTCACGGTCGCGAGCCGATCGGCGAACTCCTCGACCGACATCCCGATCGAGAGTCGCCCTTGCTTCACCTTGAGTCCGATCTCCCAGAGCGAGATCGCGCTCACGACGCAGCCGGCGCTCGGGAGCGCCGCCGCGATGATCGCGCGCGCGCGCTTCGTCAGCGCTTCGGGGCGCAACGTCCAAAAAAGCAATGCCGACGTGTCGAGCACGACCGGACGCTGTCCGGTCGTGCTCACGGGTCGTTCCCAACGTGCGTCCACTCCTCATCGGTCGGATCGTCGAGCGAACCCGTGAAATGCAGCGCCCCACGAGCATCCGCGAACTGGTCGCTGACCGTCGCCCCTTGCGCGATCCGCGTGATCCGAGCCACCGGGGTGCCGTAACTCGTGACGATGATGGGCTCGCCCGTTGCTTCGACGTCGCGAAGGTACGCCAGCAGGTGGGCCTTGAGAACGGCCTTCGAGACGGTCGGCATAGTCATAATAGTAGTCACAGAAGGAAATCGGTCAATGCTCGGCGCGCATCCACGGTACTCGAGCGCGCTGCTCAAGCCGACATCGAATTCCCGCGCAGCGTTCCACGTGCGCGCACCGCGACCGCGCACACGCAGAGCGCGACGCCCCACGCCACGCTCAGCCGTATCAAGCCCGGCGCCAGCGGCCTCGCCAGCGTGACCGCACCCAGCCGTTCTCCCGCCAGAAGAGCGATCGGTCCGCCGAGCAACCCGAACAGCGCCGCGCGCGCGGGCACGCTCATGATGCCGCGCAGACTCGAGCGGAACGTCGTCGCGAACTGCGCCCACATCATCAGCAGCCAGGGCGGCGACATCCACGTGACCACCACGCCCGACGTGAAGCGGTACGTCCCGCTCCACACCTGGAATCCCTCGACCACGAGACCCAAGGCGAGCGCGAGAAGGATGAATCGGGACTCGGTCCCACGGTCGGACGAGAGCCAGAGATGCGCCGCGGTCAACGCGACCGCGATCAGGAAGCCGGTGACCGGCCAGCCCCAGGCCGCGCCGAGGATGCAGGCGAACCAGCCGGATTGGTACAGGGCGTAGTTGATGCGTTGGGCGTGAGTCACGGGCGAAAGCTAGTGTGGCCGCCTAACACCGCAGGCGCTGAGGCGTCCAACCGGCGGAGGCACCACTCTCATGACGCGCCCTACGAAACTGCTGCTTCTCGCGTCGAGCCTCTGGTTCTTCAGCGAGGGACTGCTCGGCCCGCTCTTCGCCGTATTCAGCGAACAGATCGGCGGTGACGTGCTCGACATCACGGCTGCCTGGGCCACGTACCTCATCGTGAGCGGCATCGCCTACCCGGTCGTGGGCAAGCTCCTCAACCGCTCGCGCTGGAAGTTCCGCATGATCGCCGTGGGCTACGCGCTCAACACGGTCTTCACGTTCGCGTATCTGCTCGTCAGCAACACGCAGCAGTTGCTGCTCGTGCAGGTCGGGCTCGGGATCGCCGAGGCGATCGCCACGCCTTCGTGGGACGCCTTCTTCGCCACGCAACTCGGCGACACCGACGACACCTTTGCGTGGGGCATCGCGAGCGGCCATACGCAGTTCATCTCAGGCGTCGCGATCGCCATCGGCGGGCTGATCGCCGGCTTCATCTCGTTCCAGGCGCTCTTCATCGCCATGGGAACCATCAGTCTGCTCGCGACCCTGGTGCAGGTGCGGCTCACTTGGCTCGTGGAGCGCCCCGCCTGACTCGGGGTGACCGGCCCCATCGCCGCCTCACCGGACCAGCTTCACCCCGAACCATCTCGCGGTTCGCGCTGCCGAGTCCGAGCCTCCATCTTCCCACGCTAGTGAATCCCACTTCAGGAGGCCGCAATGCAGGCTGAACTCTTCACACTCCGCGTGATCCACGTGCTCGGCGGGACCTTCTGGGCTGGCGCGCTGCTCTTCATGAGCTTCTTCCTCCTCCCGGCGCTCCGTGACGCGGGGCCAGCGGCCGCTGCGGTGAGCGCCGGACTCGAGAAGCGGAATATCTTCACCTGGCTTCCCGCGGTCGCCGTCCTCACCATCCTCTCCGGTCTGCGGTTGCTCATGATCGCGTCGGGTGGGTTCGGTGTCTCATTCTTCGAGACGATGCAGGGACAGGCGTACGTGGCCGCCGCGCTCGCGTCGATCGTCGCACTCGTGATCGGCCTCACCGTCTCCCGGCCATCGGCGCTGGCGGCGGGCCGGATCGTCGCGCAGATGGAGAGCGCGGCACCCGACGCGCGCGCCGCGATGGCGGCAGAGGCGGCTGCGCTGCGCGTGAAGAGCGCGAAGGCGGTACGGGTGATCGCGTTGCTCGTGCTCTTCTCAACGCTGGTGATGTCGGTCGACCGGTACCTCTAGCCGCCTGCACTCGATCGCCGCGCGGCACCACGCGGCGCCGCGACTCAGAACCGGAACGCCACCTTCACGCTCCCGCTCCCGCCGCGCTCCCGCGCGGTTGCGAGCGCCTTGCGGTGCTCGGCGAGCGTGAACTCATGCGTCACGAGTCCCGCAAGCTCCACACGGCGCTCACCGATCAGCGTCGCCGCCTCGTTGAACGCGTTCGTACTCGCTCCGCCATGCCCGGCATGCGCGCCGTACGCGAGCGTACCGGCGATGGTCAACTCCTTGAGCCAGAGCGGCGTCCAGTCGAGCCCGCGCAGCGTGCTCGCGTTGCCGAGCAGCACGATCGTGCCGCCCTGCGTCGTGAACCGGAGCGCATCCTCCACCCCGCGCGTGCCACCGATGCACACATAGGTCGCGTCGAACCCGCCGACGCCGATCGGCCGGCCGAGGATCGGCTGGAGGAGCCGCGTCTCCCCTGCGTCGGCGAGCTCCTTGAGGTACTCACCGCGCGCCATGACCACGCGCGTTGCGCCGAGTCGTTTGGCATGGGCCGCTTGGAACGCGTGGCGCGCCAGCACGGTCACCAACGCGCCGGGCGCGATCGCGCGCAACGCGGCCACCTGAAGCAGTCCCATTGTCCCCGCACCGATCACCAGCACGCGCTGCCCGGCCGTCGGCCGCACGCGGTGCACCGCATGCACGCAACACGCGAACGGTTCCGTCAGCACCGCCTCGGCGTCGGGCACCGCGTCATGCACGCGCACCAGTTGCGACGCGTGCGCGACGAACCACTCGCCCCAACTGCCGCCGAGCCCACGGGTCGTGCCGATGAACATGCCCGGCGCGAGCTTGCCGTCGGTGAAGTGCGCGCAGCGCGAGTGGTGCCCCGCCGCGCAGGCGGCGCAGGGTGGTGTGACACCGCGAGGCTCGCAGCAGAGCAGGGGATTCACCACCACGCGCTCACCCACGGCGAACCCGCGCACTCCCCCGCCCAGTTCGGCGATCTCGCCGACGTTCTCGTGCCCGAGCACGAACGGGAACGACGAGAAGGGCGATGCTGACGGACTCGCGCCGAGCGTGACGATGTTGGTGTCGCTGCCGCAGATCCCGCCCATGCGTGTGCGGATGCGCACCCAGTCGGGACCGGGCAACTCCGGGGTCGCGATCTCGCGACAGCGCGTGCAGGCGTGCGGGCCCACGAAGAGCTCGCTCGATATCGCGCCCGCTGCGAGCGTGATCAGGTAGCGCGGGATCGGCGCCTCGAACGTGATCGCCCTCACGGCACCATCGCATCGGCCGCGACGACCAACCGCAGCCCTTTCGGCACGCACGACACCTCGATCGTCGCCGACGCCGCGCGACGGTACTCGCCGTCCGTCTCGTACGCAGGCGCGGCGGGAAAACGCAACGTGAACGTCGGCGACAGTTCCATGTCCACCTCGGGCATCGCTTCATGCGTGCCGCGGATCACCGCGCCGAACAGTTGTAGCCGACGGAAGGGCGATGCGTCGCTGATCGCGACCGCGTCGAGCAGGCCGTCCGTGATCGAGGCACTCGGCGCGATCTTGAACGTGCCGCCGAAGTGCCGGGCGTTCGAGATCACGAGCATCAGGTGCGGAGCACTCGCGCGAGTGCGCGCCGCGGACTCGATCGCGATCTGCGAGCCAACGTACGAGCCGAGCTGACGCAGCGCGGCGTACACGTAGAGTGCGTCGCCCTTCAGCCACTTGATACCTGCCACGCTCTCGAGCACCGAGACATCGAACCCGAAGCCGACGATGTTCAGGAACCACCGGTCCTCGATCCGCCCCACATCCACGCGACGGTCCGCGCCGGAAGCGACCAGTCGCGCCGTCGCGATCGGATCGTGCGCCGGCGCGCCGGCCGTCTTGGCGAAATCATTGCCGGTCCCCGCGGCGATCAACGCGAGTCGGCAGTCGGCCCCCGATCGCATGATCGCGTTCGCCACGTTGCTCCAGGTGCCATCGCCGCCCACGGCGACGAGCGTGTCGCACCCTTCCGAGATGGCGCGCGCGGCGACGGTCGCCTCACCTTCACGCTCGGTGCTCTGTCGGACATCCGTGATGCCGACCGCCGCGAAGGCCGCGCGCACGCCCGGGAGTGCGCGCGCGCCGCGTCCGCGCCCCGCCGCCGGATTGACGATGACGCAGACGCGAGGTGACCCTGCCATCAGGGAGCGACGAGTAGCTGCAGGGGATGAAAGGTCTGCAGACCGTCCTTCAGCCACATCTCACGGAACGGCGTGGTGTTGATCTCGCCGCGGTCCAGCGCCGCGTTGAACGCGTGGTCGTGCACCACGATCGACCCACGCTCGTCCTCGCTCTCGCTGAACGGCCCTTCCATCACGATCGTGGACTGGTACGAGCCGGCGGCGTCGTGCATGTGGCACTGGTAGTTGTGCGAGACATTCTCCCACGAGTGGTCCGTGAGATGCATGTCGACGATCGGCTTGCCACCATGCGCGGCGTTGATCCGGATGTCGTGCGGTCCGCGGTCGAACGTGAGCGCGATGTCGTCCATGAAGTGCGGCAGATGCCAGCGTTCGATCGCGTGCTCGCGCGACGCCTTGGTGGTGGTGCCGAGCAGGAAGGGGTAGAACGCGGCGCGCGGGAGTCGTCCCCCGGGCGCGAGGCGCGGCGCGACGTGTACCGAATAGATCAGCTCGCCGTACGCCCCGACCAACGAATCGTGGAAGTCGAACGCCATCACCGAGAGCACGCTCTGGCCATGATGTGGCTCCACCGGCTGCAGGTGCGGCGGCAGGATCCGGATGGCATTCGCCGTGGGGATCTCGAAGAAACCGCCGATCGCGGTGCGGAAGTGGTACTGCACGAACCCCTCAGGCAACACGCTCACAGGATCTTCTCCCTCTGCAGGACGTCAATGAGGATGTCCGCCGCACTGTCCAGGAGTTCTGGCGTGTGAACGGAGGACACCGAGATGCGGAATCGCGACTTGTGCTTGGCGACCGCGGGGTAGATGATCGGTTGCAGATACAGCCCCGCGTTGAGCAGGGCCTCGCCGATCGCGAACACCCGCGGATCCTTGCGGATCATGACGGGGATGATCTGTGACGTCGACTCGGCGACGTCCACTCCGGCATCGGCGAAGCGCTTGCGCAGGTGCGCCACGTTCGCCCACAGCCGCTCGCGCAACTGTGGTTCACGCTCGGAGATCTCGAGCGCCTTGAGTACGCCCGCCGTCACGACCGGCGAGAGCGCGCACGAGAAGACGCGCGACCGCGCGAAGCCCATGAGATAGTTGATGAGACTCTTGGATCCCGCGACATAGCCACCCATGCCGCCGAGCGCCTTGGAGAAGGTGCCGACGTGGATGTCGATCTGATCGTCCAACCCGAAGTGCTCGGCGACACCGCGGCCGGTGGGGCCGTACACGAACCCCGAGTGCGCCTCGTCGATCATGATCCGCGCCCCGTGCTTCTTCGCGATCGCCACCATCTCGGGCAGGAGCGCGACGTCGCCGTCCATGGAGTAGACGCCCTCGACGATCACGAGCTTCTTGCCCTTCACGTCGCGTAATTTGCGGTCGAGCTCGTCGGGCCGGTTATGTCGGAAGAACCGCGTATTGGCCTTGGAGAGGATCGCGCCGTCCACGATGCTCGCGTGGACGTTCTGGTCCATGATGATCGTGTCGCCCGGACGCACGAGCCCCGAGATGAGCCCCACGTTGGTGCTGTACCCGGTGGGGAAGACCATCGCGGCTTCCTTGCCCATGTGGCGGGCGAGCGCCTGCTCGAGCTGCACGTGCACGTCCATGGTGCCGCTGAGCGTCGGCGAGCCGGCGGCACCGAGCCCGTACTGGTCCACGGCGCCCTTTGCGGCGGCGATCACCTCAGGATGGTACGAGAGACCGAGATAGTTGTACGACGCGAGATTGAGCAACGCCCGCTTCTCGTGGTGCAGCCCTTCCTCGAGCTCGATCCGCGGCTTCGGCGCCGTCGACATCGCCTGATAGAAGAGGTAGTACCCCTTCTCTCTGGCGTGCCCATACCACCAGTCGTCGTACGCGCCGAAGATCGTGAAGAGATCGTCGCTCGACGAGTAGAAGAAGTTGCTGTAGTCGTACTCCGACATCGCGCCGTTCGATGCGGGCGCGTCAGGCGGAGGCGGAGTCGACTCCGGAGGGAGCGTCTGGTGGGCCATGAGAGGTCACGCTGAGGTGAAGAACTGGTCCCGAACTGGCAGAAAGATGCGCACGGGACGGCGTTTTGGGGATACGTCGAACGGCGTAGACGTGGTGCAGGGGCCGAGCGCCCGCCCGCGCCCGTCAGTCGATCGGAACGTGCTTGTCGCGGCCGAGCACCGTCTCCGCCCGCTTGGACCGGAATACGGGGAAGAGCAGCTGATGGTGCCAGCGCTCCGGTCCCTGCCTGCGGTCGTCGTTGAGCCCGTACGCCGGCGGATACTTCCGCGTGATCCGAGCGGTGCCGAACAGCACGTCCCAGAAGAACAACATGTTGCCGTAGTTCCCCATGTAGTGCCCAACGCCGTCGTCCTGCGTGAGCGCGTGATGGGCGAAGTGCGTTGCGGGAGTGGAGATCGTGCGCTCGAGTACCCAAGCCAGCGGCCGGAGCGGCCGGTACCGGTAGAGCCACTGGTCCCACCGCACCGCCGAGTGCGCCCCCATGATCACGGCGAGCTTCACCACGCTGTAGCCGACGAATACCCAGCCGAACCCGAGGTAGAGCAGGGCGCCACTCAACCAGAGCCCGGGCATGAGCGCATAGTAGAACGCATTGTTCCGGTAGACCACGCGCACACTCATGTACGCGGCCGAGTGGTGCGCACGGTGCAACGGCCACATCACCGAGGTGTGCGACAGACGGTGCCACCAGTACTGCGTGAGGTCGTCGGCGAGGAGCAGCACGATGACCATCAGCCACCAGGGCCACCCCGCCCACGCATCCTTCATGCTGGGCATCGCGAGGGCCGAGAGCCACTTGGCTGCGGCGAAGACCGACCCGGAGATCACGGGGAAGGTCACGCCCACGGCGACGTCGAGGCGATCATCCTCGGAGCTCGCCTCGGGGGCGAAGAACGTCCCCATCACGAGCTCGGCCACGGCGAACAGGCCGAAGATCAGCGTGACGGCGAGGAGTTGAGTGGTCTGCAGGTCGAGGCGCATGCTCAGTGAGCGGGGAGTTCAATCACGATCCCGTCCGTCTACGTCCGCCTACGACTGCCTACGTCGGCCGTCTCAGTCGCGCCGACGACCGCCGAGCCGGCGCCACCAACCGATCGTGGATCGCCTGCGCCTCTTCCTTGAGTCGTGCGGGCTCCATGCTCTCGAGCGGTAGCTTGAGCAGCGCGTTCAAGCGAGTGACGAGCGAGCCGTACGTCCCCGCGAAGGCGGCGCGAGCGGTCGCGGGTGCGATGTGCTCCGCGGGGTCGGGGAGCCCCCAGTGCACCTGCACCGCTGCACCGGCGAAGAACGGGCATGCATCGCGCGCATGGTCACAGACGGTGATCACGAGATCGAAGTGCTGCCCCGCGAACGCGTCAATGTGCTTGGGCTGGCTCCGCCCCCAGTTGATCCCCTGCGCCATGAGCGCGACGAGTGCGTACTCGTTCACCTTGGCGGCGGGGCGCGATCCCGCGCTTTCCGCCACCACCTTCCCCATCGGGCGCTTCTCGCCCCGCGTGGTGATGATCGCCTCGGCCATCTGACTGCGTGCGGAGTTTCCGGTGCAGAGGACGAGGATGCGGAAGGGGCCCGTACGATCGGTCATCGCGACACTTACTTGACGACGACCTTCTTGAACCGGTCGCGGATCTTCAGGAGCTCGGGCGCCGAGTCCTCGTTCTTCTTGATGAGGTCCTCGAGCAGCGTCATCACGGTGGTGTCGTCCTCGACCAACGTGGGCTCGGGGCTCAGGTGCACACCGAAACTCATGTGACGGCCGGGCTCGAGCACCTGCTCGTTCTTCACCACCACGTCCGACTCGGAGTCGGCGACCCGGACGACGCAGAACTTCTTGCCCGCCTTTTCCATGTAACCGAAGCGCAGGTAGGCGCTCTCGGGCCACTTGGGCAGGTCGTGCACGTAACCATCGGTGCCGGTGAAGGTCGTCGCGCCGGGCTTGAGCGCAGGGTGATTCCGTTCGAGGCCACCGTGATACATGAAGACGTGACGCATCGGGGTCTTGGGAGCGAGAGGTGACGAGAGGCCCTCGGGACCGGGGCCTTGCAGGGGCGAGCAGCGAGTTCGCGCTTCGAATCTATCAGGATGTCTGCGGTACCGCACGGGGCATCCCCCGGCAGTGAGGCGCTAGCGGAGATCGACCCACGAGGCCTGGAGCAGTACCCAGAGCCCCATCAGCGACGCCAGCGCGACCGAGTGCCAGAACACCCGCCGCAGGATCGTGCCTTCCTCGCCGTGTGCGCCAGTGGCCGCGCTCGCCACCACGATGCTCTGTGCGTCGATCATCTTGCCCATCACGCCGCCCGAACTGTTCGCCGCGGCCATGAGCACCGGATCGACGCCGACCTGGTTCGCGGTGACCACCTGCAGTCCGCCGAACAGCACGTTCGACGACGTATCGCTCCCGGTGAGCGCCACGCCGAGCCACCCGAGCAGCGTGCCGAAGAACGGGTAGAACACGCCGGTGTGCGCGAAGGCGAGACCGAGGATCGTGTCGGTCCCCGAGTACCGTGTCACGAATCCGATCGCCATCATCGCCGAGATCGTGAGCAACGACGGCACGAGCCGTCGAGCATTCAAGGCGTAGGTGCGCGCCATCGTCCGTGCCCCACAGCCCATCACGAGCCCACCGAGTAGTGCCGCGAGCGCTATCCCACTGCCGGTCGCGCTCAGCCAGTTGAATGTGAACACGGCGGCCTCAGCCTTGGGCAGCGGGACCACCGGCGCGACGCGCACGACCATCTCGTGCAGACCGTGCACGGGGAAGGCTGGCGCCGAGATCGAGTTGAGCCAGCCCTTCACCTGCGGCGTTCCCCACGCGAATACCACGACCGTGAGGATCGCCCACGGCGTCCATGCCCGCACGATCGCGCTCCGGTCCGCGACGGCGCTGGTGATCGACGGCCGCCAGGCGCGCAGGAAGATGGCGAGGGCACCCATGGAGCAGAGCGACGCGACCACGTCCACGAGCCAGGGTCCGTGATACACCGCGACGAGATACTGCGGCACCGCGAACGAGACGCCCGCCACGAGCAACGCCGGCCAGACCTCGAGCGTGCGCTTCACGCCCGCGTACGCGAGCACGAGCCAGAATGGGATGATCACCGAGAAGGGCGGCAGCTGATGCCCGACCATCGCCGAGAGCTCGCGCAGGTCCAGGCCGGTCACGCCCTGCAGCGCGATCAACGGTGTGCCGAGCGCGCCGAACGCGACCGGCGCGGTGTTCGCGATCAGCGAGAAGACCGAGGCTTCGATGGCGGGGAATCCGAGCCCGATCAACAAAGCCGCCGTGACGGCGACCGGTGTCCCAAAGCCCGCCGCCCCCTCGAAGAACGCGCCGAAGCAGAACGCGATCAACACCAACTGCAGGCGTCGGTCGGTCGTCACGTGCGCGATGCTCCCTTGCAACACGGCAAAGAGGCCACGGTCCACTGTGAGCTGGTACAGGAAGAGCACGTTCAGCAGGATCCACCCGATCGGGAAGAGACCGTACGCGGCGCCGTAGGCCGCCGCGCGCAGCGCCAACCCGGCCGGCATGCCGATCGCCAGCACCGCGACCAGCAGCGCCGCCACGAGCCCCGCGAGCGCCGCCCACTGCGCGCGCACACGGTGGGTCGCGAGCAGGCCGAGCAACACGACGATCGGCAGGAGCGCGACGAGCGTCGAGAGGGTGGCCGATCCGAGCGGATCGTACTGCTGCGTCCAGGGCGTCATACTTGGCTGGCCGTCATTCTCGTCTCGGCGTCAGGGTCGGCTCGTTGTGAATGCGGAGTCGCGTTGCCGCTCAGTGCGCCAGCAGGTCGCGCGTCGCTTCGGCAGGCGTGCGGCACCCGGCGAGTGCGAGCGCGAGGTCGCATTCATCTTTGAGCAGTTGCAGCACCTTCTGCGCGCCAGCCGCTCCGTCCACCGCGAGTCCCCAGAGCACCGGTCGCCCGAGCAGCACCGCCTGGGCACCCATCGCGAGTGCTTTGACCACGTCCGTGCCGCGGCGAATGCCGCCATCCACCAGCAGCGCGCCGCGGCCGGCCATCGCGTCGGCCACCTCACGGAGCGCGCGCGCCGTGGGCACCGCCGTGTCGAGCTGGCGCCCACCATGGTTGGAGACGATCACGCCCGAGGCGCCGTGCTGCAGCGCGCGCACCGCGTCGTCGCCGCGCACGATGCCCTTCACGAGGATCGGCACGCGCGTGAGCGATTGCAGCCAGTCGAGATCGGCCCAAGAGATCGACGCGTCCCAGTGCAGTTCGGTGAATGCCGCGAGTGACGATGCGGTCTCGATACGCGCGGCGAGCGTGTCCCGTGGTGCCGGGCCCACATTCGGGATGGGCGTGTCTGCGGGTACATGGAAACCGTTGAGCAGATCGCGCTCGCGGCGGCCGAGCATCGGGGCGTCCACCGTGAGTACGAGGGCGGTGCAGCCCGCCTGTTCAGCGCGCCGCACGAGCGCTTCGGTGAGGCCGCGGTCACGGAAGATGTAGAGCTGGAACCAGAGCGGCCCGCTCGTCGCCTCGCGCACCGACTCGACGGACTGCGTCGCGAGCGTCGAGAGGATCATCCCCGTGCCGGTGGCCTGTGCGGCGCGCGCGGTGCCGAGTTCCCCGTCGGAGTGGGCGAGCTGCTGAAACGCCATCGGAGCGACGAGGACCGGCCAGTCGAGCGTATGGCCGAGGAGCTCGATCGCCTGCGAGCGCACCGAGACGTCGCGGAGCACGCGGTACCGAAGCGCGATCTCGTCCCACGCCGCGCGCGAGGTGCGCAGCAGGACCTCGTCGCCCGCGCCACCCGCGAAATATTCGAACACCATGCGCGGGAGTCGCTCAGCGGCGGCGGACTCGTAGGCGTGGAGGTTGATCAGCGGGGCGGAGGTCGTCATGGCGCCGCTAATGTAGCGCGGCCCGCTGCGCGGTGGCGCTGCGCGGTCAGAAGACGAGTCGTCCCCAGTGCGTCATGAGGAGCTGCGAGCGAGTGCCCGGCGGAATGAGCGCGTCGATGTCCGCCTGCGACTCCACCCACCGACTCTGTCCCACCAGCGCGATCATGTCCAGGTACAGGATCGGGTTCGGCCACTTCGCAACGACGAACGCGTCCTCGGCGTCGGCCACCATGCTGCGGAGGTTCTGGTTGTGCGATCCCATGACCGTGTAGAAGATCACGCGTTCGCGCACGGCGGGAGCGAGCCCGTCGTACCAATCCTCGGCCATTCCGCTCCCTACGGTGAGGAACGGCACGGGGGTCCTGCTGAATTGCGTGATGGTCTCACGTCGTTTGACCTGCTCCATGCGCTGGACGACGAAGGCCGAGGTCATGGGGCCCCAATTCGGCAGCGTCATGAACGTCCAGGCCTCGCGTGAGGCGAAGAAGTTCGCTTTCAGATGCAGCTTGGTGCGAGGCTCGGCCGAGGCGCCGCCCGCGGTGTCGCGGAGCGATGCCATCTGCTCGCGCAGCCGGTCCTCGAGCGCGTGCAGGTCTTCGTAGACACTCGGAGGGAACCCGAAGAGCGTCCGCAGCCACGTCTGTTCGTCGAACGTTCGACGAACGGCACTCAACATCCCGGGGGTGTCGCTCACCGGGAGTTCCGAATCGAAGAGGCCGACGCGCAACAGCCCGCCGGTCGCGGGGGGGGCGGCGGGGGGGGGG
>JANOWT010000067.1:0-1504 GCA_031418115.1 Gemmatimonadota bacterium
GTGCGCGGCAGTGATCCGGTGGTCGAGCTGTACTTCGACTTGCTACGTGGTGCGCTGGAACCGGCCGCCAAGTCTGGTGCGGGAGCGGTCTAACGGAGGTTGGTGCAGTCGGCCGCGTTAAGGAAGCAGGTGGGCGGCCGCGCTTTTTCGTACCTTACGGTTCGGCGCGGCCGCCCACCTGCATTTTATGTAAGCGGCCGCAGCACAACCAAACGTTATGTTCACCTGAGACGCCTTGATGCGATTCAAGCTACGCTTCCTTCCGCATCGCATCGGTGACTGGGCCGACAAGTACGGCGACGCGATGGACGACGCAGTGCCGACAGCGGTCGGCGCTGCCGCGAAGAAGCGCGGGTATCTCGACAAGGCCGATTTCCTTCAGGTTGCGCGCTGGAAGACGCCACGTTCTCAGTCTCTGTGCGCGTCCAACCCGCCCGAGTACGTCCGTGAGGTCACGAGCGTGGCCCTCGCCACCCGGGATGAGCGGCTGGCTATCGAAGTGCTTACCCTGTTGCGAGGCGTCAGCTGGCCGACGGCATCCGTATTCCTGCATTTCTGCTCGCCCAGGCCGTATCCGATCCTCGACTTTCGCGCCCTGTGGTCGCTGTCTTGCGACGCGACCCCTGCCGACTACGACTTCGAGCTCTGGCAGGCGTACGTCGAGAGCACACGGGAGATCGCGAAGGCGTCTGGGGTCAGTATGCGCGAGCTAGACCGGGCGCTCTGGGCGTATTCGAAGTGGCATCAGCCCGCGGGAACATAACGAAGGTTGGTGCAGACGGCCGCGTCAATGAAGCTGGTGGGCGGCCGCGCTTTATCGTACACTTCGGTACGGCGCGGCCGCCCACCTGCATCTTATGGAAGCGGCCGCAGCACAACCAAACGTTAGGGCGACAACTGGCATCGAATGCACAGCGACCTGTTTGGACAGCCTGCAGCGGAACCCGACGATCCGATTGCTCAGATGCTCCTTGAACAGGATCGTCTCACGATTGAGGAGCGCGTTCGACGCTTGAAACTGCTTGCCGCGATTGCGCCAGACAGCGGGTTCGTGATGTCTGTTGAGACGGCAATCGTGTTCGGCGAGGCGCGCTCGACGTACGTCAACGGTGATTTTGCGGCATCGCTGCTCGTTTCTCAGTCATTCATCGAGCACCGACTGCAGGGGTACTTAGAATTTCGGGGACAGGCCAAGGTCGCGAAGGCTGGACTCGCAGCAATCGTCGCGCATCTAAGGACTAGGAAAGTTGTTCACGACTCCCTGCTCGAACGAATCGATCGCCTTCGGAGGATTCGGAATCCGTTTACGCACTTGAGACACGGCCGGGATCCGCACGCGCTCGCTCGTCGTAGTGTCGAGCGAAGGCAATCTTTCGAGGACCTGATGGAGCACGATGCGTACGAGGCCCTCGCGGTGATGTTCACTGCCGCCGTCATTAGGCTGCCAGGTGAGTAGAGCCAAGGCGCGCACGCAGCAGGGTTCTCGCGCACGCGGGATGAGTCC
>JANOWT010000068.1:0-3128 GCA_031418115.1 Gemmatimonadota bacterium
TGGCAACACGGCGTTCTATTCAATAGGGCGCAGCTACTTCCAGTACGACGTGCGCACGGCCGAGTCGGCGGTTCGTGATTCGACTGCGCGTGCGGATTCCGTCGCGCTGGCTGGTGGTGCTCGCGACACCACGCGGCGCGCAGCGCCCGCGTACGTGGCCGCACGCTACGACGTGACCATCACCGCCCTGAAGGACCGCCCGAAGGGCACGGTCGTCCTCCGCGGCGCGCGCATCGTCACCATGAAGGGCCAGCAGGTGATCGAGAACGGCGACGTCATCGTCACCGACAACCGGATCGCCGGCGTCGGCGCACGTGGCTCGGTGCGCGTGCCCGCAGGCGCGCGAGTGATCGACGTGAGCGGCAAGACGATCATCCCGGGCTACGTGGACATCCACGCGCACAACTGGTTCGGTTGGGGCGTGCATCGCGACCAGGTGTCGCAGCTGCTCGCGAACCTCGCGTACGGCGTGACCACGCAGCGCGATCCGCAGACCTCGGCGACCGACATCCTCACCTATACGGATCTCGCCGAGACCGGCGCGCTGATCAGTCCGCGTCTCTTCTCCACGGGCCCGGGCATCTTCGCGACCGACAACATCAAGAGTCTCGACGAGGCGCGTGATGTGCTGCGCCGCTACGCCGATCACTACAACACCAAGACCATCAAACAGTACCTGGCCGGCGACCGCAAGGTGCGGCAGTGGGTGATCATGGCGGCGCAGGAGCTGGGGCTCACCGCCACCACCGAGGGTGGCTCCAACCTCTCGATGAACCTCACGCTCATGCAGGACGGGTACCCAGGCCTCGAGCACGCGATGCCGATCTTCCCGCTGTTCAAGGATGTGGTGCAGTTGCTGGCGACGAGCGGCATCACCTACACGCCTACACTCATCGTCGGCTACGGCGGTCCCATCGGGCGGGACTACTTCCTGACGCAGTACAACATCGACGACGACAAGAAGCTCCGCTACTTCACGCCGCACGACGAGCTCGACTCGTGGCGCACGCTCACGTACAACCGCGACGACCAGTACATCTACAAGGGCCACGCCGAGCAGTTGGCGAAGTTCGTGCGGGCCGGCGGGCGCGTGGGGCTCGGGTCGCATGGCGAGCTGCAGGGGCTCGGCGTGCACTGGGAGCTGTGGATGATGCAGTCGGGCGGCATGACGACGTTCGAGGCGCTGCGCGGCGCGACGTTGCATGGTGCCGATGCGATCGGCATGGCGAGGGACCTCGGCTCGCTGGAGGTCGGCAAGCTGGCCGATCTGCAGGTGCTCGACCGGAACCCGTTGACGGACATCCGCAACACGAACTCGGTGCGGTATGTGATGAAGAACGGGCGGTTGTATGACGGGAATACGCTCAATGAGGTGTGGCCGCGGGTGAGGGCGTTGGGGCGGCAGTGGTGGTGGGGGGAGGAGCCGCAGGTGATGAAGTAGCAATGAGTTAAGCGACATGTTCACCGATTGGTAATACGATTGACAATCGGTGAATATGCGGTCACATTCAACGACATGGTCACTCGCGACGCCGCAAATCGCCTCCGGCACCTCGCCTCGCGCTATCCCGTCGTCACCGTTACCGGCCCACGCCAGTCCGGAAAGACGACGCTCTGTCGCGCCGTCTTTCCGGACCTCCCGTACGTCAGCCTCGAACCGCTGGACGTGCGTGACCACGCGCTACGCGATCCAAGAGGCTTCCTAGCCGCCCTGCCAAAGGGCGCGATCCTCGATGAGGTGCAGCGAGCGCCCGACCTACCCAGCTATCTCCAGGCACTCGTCGACGCAGACGCGTCCCCTGGACGCTTCATTCTCACGGGCTCACAGCAGCTCGCCCTTTCTGCCGCGGTGAGCCAGTCGCTGGCGGGTCGAACTGGAGTGCTCGAACTGTATCCGCCGAGTTGGGGGGAGTTGCAACGCTTCCCGACGGCACCGCAGGAGCTGTTCGAGGCGATCTGGATGGGCGCGTATCCCCGGATATTCGATCGTGCGATTCCTGCTGACCAGTGGCTCGCGGACTACGTGGCTACCTTTGTCCAGCGCGATGTGCGTCAGCTCCTTCAAGTGGGGGATCTGCGCGCGTTCAGCGACTTCGTGCATCTCTGTGCTGGTCGGACGGCCGCCGAAGTGAATCTCAGCCGGCTCGGCGCCGACGCCGGCGTAACACACAACACCGCCAAGGCGTGGCTCTCGGTGCTCGAAGCGAGTTATCTCGTCTTTCGACTTCCTGCTTGGCATGCGACCGTCCGCAAGCAGGTGATCAAGGCACCCAAACTTCACTTCGTCGACACGGGGCTCGCTTGCCACCTACTCGGCATCCGCGAACCAGCGCAGTTGCGCACACACCCGCTCCGCGGCGCGCTCTTCGAGACCTGGGTGGCGGCAGAGGTGCTCAAGCGCAACGCGCATGAGGGGGCCTCGGATCGACTCTTTCACTATCGTGAGGTCACTGGGCTCGAGGTCGACCTCGTCGTCGAGCGCGGTCTCGAGGTCGACCTCATCGAAGCCAAGTCAGGTGCTACGCTCGCCGGCGACTTCACCGCCGGAGTGACTCGCCTCGCTGCCGAGGTCGCACGCGCGGACGCGTCGCGATCCGTGAGTGGGTGGGTCGTGTATGGTGGCGATACGGCTCAGGTACGCGGCGGGGTGCGGTGCGTGCCATGGCGAGAGATCGATACGCGAGGTGCAGGTGATCTCGCGCCTGCAGCACTAGCTTGACTGCACCTCCCCACCAACGCGCGTCCACCATCCACCACCCCCCGCCATGCCGAAGCCCCTCCCCACCCGCCGCCTCGCCACCGCCCTCGCGATCCTCGCACTGACAGTCGCCACCCCCCGCCTCGCCACCGCGCAGCTCGCCACTGCGCAGCTCGCCGACACCAAGGCGCTCACCTCCGGCGCCGTGAAAGCGATCCTCGCCCACGCCGAAGCCACCGCCAAGACCAACGGCTGGAACGTCTCGATCGCCGTGACCGACGCCGCCGGCGATCTGCTCGGGTTCATCAAGCTCGACAACGCGAGCACCGGCACAGTGCAGATCTCGTTGGGCAAGGCACGCACGGCCGCGCGATTCGGCCGACCGACCAAGGTCTATGCCGACCGCGTGCTCAACGACACGCTCACCTTC
>JANOWT010000069.1:0-19595 GCA_031418115.1 Gemmatimonadota bacterium
GGCGAGGCCGAGTGGGGCCTCAATGTGTTCCGGATGATCCGTCGCAAGAACGAGGAGGCACTCTGGCAGGGGTGGACGCGCGACGGCGGCGGCTTCGCGCGCGTGAGCCTCGCCGGACACCTCGGTGGGCTCGAAGGTCTGCCGCGTCCGCGCCGGAACGTCGAGGTGCGCCCGTATCTGCTCCTTGGCTCGGACCGCGAGCGCGATGAGAATACCGACCTGCTCGGGGACACGCCGCGCCGCGGCATCGGCGGCGAACTCAAGGCGCAGGTCGGTCCCGGGCTCGTCCTCGACGCCACCGTGAACACCGACTTCGCGCAGGTCGAGGCCGACAACGTGCAGGTCAACCTCACGCGTTTCTCGCTCTTCTTTCCAGAGAAGCGCGAGTTCTTCCTCGAGAACGCCGGCGTGTTCGAGTTCGGAGCCCGCGAGTCGTTCGGGCCACCGCCCTTCCTGATGTTCTTCTCACGGCAGATCGGCATCGCGGAAGACGGTCCGGTGCCGGTGCTCGGCGGTGCGCGCCTCACCGGCCGCATCGGTGACCAGACGGTCGGTCTGCTCTCGATGGTCACCGACAGCGCGTTCGATCAGGGCGTGACCGCGTTCAACGTGCTGCGGTTCAAGCGCGACATCGGTGGCAACAACTACATCGGTGCGATGGCGACCGACCGCCGTATGGGCAGCGAGTACAACACGGTCGGCGGCGTGGACTTCAGCGTGTGGCCCACGCAGGCGATCAACATCCAGGGCTTCGCTGCGCAGACCACCACCGGTGGTGCAGGCGGCGACGGTGGCGCATCGCGCATCGCAGTGACCTCAGAGACGGGGCGCTACGGGTTCAATGTTGGGCACCTGCGGGTCGGCCGTGAGGCCGACCCGCAGCTCGGCTTCGTCACGCGGAACGACATCCAGCAGACCGGCGGCAACGCGCGCCTCACCTGGCGACCGAGCGTGCTCGGTCTGCGCACGGTGAGCTGGATCAACTTCAGTGATTACGTCGCCCGGCTCGACGGCGCGCTGCAGGACTGGCGGTTCGCCAATGCGATCGACCTCAACTGGAACGGCGGTGAGACCCTCACGTTCTACCGCCGTTACGGCGGCACGCGGATCGACGAGGCGTTCGACATCGCTGACTCGCTCCCCGTGCCGGTCGGTGCGTACGACAACGGTGTCGACGGCTTCTTCGCCACGAGCAATCCCGCGCGGTCCGTCTTCTTCAGTGCCAACGGCGAACGCGAAAGTACGTTCGGTGGCACGCTCACGCGTGTGACGACCGGCCTGACGGTGCGGGGTGGCAAGCACCTGGCCTTGGGCGTGGACGGCACGCGCAGCTGGGTGAAGGTTCCCAGCGGAGCGCTCGTCGCCGACCTGTTCTCGACCCGCGTGAGCTGGGCGTTCACGGCGCACATGTTCGTCAATACGCTCGTCCAATACAATGGACTGGACCAGAACGTCTCGGCCAACATCCGGTTCCAGTACATCTTCCGTCCCGGCAGTGACCTCTTCCTGGTGCTCAACGAGGATCGCGGCGATCCGACATCGCTCTCGCGACTGCAGGAGCGTGGGATGCGGTTGAAGGTGACGTACCTGAGACGCCTCTAGCCCGCCGATGACCGCTGACTGGGAGATGCGCTGGACGCGCACCGCGCTCGCACTCGGTATTGACTCTGACGTCACCGAGCGCGATGCCGTGCTCAACCGCTATGCGGAGCCGCACCGGAGCTACCACACGCTCCGGCACCTCGATGAGTGCTTCGAGCGGCTCGAGCGGGTGCGCACCAAGGCGCTGCACCTCGGTGAGATCGATCTCGCACTCTGGTACCACGACGCCGTTTATGATCCCCGCGCCAGTGACAACGAGGCGCGAAGCGCGGATCTCGCCGTGAGTGCCATGGCCCGTGCAGGACTTCCCACCGTGGCGCGCGACCGTGTACGCGCGCTGATCATGGCGACGCGGCACGACGCGCTCACTCCACTTGGCGATGTCGCGTTGCTCGTGGATGTGGACCTCGGGATCCTCGCGGCGGAGCCGACGCGCTTCGACGAGTACGAAGGCGAGATCCGCGCGGAGTACGCATGGGTGCCGGCGCCGATCTTTCGCAGCAAGCGGCGCGAGGTGCTCCGGGGATTCACTGAGCGTATTCGGATCTATTCGAGTGGCGCGTTCGACGACGATGAGCCGCGCGCGCGAGTGAATCTGGCACGGTCGATCGCGCGGCTCGCGTAGAGCGCCCGTCGCGATGTCATCTGCCGTGAAACCATCCCCCCGCCCACACCCGTAGACTCGGACATCCTCAACCCAGCGACCATGCCGGCCATGATCCGCGACCTCCAGCTCGGCTTCCGCACGCTTCGCAAGAGCCCTGGCCTCACGCTCGTCGCCACGATCGCACTGACCTGCGGCATCGGCCTCACGACGATGATGTTCAGCATCATCTACGGCGCGCTGATCAAGGGCCTCCCGTTCGAGGACGGCGACCGTATCGTCGCGGTGGCGCGGACCAATCCCGAGCGCGAAATCGACCGCGGCGGGATCCCCGTGCAGGACTACGCGGAGCTGGCGGCGCAACAGAGGAGCTTCGCGCAGTTCGGCGCTTGGACTTCGGGCACCATGAACGTGAGCGGCGCCGAGCGCGCCGATCGCTTCTCAGGGTCGTGGGTCACCCGCGAGCTCTTCGCGATGGCCGGCGTGAGCCCGCTGCACGGCCGGGCGTTCCTCCCGGGCGAGGACACGCCCACCGGTGCGCGCGTCGCGGTGCTCGGGTACGACATGTGGCAGACCAGATTCGGCGGTGCCCCGAGCGTACTCGGCACGACCATCCGTGTGAACGGCGTGCCGTACGAGGTCGTGGGCATCATGCCCGACGGATTCGCCTGGCCCAACAATGACGAGCTCTGGCTCCCCATGCAGACCGATCCGCTCGTCGGTGTGCGCGGCGAGGGGCTGCAGCTCAGCGTCGCCGGCAGACTCGCTCCCGGAGTGACGCGCGAGCAGTCCGCCGCCGAGCTCACGACGATCATGCAGCGGCTCGGCGAGACCTATCCCGAGACCAACAAGGGATTCGCGGCGCTCGTGAGCGGGTTCGTCGACTCCTTCATCGGACCGGAGCCGAAGCAGTTGCTCCTGACGATGCTCGGTGCCGTCTTCTTCGTGTTGCTGATCGCGTGCTCCAACGTCGCGAACCTCCTGCTCGACCGCGCTGCGCATCGCTCCAAGGAGGTCGGGGTCCGTTCCGCACTTGGCGCCTCGCGCAGCGCGATCGTACGGATCTTCCTCTCGGAGGCACTGATCCTCGCGGCGTTGGGGACCGTGCTCGGCGTGATCCTCGCCAAGGTGGGGATCGATGCGTTCAGCCGTGCGATCGCCGATTCACAGCCGCCGTTCTTCATCCAGATCGGACTCTTCCCGCCGGTGCTCTTGTTCGCGATCGGCATCGCCGTGCTCGCGACGCTGTTCTCTGGGTTGATACCCGCGTTCCAGGCTTCGCGTCCCGACATCGCCGAGGTGCTCAAGGATGAGTCGCGGGGCGCGTCGAGCCTCAAGATCGGGAAGATCAGCCGCGCGCTGATCGTCTTCGAGATCGCGCTCTCGTGCGGTCTGCTCGTGGCGGCGGGCCTCATGATCAAGAGCGTCTCCAAGACGCGCTCCATGGATACCGGCTATGAGATGGCGAGCGTCTTCACGACGCGCGTCGGTTTCCCGTCGACGTACACCGACACCGTGGCGCAACGCCTCTTCTTCGAGCAACTCGATGAACGGGTCGCGGCGCTGCCGGGCGTGCAGGCGGCCGCGATCGCGTCCGGGCTCCCCGGCGCGCAGCAGGGCCTCAACGGCGATCGCTTCTCGCTCGAGGCCGCGACCTATGCCACCGACCAGGAGCGGCCGGAGACGCGTTGGATCTCGGTCACGCCCGGCTTCTTCAGCGTGCTCGAGATCCCCCTGCGGAAGGGTCGCTTGTTCGAGTCGAGTGATCGCCTCGGGGCGCTGCCGGTCGCAGTCGTCACCGAACGCTTCGTCGAGCAACACCTCAGCGGTGGCGACGCCCTCGGCAAGCGATTCCGTCTGGGTGGCGCCGAGAGCGAGGAGCCTTGGATCACCATCGTCGGCGTGGTGCCCAACGTGTTCGGCGGAGACCCACAGGAGCCGTTCCCGGCGGTCGCGTTCAGGCCGTTCGCGCAGGCGCATGCGAACTTCGCGTACGTCGCGGCCCGCACCGCCGGCGGCGTGTCGCCGATGGTGCTCGCCGATCCGGTGCGGGGCGTGGTCGCGTCGCTCGACGCCGACATCCCGACCTACTGGCCCATGACGCTCGACGCGGCGGTCGCACAGCCGCTCTGGTTCATCCGGGTCTTCGGCACGATGTTCATGATCTTCGGCTTCGTCGCGCTCTTCCTCGCGAGCATCGGACTCTATGCGGTGATGTCGTTCTCGGTGGGTCGGCGCACCCGCGAGGTCGGCATTCGCATGGCGCTCGGCGCGACCGCGCGTGATGTGGTGCGGCTGCTCATGTCGCAGGGCTTCATCCAGATCGGACTCGGACTCACGATCGGACTCGTGCTCGCGGGCCTGATCGCGCGTGTGATGAGCGTGGTGCTCTTCGACGTGCAGCCGCTCGATCCGGTGGTGTTCGGCGGCGTGGCACTCACGCTCGCCTTCACGGGCACGGTAGCGTGTCTGCTGCCGGCCCGGCGCGCCACGCGAGTCGATCCGTCCGACGCGATGCGGAGCGAGTAGCTTTGCGGGGCCACCAACCGAGGTCCCGCATGCCGATCGATCGCGAGCGTAGCGTGTCACCCAGGACCATCTCCGCTTTGGCGATGGTCATCATCGCCTGCGCGCCTGCGGCGTCCGCACCCGTTCCGGTGAGCGTCTCGCACACCTCGCAGCAGAGCGGCACGACCGCGCTGCTGATCGCCGTGAGCGCGGTGAGCGATTCGGTCGCGTGGGCGAGCGGCGCCGGGGGCAGTTGGATCCGCACGACCGACGGCGGCAACACGTGGACAGCCGGTCGTGTGCCCGGCGCCGACTCGCTGCAGTTCCGCGACGTGCATGCAACCGACGCGCGCACCGCCTGGCTGCTCAGCATCGGCAACGGCGCGGCGTCGCGCATCTATCGCACCACCGACGGTGGGGTGAGCTGGACGCGGCAGTTCACGAATCCCGACGCGAAAGGCTTCTACGACTGCATGGGCTTCTGGGACGCACGTCGCGCCATTGTGATCGGCGACGCGATCGACGACGAGATGGCGGTGCTTCTCACGGCGGACGGTGGCGAGCATTGGACGCGCGCGGCGCCCGCGTCGCTGCCGCGCGCGGAGCCGGGCGAGGGGAGCTTTGCCGCGAGCGGCACCTGCCTCACCACCGGACCGCAGGGGCGCGCCTGGATCGTGATGAACACGCCGGCGCGCTCACGGCTGTTGCGCACCGCCGACTACGGTCGCACCTGGGCGCTCGAGACGTTGCCGATCACGACGCACGAGGGCAGCGGCGCGCAGTCGGTGACCTTTCGCGACGCGAAGCATGGCATGGTCATCGGTGGTGGCTACGGTGTGAAGTCTGGTGACACGCTCGTTGCGATCACGGACGATGGTGGCGACACTTGGCGGCCGCGGAGCGCCCCGCTGTTCAAGGTGGGGACGTGGGGCGGGAGTTTCGTGCCCGGCGCGCGCACACCGACCGTCGTGGCGGTGGGGCCGAGCGGGAGCTCGTGGAGCGCGGACCTGGGTGGTAGCTGGGTGCCGATCGACAGCGCGAACTACTGGGCGGTGGGCTTCACGGCGGGACGCACGGGTTGGGCGGTCGGTACACAGGGCCGCGTGACGCGCTTGAGCGGGTGGTGAGGCGCGTCAACCCACCCTGACGCGCGTCAGCGGCTGGTGACCTTTGCGCGTGCGGCTGTGAGGTCGACCTCGAGCCGGCCGCACATGATCTCGCAGAGCGCCAGCACGTCGTCGTCCGCGAGTGCATAGTGGACGAAGAGTCCTTTGCGCGTGCGCGAGAGGAAGCCGGCCGCGTGGAGCTGCTGCAGATGCTTCGAGAGATTGCCCTGCCCGAGTCCGGTCTTCTTCACGAGCTCGGTGACGGTGAGCGGCCCGTGCTCGAGCGCGTGCAGGATCGCGAGTCGGGCGGGCTCGGAGAGCGCCCGGAACCTGCCGGCCACCATGGCAAGTAGCTCTGGTGTCGCGGTCCGGAGCGGCTGAGGCTTGGTCTTCAAGGCCATGGTGTGGAGTAACGTAGCAGGACGGGACAGGGGCGGGGAGCGGGGTCCCCGACGCTGCGGCTGAGGAAGTCGCTCTTTGCTGATTGCATTGAATAGGGATATGCAGTATATAGAATATAGTCCCCGTTCACGCACCCCACCCGCCCATAGGGCAGTCCCGCATGTTCCTTGTTGCCATGCTGCTGGCGGGAGCGGCCGGCCCCGCGATGCCGGCGCTCGTGGCACCGGCGCCAGCTCACGCGGACTCCACCGCGGTGCACCGCGCCGTGGCGGCGGATCGATGGGTCGTCGTGACCCCAGAGGGTGCGCTCGCGTGGTTCGACCTCATGGCCGACCTGCGGCTGCCGGGGGCGGGGGCGTTCCCGCTGGTCGCGGTGCGCAGCGGAGCGATCCCGGCAGCGACGCGTGAGCTCGCGAGCGCGCTCGCGCGTACGCGCGAGAGCGAGATCCTGCACTTCGCCCCGCTCTACCATCCGTCCGCCGACCGCGGCGCGCTCGTCGCAGCGCTGCGAGGAGCGGCGAGCACGCCGGCGCTCCCACCGACGACGCGCGCTGGGCTGCTGGTCGGGGCGCTCGTCCGTTCGCTTCCGCGCGACATGCGGAGCGCGCGACTCCCCGAACTCGCTGCGGCGCTCGAGCGCCGACCATCGGTGGTGCCGCCAGCGCCGGCACGGATCGCTCTCCTGCAGCGCGAGCTCGACTCGCTCTACCTCCCGGCCCTCGCCCCCTGGCTCGCCCTCGAGCGGCTCGATGCGGGCCGACTGATCGTCGCCCCGGGGATCGGCACGGAGGGGCGGATCTTCGCGGGGACGCAGGACCGCACCGACAACCAGGTCGCGGTCGGCGACTTCGCCGACGACGCCGACGCGAGTGCCCCGCTGCTCGCGTTCGTGCGCGAGGCCTGCTTCCCTGCGGTCACGCGCGCGACGCAGGGCGTCGACGGCTTCGATGCCACGAACGCCGACGGCGCGCGTCGGGCGAGTCTGGCCGCCGTGCGCTGCGGCGCCGCACTGCTCGACGCGCGTCTCCCGTCACGGGCCGACGCCTACCGCGCCTTCTGGCTCCGGCGCGCTGCTGCAGCCGAGGGAGCACGGGCCTCCGCAGGTCGGCGTGATGGAGCCGCGCTTCGCGCCGACTTCGAGCGCGACTTCCCCGCGGACCGGGCGATCGCCGGAGCGGTCGACCGTGCGATCGGTCGTGTCCGGGAGGGCCGATGAATGTCTTCGCTCCCGGTTGTCCCTGTTCCTCCTCTGGTCCCATTCCCCCATGTCCGAGGTGTAGCAACATGCTCAGGTTCTGGTCCAAGGCCCTCGTGGCCATCGCCGTCCTCGTCGCGCCGCTGGCCGCTCGCGCGACCGACGGACATCTGCTCCACGGCGTCGGCGCCGTGAACTCCGCCGTCGGAGGCATCGGCATCGCGGCCAACACGAGTCTGCTGGGTGCGTTCTTCCACAACCCGGCGGGCCTCGCGGCGTTCGACGGCACGAATCTCGAGATGGGATTCGAGCTCCTGAGGCCCGATCGCACCGTGAGTTCCTCCTTCGGTCCGATGTCGGGCTCCACCACCAGTGACGCCGACTTCTCGCCGATCCCGGCGTTCGGCTTCAGCACGAAGCTCTCGAACGGTGTCGTGATCGGGCTCTCGGGACTCGGCATCGGCGGCTTCGGTGTGAACTATGCCGCGGATCCGACCAATCCGATCCTCATGCCGGCGCCCAATGGCTTCGGTCAGGTCTATTCGAACTTCCAACTGATGAAGATCTCGCCGGCGGTCGCGTGGAACGCGACCGACAAGCTGAGCATCGGCCTCGCGGCCAACATCGACTGGGAGGCGCTCGCGGTCACGCCGATGCCGATCGCGGCGCCGGACTACGATCCCGGCCCGGACCTCACGCCCGGCACGCTCGACGATCGGTCGTTCTATCCGTCCGCTGCGGCCGCTGACGCGGTCTTCGGCTTCGGCTTCCAGGCCGGTCTGCAGTACGAGCTCTCGCCCAGCATGACGCTCGGCCTCGCGTACACCTCGCCGCAGATGTTCAGCGACTTCGAGTTCCAGATGACGCACGCGAACCCGAATCTCCCGAACTTCGGCACGGCGCGCACCGTGAAGTTCCGCATGGATGTGCCGGCGATCTACGGCGCCGGTCTCGCCTGGTCACCGAGCGATCGCGTTGACCTCGGCCTCGACGCAAAGTTCGTGACGTACGGGAGCACCAAGGGATTCGAGGCGAAGGGCTACAACCCCGACGGCTCGGTGAAGGGCTTCGGCTGGGAGGACATCGCCGTGGTCGCGCTCGGCATGCAGTTCAAGCCGAGCGACCGATTCACGATCCGCGGGGGCTACAACTACTCGCAGAACCCGATCCCCGACGAGCAGGCGATGTTCAACATCCCGGCCCCGGCCGTGGTGCAGCATCACATCACCGGCGGCGTCGGGTTCGCGATCAACTCGACCGTCGACTTCAACCTCAGCGCTTACAAGGCGCTCGAGAACTCGATCGAGGGTGCGATGTACCGTCCGGGCCCGGTCCCGGGAACCTCGGTGAAGAACTCACTCGCGGAGACGTCATTCCTGATGGGGTTCACGATCCATCCGGCGAAGCACTAACGAGGGTTTCGCGGGCCCCGGTAAAGCCCGTGAGGGAAAGGACGAAGCCCCCGGCGGAGTGATCCGCCGGGGGCTTCGTCCTTCCAATGACGCGGGGTGGGGGGCCGCCGTCAGCTCTTCTTGAACTCGGTCGGGAGGAACTTGACCAGCGCGATGAAGATCGAGCCGACCACGAGCGCGACGACGATCGACGGCAGGTGCAGCACGTCGGCGAGCGTGATCTTGCCGAAGTTGGCGATCTTGATGATCGGCTCGACCAGCGTGGTGTACGCGAGCGTGAACGCGAGCGCGCCGACCACGCCGCCCAGGATCGCGACGACGGCATCCTTGCGCCCCTCGCCGATGCCGACGACACAGGTACCGGGGCAGTAGCCGCCCAGTCCGAAGCCGACGCCGAAGACGAGGCCGCCCAAGAGCACGCCGACCACGTAGGTGGGCTTCACGTCGAAGTGCAGCAGCGTCGGGATCACGAGCGAGAGCGAATACACGACGATCATGCCGACGGCCATGGTGAGCGCCATGAACTTTATCACCGAGATGTTCTCGAGTCGCAGATTCTTTGCGATCATGCCCGGGCTCGACGCACGCACGCGCTGGATGAAGAAGCCCATCGCAGCGCCGATCAGGACGCACAGGATTGGGATGAGCATGGTCAGACCCCTGCCGCGCGGCGGCCGTCGAGCATTTTGGCAGTGAAGATGCCGGTCGCGAACACGCCGGCCCCGAAGATGAACCCGCTCACGGAGAGCTGCGTGATCCCTGAGATGATATGGCCACTCGTGCAACCGCCGGCGATGCGCGCGCCGACGACGATCAGGAAGCCGCCGATGAACGCATCGCGATAGCGCTTGCCCGTGGTGGTCTCCCCCTTATGGATCATCTCGCACTTGGGAGCCTTCTCGCGGTTGACCTTGGCGCCGAGGAAGCCGCCGATGAGCAGGCCGAGCACGAGGAAGGTCTCAGGCTTGAAGAGCGAACCCATCTTCTTCAAGTACGGATTGGACTCGGCGTAGGCCGGGTCGACGATCTGCATGATCGCGCCGACGAAGCGCGGGTACGTGCCCGACACCCCGATCGGTCCCCAGACGAGGATCGAGACGGCGCCGAGGAGCCCGAAGAGGATCCCGTAGAACACCCACGGAGTCTTCTCGGTTGGTGCCTCGCCTGCAGCGGGTGGCGCCGCCCTTGGTGGCGAGGTCGGAGGAGATGTGGCAGCGAAGGTCATGCGTGCTCCGGCGTTGAGGGACTTACTTGGGCGCGTTCGGCCGGCGGTCGTCCGGCACGAAGCGGTCGGCATACGGCATCTTCACGGCGCGCAACGACGGTGCGTCGAGCGTCGCGGTCTTGGCGATCACGTCGTCCACGGCGAGCAGGTATGCCGTGAGGGCGTAGACCTGATCGTCGGTGAGCGAACCTGGCGCGGTATGCGGCATGGCGCGCCGGATGTAGTCGAACAGCGTCGTGGCATGCGACCAGTAGTTGCCGATCGAACGCGGCAGCTTGGGATCGCTCGCGAACTTGAATCCCTCGGCGGCAGGATCACGACCGCTGAGTCGCGGGAAGGCCGGGGCCATCCCTTCGCCATTCGCGCCGTGGCACATCGCGCACTGTGCCTTGTAGAGCAGGCCGCCCTCGGCGACCGAGCCCTTTCCTGCAGGGAGCTCTGCGCCGTCGGGGCCGATGTCGCGGTCCATCATCGCGACCTCGGCGCGGCTCGCGGCGTCGCCGAGTCCGTAGCGCTTGCCGGCACCGGGGCCGCCGGGGACGGCGCCGGCGTCGTAGTCGGCGAATCGCACCGTTCCTGCACCGGCGGCCGCACTGCTCGTGGTGGTTCCGGCGCCTTCGCTCGCGGCGACGGCATCACCGGAGGCGTTGCACCCGGTGGCGAGGACCACCGCAGCGAGCATCGCGGGGGAGACCGCGCGCAGCATGATCGTGCGTCGCATGCTCACGTCTCCCCGTGGAACAGCACCTTCCCGCTACGCTCGACCTTCCACCCGAGCACCGGGTTGAAGTGGTAGTCGGTGCCAGGGCCACGCTCGGCGATCAGCGCCGTGCGCGTAGGCTGCACGAAGCCGGCCTCGTCGGTCGCACGGCTCAGCAGCAGCGCCTCAGCACCCTTCCACTCCCACATGTATTGAAAGCGCACCGTCGACTTGGGCTGCGATTCGCCGAGCAGCTCGGCATTCGCCCAGCTCTTGCCGCCGTCGGCGCTCACCTCGACGCGCATGATGCGGCCGCGACCACTCCATGCGAGCCCATTCACGGCGTGCCAGCCCCGCTTGCTGATCGTGTCCGGGTGCGACGGCGACGTGATGATCGACTTGGCGTCGAGCTCGAACGTGAACCGACGCGCCGTGTCGTTAGGAAGTGGATCAGTGTATTTGCTCGTTTCCCAACGCGTCATCCATGGCTGCGTGCCGAGCTCGAGACGGCGGATCCACTTCACATTGATGTTCCCCTCCCAGCCCGGGAGGAGCAGGCGCATGGGGTAGCCCTGCGCCGGCCGCAGCGCTTCACCATTCTGTGCCCAGACGATGATCGCGTCGTCCCACGCCTTCTCGATCGGCACCGAGCGTGTCATGAGGCAGGCGTCACCGCCCTCGGCGAGGAACCACTTCGCCTGCGGCTTCACGCCGGCCTCGCGAAAGAGTGTCGCGAGCGGCACGCCGGTCCATTCGGACGTGCTCACCATGCCGGCGACCTTCTGCGCTGTCATATCGGGCTTGGGATCACGATACGCCGCGCGGCCGTTGCCCGAGCACTCGATGAAATACTGTCGCACGACCTGCGGAAAGCGCTTGAGATCGTCGAGCGTGAAGCTCAGCGGCCTGTCGACGAGTCCGTGGATCGTGAGTGTGTGGCGCTCGGGATCGAGCGCCGGGATGCCCGCATGATGACGTTCGAAGTGCAGGTCGCTCGGCGTGACGTTGCCGGCGAGGTCCTGCAACGGCGTGAGCGAGGAGCCGGTGGTCTCTCCGTACGGTGCACGCGACGGTGCCTCGAAAGCGGAGCGTGCGCCGAGCGGTGTGGTCGCGCCACCCTGGAGCTTGGTCGCGTCGGCGGGGACCGCGGGGCGCGCCGGTGCGGGCTGTCGTTCGGTCAGCGCCGTCGGCTGTGCGGGAAGCGCGCCCGGCAGGCCGGCGAGCACGGCCCCGCCGATCGTGCCGACCGCGCCGGCGATCAGATCGCGGCGCGTGAGTGCGTTGTCTTCGACTTTCTTGGCCACGGGTTAGCGAGTGCCTCGGCTGATGACGGGAGGATTCGGCACGAGCGACCCGCGTGGGTTGGCGCGCTTGATCAACGGCGGTGGGTTGGCGGCAGGGTGTCCCTTGGTGTCGTACGGGACGTCCTTGGGCGCGCCGCCCATCGGCCAATCGTTCTCCTTGCCGGGCGAGTCGGGGCGCGGGTGCGAGTTGATGTACGCCGAAAGGTCGAAGGCTTCTTGCGCGGTGAGCGTACCCGGCGCTGACTGCGGCATGTTGTGCTTGATGAAACTCGCCGCGCGCTCGAGGCGCGTCATGGAGGCACCCACCGAGTAGGACTTGGGACCCCAGAGCGCCGGAACGGGACCTACGCCTTCACCCGTCGCACCGTGGCAGGTGGTGCAGGTCTTCGCCGAGAAGAGCGCCTCGCCGCGCGCGAGATCTCCCACGAGAGTGTCCGTCATGGAGATGAGACCGTCAGCACCGGCGATCTTCGTGCCCACCGGGATGTCCTTGGAGATGAAGGCCATGTACGCGAGCAGGTCGGTCATCTCGCGACTCCCTACTGGGATCGCGCTCCCGGCGAGCGAGCGGGTGAAGCAGTAGTTCACGCGGTCGGCGAGCGCGATCACGGCGCCGGAGCGCGGCATGTACTTGGGGAAGCGCGCGTGGGAGCCAGTGAGCGGCGCCGCGGTCGGCTTGATGCCGTCGTCCTGGTGGCAACTCGTGCAACGCAGGTTCCCGGGGGCATAGGCAGGCAGACTCTCGGGTGTGAAACGCAGGAGGTAGAGCCCGCGACGGATCGACGCCCCCATGGAGTCGTTGGGAATGTCTGCTTCGCGGTGTGGCTTCCACGCCGTCTCGTCGAAGGAGACCGCCTTGGCGTCGGCGACCGCGGGCGCCTTCTCGGACGCGCTGTCGGCCGCGTTGTCAGAGGCGCACGCAGCGACCGCGATGAGCGCGGAGACCACGAGGATGCTGGGGGAACGCACGATCGAACTCCTGCTCAATGGAGGGTGTGAGCCCGCGTCAGGGTATATCATCTATACTCCGATACGGTAATATACTGTCGGGAATCCGGCAAGCACGACGGGGTGAGCCCGTGGGCTCACCCCGTCAAGATGCGTCCCAGCGCCCGTTCCGGCGAGCGGTCCGCCGGAGTCCGTGCGTCCTGTTCCCGCCTAGTGCTTCATGATGCTGCTGACCACGAGCTCGAGATTGTGGCTCACGCGGATCCCGTACGTGCCGTCGGTGGAGGTGAGCCGGTCGGCCGCGATGAACTCGGTGCGCGGGAGCGTCTTCACCACGGTGCCGTTGATCACGCATGAGGCCGTGCCGCCGCGCACGCGCCAGCCGATGCTGTTGGTCGACTCGCCGTTGGCGTCGGCCTTGTGCACCGCGTCACTCGCCTCGCCGTTCACGAGCGTCGTGACCATGGCGCCGTGGAAGGTCTTGATCGCGTACGTGCCGTTCCCGTAGGCGATGCAGTACATGAGCGTCTCGTTGTCGGACTGCAGATCGGCGCCACCGATGAAGAGGCCGAACGAATGCGGATGGGTCGCGGCCATCTTCAGTTCCTTGAACGTCGCCATCACCTCATAGTCGCCGCTGGCGGTGTTCGCGGGGTTCCAGAAGTTGCCGGCAGGTCCGACGGAGATGCGATAGCCCGTGCCCTCGGCGACGAAGCGCGAGTCGTTGACGGTCTTGCCCTGCGACAGCGGACGACGATCGATGCGACTGAGCCAGCCGGCGACCTTCACGCCGCCGTTCGCGACCGAGCGATCAGCATCCTGGGCAGCGGCGGTGGTGGAAACGGCCGCCAGCGCGGCGGTGAGTACGAGAGCGGAAAAGCGCATGGGATCCCTCCTGAGGGGTGATTTGGTCCGTCTGGACGCTCGCTTGCTACACCGTTCGAGGCAAGATGCCCCGGCCGGCCGGGGTCACTCGAGATCCGGCAGCGCGAGGCTGTCGCCCGGGCGGCGGGCCTGGAATCGGCGAACCCACGCCTCGAACTCGGGCACTTCCAGCGGTCGCGAGAATCGAAATCCCTGGACCTCGTCGCATCCGACGTCGCGCAAGAAGTGCTCCTGTCCCTCGGTCTCCACGCCTTCTGCGAGCACCGAGAGTCCCAACGCGTGTGCCAGTTCGACGGTCGCGCGCACGATCGTCGCGCTGCTCGCGTGCGATTCCACGTCGCGCACGAATGACCGGTCGATCTTGAGCCGCGCCAGCGGATAGCGCTGCAGGGCGAACATCGACGAGTAGCCCGTGCCGAAATCATCGATCGCGAGTTCAAAGCCCGACGCATGCAGCGTCCGCAGGCTTCTCCCCGCGCGTTCGGCGTCCTCGGCCAGCATGGACTCGGTGATCTCGAGTTCCACGCGAGACGCTGGGCGCCCGGCGGCGGCGACGGTGGCCGAGAGTTCGCCCGCGAGATCGTTCGAGCGGAACTGGGCCATGGAGAGATTGACGGCGACCCGCAGGTCGGCGATGCCGGCGCTGGCCCAGTGCGCCGCCTGTGTCGCGGCGCGCGCCAGTACCTGGACCCCGACCGGCCGAATGAGGCCGAGGCTCTCGGCGACAGGGATGAACTCCGCCGGTGAGACGTCGCCGAGCTCGCGCGAGCGCCAGCGGATGAGCGCCTCAGCGCCGATCAGGGCGCCATCACTCAGCCGCAGTTGCGGTTGGAACGCGACTCGGAACTCGTCGTGTGCGAGCGCCGAGTGCAGCGCGCGTTCGATCGAGCTACGGCGTACGGCGAGCTCGTCCATCTGGCGATGGAAGAAGTGCATCGTCTGTCGACCGTCGGTCTTGGCGCGGTACATCGCGAGGTCGGCATGCTGCAAGAGGTCGTCGAGATCACGCCCGTCGTCGGGGAAGAGCGCGATACCCACGCTAACGCCGACATGATGGAGGATGCCGCCGGCAGCGATCGGTTCCTCGTGCACGGCGAGGAGCCGCTTGGCGAGCGCCCCGGCTTCACTGGCGTCGTGCAGTGACGCGAGGAGGACAACGAACTCGTCGCCGCCGAATCGCGCGATCACGTCGCCAGGTCTGAGCTGTGCCGCGAGACGCGCCGACGTGGCGCGCAGCACCGAATCGCCGACCGCATGGCCGAGCGAGTCGTTGATGTGCTTGAAGTGGTCGAGGTCGAGGAAGAGGATGCCGACCAGCTGACCGGCGCGGTCGGCGCGAGCGATCGCGCCGCGCGCCTGTTCAAGGAAGAGCTGTCGGTTGGGGAGGTCGGTGAGTGCGTCGTAGCGCGCGAGGTGCGCGATCCGCTCCTCTTGCCGGTGCCGTTCAGACAGGTCCTCGAGCACAGCCACGGTGCGGGCTACCGTTCCATCGGGCCCCGGGATCGGCGAACTCGTCATGTGGATATGAACCACGGTGTCGCCGTGGTGGACGACGTACTCGCGCCGGGAGGCTTCTGAGGCGGGGCCCGAGGGCGGCTCGCCGCGGTCGCCGCCGGTCTCCATGAGCGACTTCAGACGCGTGCCGACGATCGCGGAGGGGTCGCGCCCGAGCATCACGGCGCAGGCTGCATTGGCCTGTACCACGCGACCCTGCGCGTCCAGGATCGCGATGCCATTGACCGAGCTCGCGACGGCCGCGTCGTTGAGTAGCGCCCGTTCACGCGCCGCCGCGAGTGCCTCGACGAGCGCCTCGTCCGCGTCCTCGCGGGTGGGGCCTTGGAAAGGCTCGGGGCGCTGCGTCTCGTCTGCTTCGTCCCGCTTCAGCAGCAGGTGGAGTGCGGCCGCCGAGAGCAGCACGAAGACCGATCCTCCCACGAGTTCCCCGTCGGCCACAAGGGATCCGCTCTGCCTCCAGAGCGCGAGGAGCAGCACCCACGCGAGGCCGAGGCCGAGGTACGTGGCAGGGATCCGCAACGATCCGGCGGATCGGCGCGATGGGATTTGTGGGGAGATATTCACGGAGGTTCCACCGTCATAGTGGAGGTTGGCAGGAGGGGTCGCAAGGCTCCGTCACAGCTACCACATTCTCTGCCATGACACTTCGCTCACCGATCGTGCCATACGCGCGCCGGCTCGCGTGTTTGCTCGCGTGTTTGCTCGCGTGTTTCCTCGCGTTGTCGTGCGCTCTCGCCGGCGCGGCGCGACAAGCAACCGCGCAGCGGCCTGCTGACTCTGGCAGCGCGCGAGCCGCCGAGCTCCTCGCGCGTCTCACCCGCGAACAGAAGTTCTGGCAGTTGTTCATGATCCCCGGCGACCTCGACAGCGCAGCGTTCGACTACTCCAAGGGCATCTTCGGACTGCAGATCTCTGCCGCGCCCGGCGTGCCCGCGCGCGAGGCCGCGCGAGCGCACGCGGCACGCGTCGATTCGATCCAGCGCTGGTTCATCGCACGCACGGGCGTGCCGATCATCGCGTTCGACGAGGCGCTGCACGGGCTCACACGAGAGGGAGCGACCGTCTTTCCGCAGGCGATCGCGCTCGCGGCGACCTGGGATTCCTCGTTGGTGCGGCGGGTGCACGACGCGGTCGCGCGCGAGACCGGAAGTCGCGGCATTCGGCAGGTGCTCTCGCCGGTGGTGAACCTCGCGACCGATGTCCGCTGGGGACGCGTCGAGGAGACCTACGGCGAGGACGTGCACCTGACGAGCGTCATGGGGCGGCAGTTCGTGCGCGCGTTCGAAGAGCAGGGGATCATCGCGACCCCCAAGCACTTCGTCGCGAACGTCGGAGAGGGCGGGCGGGATTCCTATCCCATCGACGTGAGTCGCCGCGCACTCGAGGAGCGGTACTTCCCGCCGTTCCGGTCGTTGATCGTCGACGCGGGTGCGCTGTCCGTGATGACGGCCTACAACTCGGTCGACGGATCGCCGGCGACGCAGAGCGCGATGTTGATGAACGGTGTGCTCAAGCGCGAGTGGGGTCTGAGCGGCTTCATCATCTCGGACGCGGCGGCGACCGGTGGTGCGACCGTCCTGCACCGCACCGAGGCATCGACGGCGACCGCGATGGTGCATGCGCTGCGTGCCGGGCTCGACGTGATCTTCCAGTCGTCGTGGCCTCAGCATCGGCCGTACTTGCGTGCGGTGGAGCAGGGATCGGTGCCGGACAGTGTGCTCGATGCTTCAGTGCTTCGGGTGTTGCGCACCAAGTTCGCGCTTGGGCTGTTCGACGGCGGGGCGCGGATCTTCCCGGAGTCGGCGGCCTACTGGGCGGGGCATGTGACGCATCGTGCACTCGCACGCGAAGCGGCCGTCGCGTCGCTGGTCCTGTTGCGCAACGCACCGACGCGCAATGCACCGACGCGCGGAGCGCCGACTCTCCCGTTCCGCGCTGACATTCGCCGCATCGCCGTGATCGGTGCCGACGCCGACTCTGCTCGACTCGGCGGATACAGCGGTCCGGGGATCGCGCCGGTCTCGATCCTCGACGGGATCCGTGCGCGCGCCGGTGCGCTCGCCGCGGTGCGATTCGCTCGCGGACCGGGAAGGCTCGCGCCCTCTCACACGATCGTGCCGGCTGCGCATCTCGAGTCGGTGCAGGACGGCGCGGTGCGTGCGGGCCTGCGAGGTGAGTACTGGGCGAACAACGCCTTCACCGGAACGCCGCGGCTCGTGCGCACCGATGCGCAGATCGACTTCGGCTGGACGCTCAGCGCACCGGGGCCTGGTATCCCGTACGACTGGTACTCCGTGCGCTGGACCGGAACACTCACCGTGCCGGCCGGTGGTGCCACTCGGCTCGGCGTGGAGGCGAACGACGGCTACCGGCTCTGGATCGACGGGGCGCTCATAGTCGACGCGTGGGAGAAACGATCGTTCAGCGCACGCCTCGCGAACATCGCGCTCGCGGGCGGGAGCAGGCACGAGATCCGGCTCGAGTACTTCGAGAGCACCGGCAACGCCCGAGTGAAGCTCGTGTGGGACGCTGGTGTGCCGCGCGACGCCGATGCGCGAATCGCCGAGGCGGTGCAGGCGGCGCGTGCGAGCGAGGTCGCGGTGATCGTGGTGGGGATCGAGGAAGGGGAGTTCCGCGATCGCGCCTCGCTCGCGTTGCCGGGGCGGCAGGAGGAGTTGATCCGCGCCGTGGCGGCGACCGGCACGGCGACGGTCGTGGTGATCGTCGGCGGGAGTGCGGTGACGATGTCACGTTGGTTGGATGACGTGGGTGCGGTGCTCATGGCCTGGTATCCCGGCGAGGAGGGTGGCAACGCCGTGGCCGACGTGATCTTCGGCGATGCGGATCCGTCGGGGCGCTTGCCGATCACGTTCCCGCTGGCCGAAGGACAGTTGCCGCTCACGTATGACCACAAGCCGACGGGACGCGGCGACGACTACGTGGACCTCACCGGTCAGCCGCTCTTCCCGTTCGGATACGGGCTCACGTATACGCGGTTCGAGTACTCCGACCTGCGGATCGAGCTGGAGCGGGGTCGTGCTGGCCGCGTGGCTGTCGCCGATCGAGACGGGGTCCCAACCGCTGACTCAGCCGCGGCGCCGCTACGAGTTCGCGTACTGGCGCGTGTGCGCAACGCCGGGACGCGCGCCGGCAGCGAAGTGGTGCAACTGTACGTGCGCGATGTGCTCACGAGCGTCGCGCAGCCGTTGATCGCGCTCAAGGGATTCGCTCGCGTCGCCCTCGCGCCCGGCGAGACGGAGGAGGTCGAGTTCGTGCTCACGGCGGAGCATCTGCGCCTGCTGAACGAACAGATGCAGTGGGTGGTGGAGCCCGGCGTCTTCCGCGTGATGATCGGCGCATCGTCCAAGGACATCAGGCTCCGCGGGGAGTTCTCACTGCGATGACGGACCGACGAGAGTTGTTGCGCGCGGCGGTGGCCGCGGCGCTGGTGAGGATGCCGGCGATCGGCACGCTGGCGACCGGACGTCCGCGGCCGAGCGCGAGTCAGCTCGCGTGGCAGCGCGACGAGCTTGCGATGTTCATCCATTTCGGTATCAACACCTTCTCCGATCGCGAGTGGGGCGACGGCACGGAGTCGCCGCGCGCGTTCGATCCCTCGGCGCTCGACACGCGGCAGTGGGCCCGCACGGCGCGTGCGGCCGGCTTCAAGGCGATGATCCTCACCGCGAAGCATCACGATGGCTTCTGCCTCTGGCCCACGCGAACCACGCGGCACAGCGTGGCGTCGAGCCCGTGGCGTGGCGGGCAGGGCGATCTCGTACGCGAGTTCGTGGACGCCTGTGGCGCGGAGGAGCTCAAGCCCGGGCTCTATCTGTCGCCGTGGGATCGGAATCATCCCACCTACGGCGATTCGGCTCGCTACCTCGATGTCTACGAGCAACAGCTCACGGAGCTGCTCACGCAGTACGGCCCGATCCATGAGGTCTGGTTCGACGGTGCCAATGGCGAGGGCCCCAACGGCAAGCGGCAGATCTACGATTGGCCGCGTATGTGGGGCGCGGTGCGACGCCTGCAACCGGAGGCCGTCATGTTCTCCGACGCGGGCCCGGACGTACGATGGATCGGCAACGAGCGCGGCGCGGCCGGCACGACCAACTGGTCCACGGTCGATCCGCGGATCGTCACTGCGCCAGGCGTGGAAGGCGCCGAGGTGATGCGCTCGCTCCAG
>JANOWT010000070.1:0-3086 GCA_031418115.1 Gemmatimonadota bacterium
GAGCGCCTTGCCGAGCGTCGACGTGATGATGTCGACCTCGCCCACCAGGCCGTAGTGCTCGGCGGTCCCGCGCCCCGTTGCGCCAAGCACACCGGTCGCATGTGAGTCGTCCATCACGACGATCGCGTCATGGTCGCGCGCTATCTGCAGGATCTGCGGCAGCTTCGCCGTGCTGCCTTCCATGGAGAAGACACCATCGGTCCAGATGATCCGGCGGCGCGCGCCGGCGTTGGCTTTGAGTTTCTCGACGAGGTCGTCCAAGTCAGAGTGCTTGTAGACGCCCGTGGTGCACTTGTTCATCGCCTTGGCGAGACGGATCGAGTCGATGATCGACGCATGATTGAGCGCATCGGAGATGACGAAGTCCCCTTCCTCAGCGATCGAGGCCGTGAGTCCCTCGTTCGCGTTCCAGGCCGAGACGAAGCTCATCGACGCCGCCGTCCCGACGAAGCGTGCGATCGCCTGCTCGAGCGCGCGGTGCACCGTGAACGTGCCGCAGATGAAGCGCACGCTCGCCGTCCCTGCGCCGAAGTCGTGCAACGCCTTGATCCCGGCGTCCACCACTTCCTGCTGGTCGCAGAGGCCGAGGTAGTTGTTGGAACTCAGGATGAGCACCTCGCCGCGCCCTTCCATCTGCACGCGCGCCGACTGCGGCGAGGAGAGATAGTTGAGCTTCTTGAGCGTGCCCTTCGACTTGAGGTCGTCGAGGCCGGACTGCAGGTGGTCTACGAAGGTCTGATTCATGGACTTCTGGTGTGAGGTGTGAGGTGTGAGGTGTGAGGTGCGAGCCGTGAGGAGCCGACGATGAGCGCGAGTCAGCGAACGAGGCGCGCCAGCAGTACCCGGCGCGCTCCTCCCACCTCACACCTCACACCTCGAACTTCACACCTCGAATACGACCTTCCCCGCCTCCCCCGACCTGATCACCGCGATCGCTTCCGCGTGCTTCTCCAGCGGGAACCGATGCGTGATCACGGGAGTCGGGTCGAACTGCTTCGCGCGCAGGAACTGCGTCATTTGGATCCAGGTCTCGTACATCCGTCGCCCCACGACGCCGTAGACCGTGATCCCCTTGAAGATCACCTCGGTCGCGAAGTTCACCTCCATCGGCTTGGCTGGGATGCCGAGCATCTGCACTCGGCCGCCCACGCGCACGAGCGCGAACGCCTGATGGATCGCCGACGGTACCCCGCTCATCTCGAGTACGACATCCACACCGAGTCCCTGCGTCGCCGCCATCACCGCCGCGTCGGCGTCCTTGGGATGCACGGCCGAGTGCGCGCCCATGGTGCGGGCGAGTGCGAGACGCGTGGGGTTCACATCGCTCGCGACGATGTGTGATGCGCCCGCAGCCTTCGCGATACCCACCGCGAAGATCCCGATCGGGCCGCAGCCCGTGACCAGCACGGTCGCGCCCGGCAGCTCGGTGCCATGCAGCGCGGTGTGGAACGCGTTGCCCATGGGATCGTGGATCCCGCCGATCTCGAACGGCACATCGGCATCGAGATGCCAGACATTCCCCGCCGGCATCGCGATGTAGTCGGCGAACGCACCATCGCGGTCGACGCCGATGATCTTCGTATTCGGGCAGACGTGCGCGTTGCCGGTGCGGCAGAGGTGGCAGCGCCCACACACGATGTGCCCCTCGGCCGTCACACGGTCGCCGACCTTCACATCGGTCACGAGTGATCCGACCTTCTCCACTACGCCCGCGAACTCATGCCCCACCGTGAACGGCGGCTTGCAGCGCCCCTGCGCCCACGCGTCCCACTCATGGATGTGCACATCGGTGCCGCAGACGCCCGCGGCCTTCACCTTGATGAGCACCTCGTCGTCACGGTAGGCGGGGACGGGCACGTCCTTGAGGACGAAGCCGACGGATGGGGATTCCTTGACCAGTGCACGCACCGGGGACTCACGAGTTCAGGGTACGGAGACGACTATTAGTGGGTGCTTGCGCGCGGCATGAACGCCGCGCGCTGAAACGTCGCCGCGCCCAGCCTCCATTGAAAGGGGGGCGGGCGAGGAGAACGAGGATCGCGATGGCAGATATGGAAGACCAGGCGATGGACAACGGAACCGCGTCGCAGGCGACCTTGGTCGTCGGGGCGCTGGTACTCGGGGTGGTCACGCAGTTGACCACGCCGGAGATGGCCCACTTCCCGGGTGCGATCATTCCATGGCCGGCTCACGGCCTCACCGTCGCGTTGTTGATCGCCGCGTCGACCCAACACCGGCTCTTTGCCGCCGGGGCGTGCGCGCTCGCCCTGATGATCGGCTTGGCGCCCGCGGCAGCTGCCGGCGTTGGCGGGCCGGCGCGCCTCGTCGCCGCGGTCGCACTGCTCCTGGCGCAGGGTCTCTTCATCACCTGGCTCTACGAACGCCTGGCCGGTCGCGTCTCTCCTCTCTCCGGTACCACGCCGTACGCGTGGATGCTCGTCGCCGTCGTTGGCGGATCGCTGCCGCTCACCGCCGTCGCCAGCGCCACGATGCGCCTCTCTGGTGCCGGTCTGGGAACCGGCTACTCTGGACTCGCCTGGTGGAGCGCTGCGAGTACATCCGGCGCCGCGCTCGTCGGGCTCTCGCTCGCGATGTTGCAGGGGGACGCGCGAGTTCAGCCGCAGCGTCGACCCCAAGTCGCCGAGTTGTCGTTGATCGCGATCGTTCAACTGGTCGCGGTCCTCTCGGCGTTCGCAGAGATCGGCCCGCTCGCCGGCCGCATCACGCCCGCGCTCGCCGCGCTCCCTTTTCTCGTCTGGGGCGGCCTGCGACTCGGCGTTCGCGGCTACGCGGTCATCGCCTCTATTCTCATTGCCGGCGTGCTCCTCTCCACATGGGCCGACATCGGCCCCTTCGGACTGCAGGGACCGACCGGTTGGTTCGGCCAGGAACGGCTCGACCGTTTCCGTCGTGCCTGGATCTACCTCGCCTCGCTCGTGGGCCCCGCAATGATGTTCCCAGTCGCGCTCGAACAGCGCGCCGCCGCCGACCGCCGCACACGGAGTGCGCTCGCACAGCTCCGCTCGATGTTCGAGAGCACGAGCGACCTGATCGCTGCCGTCGATCGCGATCTCACGCTCATTGCC
>JANOWT010000071.1:0-2094 GCA_031418115.1 Gemmatimonadota bacterium
GGCAATGAGCGTGAGATCGCGATCGACGGCAGCGATCAGGTCGCTCGTGCTCTCGAACATCGAGCGGAGCTGTGCGAGCGCACTCCGTGTGCGGCGGTCGGCGGCGGCGCGCTGTTCGAGCGCGACTGGGAACATCATTGCCGGCCCGACGAGCGAGGCGACGTAGATCCAGGCGCGCCGGAATCGGTCGAGCTTGTCCTCGTCGAAGCGTCCGTTGGGGCCGAACGGACCGATGTCGGCCGAGGCGGAGAGGAGCACGCCGACGATGAGGAGTGCCGCGATCAGCGCATAGCCACGAACGCCGAAGCGCAGGCCGCCCCAGACGAGGAACGGAAGCGCGGCGAGTGCGGGCGTGATGCGCCCAGCGAGGGGGCCCACCTCTGCGAACGCCGACGCGAGGGCGATCACGTAGATGATGGCCAGCACGCACAGCTCGACCAGTCGGTCGCGCCTGAAGGACGGGTCGCGCGAGGATCCGCGCATGAATGAGGTGGAGAGACCGACGATCGCCGCACCGGAGGAGCTCGCGGCTAGCCACCACGCGAGCCCGGAGTAGCCGGTCCCCTGGCCTGCGCCAGAGAAGCGCATCGTCGCGCTCGCGATCGCCGTAAGGGGTAGCGTTCCGCCGACGACGACGACGAGCATCCAGACGTACGGCGTCGTGCCGGAGAGCGGTGAGACGCGGCCAGCGAGTCGCTCGTAGAGCAGGGTGACGAACACGCCCTGCGCCAGGAGCAGCGAGACAGCCGCGAGGAGGCGTGCCGGTCCACCGACGCTGGCGGTCGCCGCAGGCGCCAGGCCGACCAGCAGCGCGAGCGCGCAGGCGACGAACGCGAAGAGCCGATGTCTCGCCGACGCGGCGATCATGAGCGCGATCGTCAGGCCGTGGGCGGGCCACGGGATGAGCGCACCGGGGAAGTGCGCCATCGCCGGCGTGGTCAACTGCGTGACCAGGCCGAGCATGAGGGCCCCCACGACCAGCATCTGCTGCGACGCCGCTCCATTCTCCAGCGTTGGGTCTTCCCGCTCTGCCATCGTGGTCCTCGTGCTCCGGGCCGACCCCCCTTTCAATGCGAGCGGGGCGCGGCGACGTTTCAGCGACCGCGAGGCGATGTCGCGCGGTCCATGCTAATAATCGTCTCCGTTCCCCGAACGCGTGAGTCCCCGTTGCGTGCACTGGTCAAGGAATCCCCCTCCGTCGGCTTCGTCCTCAAGGACGTGCCCGTCCCCGCCTACCGCGACGACGAGGTGCTCATCAAGGTGAAGGCCGCGGGCGTCTGCGGCACCGACGTGCACATCCATGAGTGGGACGCGTGGGCGCAGGGGCGCTGCAAGCCGCCGTTCACGGTGGGGCATGAGTTCGCGGGCGTAGTGGAGAAGGTCGGATCACTCGTGACCGATGTGAAAGTCGGCGACCGCGTGACTGCCGAGGGGCATATCGTCTGCGGGCGCTGCCACCTGTGCCGCACCGGGAACGCACACGTTTGCCCGAATACGAAGATCATCGGCGTGGACCGCGATGGTGCCTTCGCCGACTACATCGCGATGCCGGCGGGCAATGTCTGGCATCTCGATGCCGATGTGCCGTTCGAGATCGGCGGGATCCACGACCCCATGGGCAACGCCTTCCACACCGCGCTGCACGGCACGGAGCTGCCGGGCGCGACCGTGCTGGTCACGGGTTGCGGTCCGATCGGGATCTTCGCGGTGGGCATCGCAAAGGCTGCGGGCGCTTCGCACATCGTCGCGAGCGACGTGAACCCCACGCGACTCGCACTCGCCCGCACCATGGGTGCGCATGCGGCCGTGCATCCCAACGACGCCGACGCGGCGGTGAAGGCGGCGACGCAGGGACTCGGAGTGGACGTAGTGCTCGAGATGAGCGGAGTACCGTCGGCGATCCATCAGGCGTTCGCGCTCGTGCGCGTGGGCGGCCGAGTGCAGATGCTCGGCATCCCAGCCAAGCCGATGGAGGTGAACTTCGCGACCGAGGTGATCTTCAAGGGGATCACGATCTACGGCGTCGTGGGGCGACGGATGTACGAGACCTGGATCCAGATGACGCAGTTCCTGCGCGCGAAGCAGTTCGACCCG
>JANOWT010000072.1:0-9360 GCA_031418115.1 Gemmatimonadota bacterium
GACGATGAGGATGTCGGCGACCTTGCCGACGCTGACGCTCCCGTAGTCGCGCTCGTCGCGCATGTGCCGCGCCGCTTCGATGGTCGCGATCTGCAGCACGCGCGCCGCTGGAATGCCGGCGAGTTCATACATCTCGAGTTCACGGCGGAAGGTCGCGCCACTCGAGTTGTCCGTACCGGCGATGAGCGGAATGCCGTACGCGTAGAGGCGCCGGATCAGGTTCAGGTAGGCGCTGTCGGCGCGCTGTTGGTCCGTGGAGCCACCAGCGCCGACGATCGCACCTCCACCCCCGATCCAGAGGTTGAAGGTGCCGTCGACCGCGGTGCCGCGCGCCTTGAGGAACTCGAGTAGCTTGGTCATGCCGGGTGAGAAGACGTCGAAGTGGGGCGCGACCGCTGTCGCCACTTGCGAGTAGGCCCGCATGCGCGGCAGGTAGAGCGAATCCTGGAAGAAGTTCGAGAAGAAGAAGGCGGCATGTTGGATCTCGTCGTAGCCGAGCGTGACGGCGGCCTCGATGCTGATGCCGCGCGGGATGTGTCCACTCAGCCGCATCCCGCGCCTGTGCGCCTCGGCCGCGATCACCGGAATGAGATCGGGATGGACGACGTTGTAGAGTTTGATCTGCTTGTAGCCGGCCGAGTCATAGCGCGCGACCCACCGACGCGCCTCAGCCTCGTCGCGCACCAGTGCTTCGCTCGGACCCGCCCACGCGAGCGGGCCTTCGATGAATCCAGCCAGCACGGCCCGTGGCGACGCGAGCTTGCCCGCGCGCTCGCGGTCGCGCAGCGAGGTGGCGACGTCGAGATCCGCCGCGAGATCGCGCGCGGTGGTGAGGCCGTTGGAGAGCTGGATGATCCCGAGTGACCCCTGATTCGCGACCTGGATGTGGCCATGCATGTCCCACATGCCGGGCATGACTGTCTTGCCGGTGGCGTCGATGACGGTCGCACCAGCGGGGATGCTCACCGCGTCGTCGGAACCGACGGCGACGATGCGATCACCGCGCACGACGATCGTCTGCGCGGCGCGCATGACGCCCGACTCGGCGTCGAAGAGGTTCCCTCCGCGGATCACGATCGAGCCGTTGGTCGGCGTCACGACCGTCTTCGCGAGCGCCTCGGCGCGGGCGTCGCGCCACTTGAGCTCGATCGCGCGGAGCGTCGGCAGCAGCGATTCCGCACCCTGCCGGATCGTGATGAACCACTGCACGTCGGTCGCGAGCAACTGACCGCGTTCGTCGAGCCAGACGCCACCCGGGTTGTTGGGATTGCCACGGTAGACCATCACCAGTCGCGCGCGCTGACGTCGCGTTCCGAGTCGGAGCGTGGTGTCGACGATCACCTCGACGCGCGCGTCCACGCCGCCAGCGAACGGAGCGCTGCGATCCGGCTGCGTGAGGAGATGCCGCGCGAGTGCGGCCTGCTCATACGGCGTGGGCTGGCCCCGCAGCCCTACGAACGCTCCCGGAGGCACTGGCGCAGTCGCAGTAGAGACGGCGGCACCGAGGCCGATGCGCGTGCGCACGGAGTCCCCGACGACATCAAGACGCTCCATCGGTTCACCCGCAGTGCCGTCGGCAAGGACGGCGCGCAGTTCGGCGCTGCGTGGCAGCCCGTCGCGTGACATGACGTAGCGCGTCTCTAAGCGACCACCACGCTGGCGATCGGTGTAGACCCATCTCGCGATGACCGAGTCGCCCCTGGTGATGACCGTCAGCTCACCGGCGCGACGGCCGTGGTTGTCGACGATCCAGGTCAAGGTGTCGGCGCTAGCGGCACCGACGATGAGCGCGAGAACAGGGAGCAGCATGCGATACTCGGAAGAGGGTCCGGAGAGAATACGTCGGGCGGGCGAACTGCAGAAGAGAGGTGACGCCGTAAGGGAGGCGCAGCCGTCGGATCCGCCCCGCCGCGAACCGCTTGCGTATAGGGTAGGGGGGTATATACATTCTCCGCATGACTAAGCTCACTCTCGACATCACCGGCATGTCCTGCGGCCACTGCGTCGCATCAGTCTCGCGCACCCTCAAGGCCATTCAAGGCGTGCAGGTCGACGAAGTGAGGATCGGCTCAGCCACGATGAACTTCGATGCAGCCAAGGTCTCAGCCGACGCCATCGCCAAGGCCGTGACCGAAGAAGGCTACGCCGTGGTCGGCACGCACTGATGGCGACCGCTCTCAGGAATCATCCCAGCGCGACCTGCGGTTGCGGCGCACACGGCGACGATTCCGGGCGAAAGGCGCTCGCGGTGGACGCCGACATCAAGGACCGCAACCTCAAGCGCCTCCGTCGCATCGAGGGTCAGGTGCGCGGTCTGCAGAAGATGGTCGAGGAAGACCGCTACTGCGCCGACGTCATGACGCAGATCTCGTCGGTGCAGGAGGCGCTCCGGAGTGTGAACCGCGAGCTCATGCGCAATCATCTCAAGCACTGCGCCGCGGGCGCGATCCAGTCGGGTCCGGCCGAAGCTGAGGCGATGTACGACGAGCTCGTGAACCTCATGTACAAGCACAGCCGATGAGCGCCGGAGCCACAGAGGCACTCGCCGCCGGCGCGCTGCCGATCACGTTCAACGACGTGCTCGCCGCCGAAACACGGCTCCGTCCGCATCTCGCACCCACGCCACTGCGCCACTACGATCAGCTCGACGAACTCGTCGGGCACGGCACGCACGTGCTGGTGAAGCACGAGAACCATAATCCCACGCAGAGCTTCAAGATCCGCAACGGGTTGAATGCCATCCTCGGTCGCACCGTCGAGCAGCGCGGACGTGGCATGATCGGCGCGAGCACGGGCAATCACGGTCAGGGAATCGCGTACGGTGGCCGACTCACCGCTACGCCGGTCACCATCTGCGTGCCGATCGGCAACAACCCCGGGAAGAACGCGGCGATCCGCGCGCTCGGTGCCGAACTGCTCGAGGTCGGCGAGACCTACGACCTGACGGTGCGCGCGTGCGCGCGGATCGGCGCTGAGCGCGGACTGGTGCTCGCGCACTCGACCAACGACCCGCTCGTGGTCGCCGGGGCAGGGACGATGACGCTCGAGATCTTGCAGCAGGAGCCCGAACTCGATGCGCTCGTGATCGCGCTCGGCGGTGGATCGCAGTCCGTAGGCGCGTTGACCGTGGCGGCGGCACGGAAGCCGTCTCTGAAGATCTACGCCGTGGGCGCAGCGGGCGCGGCAGCGCAGTACGAGAGCTGGATGCGCGGAGAGAAGCTCGTGAATCAGCCGATCAACACGTTCGCGGAAGGAATCGCGACGGGCTCGGCATACGATCTCACGTTCGACGCGCTACGCGCGGGACTCTCGGGGTTCGTCACCGTGAGCGAGGACGAGATTTATGCGGCGGTGCGCGACCTGATCGGGATCACGCACAACCTGCCCGAGGGGGCAGGGGCGGCCGGACTCGCGGGGCTTCGCAAACTCGCGCCGGAACTGGCGGGTAAGCGCGTGGGGATCGTGATGTGCGGTGGGAACCTCAGCGAGCGGGATCTGCGGATCGCGCTCGGCTGAGGTTCCCACCGCCGGTGATCACTTCACCGGCATCACCGCGATGCACTCGATCTCGAGCTTCGCATTCGGGGCCACAAGGGCCTTCACGACGACGGTGGAGCGCGCCGGCGGCGCGACCGGCCAGAACTCGGCGTACGCCTCGTTCATCCCTCGGAAGTCGCTGCCCTCGATCAGGAAGACGGTGCACTTGACCGCGTTCTGCATCGTCGTGCCGGCCAGCTCGAGCGTGGTCTTGATGTTGCCGAGCGCGCTGCGCGTCTGACCCTGGATGGTCGTGTCGGCGTTGGCGCCACCGGTCGGGAGCGCTCCCGAGGCGTAGACCATGTTGCCGACGCGGATCGCTTGTGTGAGCGTCGCCGTCGAGCGACCGATGGCCTCGCGCTGCTGCGCCTGCGCGAGAGCGGGAATGGCGACGAGCGCGACGAGGGCGGCGGTGCGGATGGAACTCAGTGCGATGCGCATGGGCGTCTCGGTCAGCGGCGGGAAGTGGATGAAGCGGGAGCGAACGTGAGCTTGATGGTGGTGAGTCCGGCGCTATCGGCGGGGAGCGCGTTCGTGCCGACGGGCATGCCATTGGTCCTGATGAGATACGCGACCACCGCGATGTAGGTCCCTTGCGTGAGCGAGCCAGGTGCGGATTCGGGCATGGTCGAGCGGATCGCCTCGACCAACTCGAATGCCGAGCGGCCGCTCCATTTCAATCGGAAGTCGGCGTTGGAGAGGCCACCGGTCGCGTGGCACTCGAAGCAGGCGGCGCGGAACCACTGCTCGCCGAGCTCGACCTGTTTGGCTGCAGCGGCGGCGGAGTCGAGTGGCGCCGTGTCCTGCGCGCGCGCAGGCGTGGCGAGCGTTGCGGCGAGGAGGAGCACGGCCGCACTGACCTGCACGCGGCGTACGAAGGGCAAAGAAGGCGTTGGCATCGACAAGGAAGCTGACGAGGCGCTTCAACGGGTGCAAGACGTCACACGTTGGGTGACGGCCACTGGAACGACCAGTCCAGGGCGCCGCGGCGATTGCGGCTCCCCTGCGCGTGAGCGATCTTCGCGCATCCCCAACTGACTCCCTCGCCCCCTCATGTCCGACATCTCCGCCTTCGACGACTCCGACGACAGTCGTACTGCAGCCCCCGAACTGCCCCGCCGCGATTTCCTTCGGCTCGCCGGTCTTGGTACGGGAGCTCTGCTCACGGGCGTCGCGCCCGCAGCCGTAGAGACACAGCAGGGCGTCGTACCTGCCGCCCGTCGCGGCCGCGCCCGCCCCTCGAGCCACGTGATCGTCGTTGGCGCTGGCGCTTGGGGCGCATTCATCTCCGGGCACCTGCGCAAGCAGGGCAATCGCGTCACATTGATCGACCAGTACGGCGTCGCCAACTCGCGCGCGACCACCGGCGACGAGACGCGCGGCATCCGCTCGTCGTACGGCGATCGCACGATCACGCCCGAGCTCTGGGTGAGCTGGGCGCGCGAGAGCATCAAGCGGTGGCGCGAGTTCGACGCCGAGCACAGCAAGCGCTTCGGGACGCGGTTCTACTACGAGACTGGCGACCTGATCCTCCGTGAGCGGCCGCAGCCCTTCACCACGAGGTCGCGCGAACTCTGGGACAAGCTCGGCGTGAAGTACGAGGTGCTCACCCCCGACGATGCCAAGCGGCGGTTCCCCCAGATCAGGTCGGAGGGAAATGAGGTCCTGATCTACGAACCGGACGCCGGCGTCGCTCGCGCACGGGACTCGGTGCAGGCGCAGGTCGCACTCGCGCGTGACGCGGGCGTGGAGTTCCGCATGGGCCGCGTGACTCCTGGAGCGATCACGAATGGTCGGATGCAGGGCGTCACATTGCAGGACGGGACGCAGCTCAGCGCCGACTCGTACGTCTTCGCCTGCGGGCCCTGGCTCGGGAAGGTCTTCCCCGATGCGCTGCGCAATCGCACCAACCTGCCGATCGGCCACGTCTGCTACTTCGGTACGCCCGTGGACGATGCCCGCTTCACCTTTCCCAACTGCCCCACATGGAACGTGCCCGGCGTGACGGGTTGGGCGGCGCTGCCTGCCGACAGTCATGGGTTCCGCGTGCGCGGGGCCATCGCGCCGCCTCCACCGCCCGGAGCCGCCGCTGCCGCTGCGGCCGCGCCTCCTCCCAGGCCGCCGAACACCCGGCCTGACCCGGCTCAGCAGGATCCGGACACCAGCTCGCGGTGGACGAATCAGGAGCGCATCGACGGCTCGCGCAACGTCCTCACCAAGTACTTCCCTGCCATGGCCGAGGCGCCGCTGCTCTCGACGCGCTCGTGTCACTACGAGATCAGCGTCAATCGCAACTTCATCGTCGATCGCGTGCCGGGCGCCGAGAATGCGTGGATCACGGGCATGGGGCAGGCCGAGGGCTTCAAGTTCTCGATCGTCATCGCCGAGTACGCGGCGTGGCGCGTGATGGGCGATAGCGGTGATCCGGCCCTCGCTGCGGCCTTCCGGCTTCCGTCGCAAGAATACGTTCCTGGTGAATCACCCTTTGGCGGAGATGACGACTGATGCGTACTCGACTGATTCATGGCGCCACCGCGATCGCGCTACTCGCGGGATCACTCGGCGCGCAGGCGCCCGAGCCGGTGAACGATCGCCCCAACCCGTACCGCACGGTCGAGGGTTGGGCGAAGCTGCCCGCCGGACGTACGTGGGGCTCGACGAGCGCCGTGGCGATCGACAAGGACGGCGTGAGCGTGTGGGTCGGTGAGCGGTGCGGGCAGAACAGTTGCGTGGGAAGCGACCTCGATCCGATCCTGCTCTTCGACAAGAACGGCACGCTCGTGCGGTCGTTCGGCAAAGGGATGGTGAACTGGCCGCACGGGATCCACGTGGATCACGAGGGCAACGTGTGGGTGGTGGACGGACGTGACAATCGCGTCGCTGCGCCGCGCGGGGCCGCCGCCGATGCACCGGCGCCCGTGCAGCCGGCGCGGATCTTCGGACACCAGGTACTCAAGTTCTCGCCGCAGGGTGCGTTGCTCATGCGACTCGGCACCGACGGTGGTGCACGCGAGCCCGGATACTTCTTCCAGCCCAACGCCGTCTACGTCGCGCCCACCGGCGACATCTACGTGGCCGAAGGCCATGCGTCGGGTGCGGACGCGAATGCGCGCATCCTGCGCTTCGATCGCACGGGCAAGATGATCACGAGCTGGGGTCGCAAGGGCACTGGCCCCGGCGAGTTCGACCAGCCGCATGCGCTCGCGATGGATTCGCAGGGTCGGCTCTTCGTGGGCGATCGTGGCAACGACCGTCTGCAGATCTTCTCGCCGACGGGCACGCTGCTCGACACCTGGTTCCAGTTCTCGCGCGCGAGCGGGATCTTCATCGACGCGAACGACGTGATCTACGTGGCCGACTCGGAGTCCGGATCGATCGAGCCGAGCCGCACCGCCTGGCTGCGTGGCATCAGGATCGGGAGCGCGCGCACCGGTGTGGTGACGGCGTTCATTCCCGACCCGACTACGACGACGCGAAACACGAGCGCGGCCGAGGGCGTGGCCGTGGACTCCCGCGGCGTGATCTATGGTGCCGAAGTGGGTCCACGCGCGCTGAAGCGCTACGAGAAGCCGTAGTGAGCACTATTCGTGCGGGTACGCGGCTCGCGGTCTCGACTCTGCTGCTCACACTCGCGGTGGGTGACCTCGGCGCGCAGCGCCGGATCGGCATGATCCCGGTGGGCGCGAGCGAACTCCGCGACTCGGTGGCGCTCTACTCCACCGATCGCGCTGCGCTCGGGCGCCGCTGGACGGTCGAGTATTCGCCGGCGCGCCGCGCGCGCTTCACCACGTTCTTCAACGAGTGGCGTGGGCGCTTGGCGAAGGTCGACTTCAACAAGCTTAGCCAGGAGGGGCGGATCGACTACGTGCTCCTCGACAATCGCCTGCGCTACGAGCTCGCGCAGTTGGGCCGCGAAGCGAAGCTCGCCGGCGAGATGGCGCCGCTCGTGCCGTTCGCGCAGGTCATCACCGACCTCGAGGAGACGCGCCGCCGGTTCGAGAAGGTCGATGCTCCGAAGGCCGCCAAGGCACTCGCGAATATCGCTGCGGTCTCCGACAGTCTCGCGAAGGCCGTGCGCGCGAAGCCCGCCAACAGTGCGACCCGCGCCGAGCGGATCGTGGCGCTGCGGGCGATCGGGTTCATCGAGGACCTGCAGGGCACGATGCGCAACTGGAGTCGTTTCTACGCGGGGTACGATCCCGAGTTCTCGTGGTGGACCGAGGACCCGAGCCGTCGCGCCACCGACGCGATCGCGCGCTACACGCGCACACTCCGCGAGTCGGTCGTCGGGCAGGCCGCCGGACAGGAGGAGCCGATCATCGGCGACCCGATCGGCGCGGAGGGGCTCAAGGAGGATCTGGAAGCGGAGATGATCGACTACACGCCCGACGATCTGATCGCGCTCGCCGAGCGCGAGTTCGTCTGGATCGACCAGGAGCGGAAGAAGGCGGCGCGCGAGATGGGCTTCGGTGACGACTGGCGCGCCGCGCTCGAGAAGGTCAAGCAGGACTTCGTGCCGGCGGGTGAACAGCCCGAGTTGATCCGCCGCCTCGCGCGCGAGGCGACGAAGTTCATCACCGAGCGGAACCTCGTCACCGTGCCGCCCCTCTCGGATGAGATCTGGCGCATGGAGATGATGACGCCGCGGCAGCAGCTTGTCTCGCCGTTCTTCCTCGGTGGCGAGATCATCCAGGTCTCGTACCCGACCGACTCGATGGCCGACGCCGACAAGATGATGTCGATGCGCGGCAACAATCCGCACTTCTCGATGGCGACGGTGCACCACGAGTTGATCCCCGGGCATCACCTGCAGGGGTACATGACGTCGCGTTACAACACGCACCGTGGCGCATTCAACACGCCGTTCTGGGGCGAGGGATGGTCGCTCTGGTGGGAGATGCTGCTCTGGGATCAGGGCTTCCCGCAGACGCCAGAGGACCGCATGGGCATGCTCTTCTGGCGCTCGCATCGCCTGGCGCGGATCATCTTCTCGCTCAACGTGCACCTGGGCCGCATGACACCGCAGGAGGCGATCGATATGCTCGTCGATCGCGTAGGACACGAACGCGCGAATGCCGAGGCCGAGGTGCGACGGTCGTTCAACGGGACCTACTCACCGCTCTACCAGGCCGCGTACATGATGGGCGGACTGCAGATCCGTGCGCTGCACCGCGAGTTGGTCGGTGGCGGGCGAATGACGAACAAGGAGTTCCATGACGCGATCCTGCAGGGCGGGCGGATGCCGATCGAGATGGTGCGGGCGCGGTTGACGGGGACGCCGTTGACGCGGGGGTACAGGGCAGGGTGGAAGTTCATTCAGTGAACGAGCAAGCGACGGAAGCCGAACCGACCGGGCGAAGGGCACGGCGCTGGCGGCATCACCTGACGCTTGCCGCCGTGACCGTCGTTCTGGGGGCGGTGATCGCGATGACGCACAGCAATCCGGTTCCCAGAGCACGGCTGAGTCTGGCGACGGGACAGGTGGGTTTCCTGTTCGTCGCCCTGACGCTGCTATTCGGGCCGCTCAATGTGCTGCGCCAGCGCGCGAACCCGCTGAGCACCGATCTGCGCCGCGACGTCGGCATCTGGGGCGGCGTGCTCGCCGTGGTGCACACGGTGCTGGGGCTCGGCGTGCACATGAAGGGCAAGATGGCCGAGTACTTCCTCGAACCAGCCGGAGCGCGGGGCTTGATGCCGCTGAGGATCGACGCGTTCGGTCTCGCGAACGATCTGGGGCTGATCGCGTGCGTGATCCTCGTGATGCTGGTGGCGATCTCGAGCGACTATGCGCTCCGGAATCTCGGCCGCAACCGCTGGAAGCGG
>JANOWT010000073.1:0-4802 GCA_031418115.1 Gemmatimonadota bacterium
GTGTGGTAGATCCGCATAAGGTTTGGTTGTGCTGCGGCCGCTTTAATAAATTGCTGGGGGGCGGCCGCGCCGCCCTTGAAGTTACGACACGGCGCGGCCGCCCACCTGCTTCCCTGACGCGGCCGTCTGCACCAACCTCCGTTATCCCGCCGGGGCACTCGGGCCGGTTACAGCGTCGATGCCAACCGCGATCGCATTCCACGGTGATAGGCGCCGAGGAACACAGGAAAGAAGACGAGTTGCGAGAGGCGATCGGAGAAGGCTTCGGTGCGCCCGAGCAAGAACTGCGACACGAGGAGCACCAAGATGCTGATGGCGAGGGCCGGCACCAACGCGCGTGCGACCACGCTCCAGTCAATTCGTTTCAGCCTCATCCGTCCTCCAGATAGACGTCGCTCTCGGTGGCCGGGATAACGTGGATTGGACAGACCTGCCTATTCCATTATCTCCTGATTATGCAGGTCTGTCTAATCAGGCTGCCGCCAATCTTCAACGCGGCCCAAAAGAGCGCAAGCGCCACGCCCGCCCGCACCTAGCGCATCTCGGCTCCTCCGTTCGTTCACCCCGACGCGCCGATTTAGACAGACCTGTCTAAATCGGCGCGAACCCCAAACTCACGTCCCGCAACGCGCCGGCCGACAAACCGCCGCCGTAGCCTCAGCGCAGATCACAACTGACGGACCGGACGGCCCGGAACGACACGGCGGCCCGCGGTACTCCATGCGCGCGAGCGACCGCACCTTCTCGATCACGTCGTCCAGCATCGCCAGCGCGCTCGCGTACCGCAGCGTCCCCGTCGCCGGGTGCTCGGCGAGGAACGCGCACACCCGCTGGAACGCTTCACCACCTGCCTCTGTCTCGTTTCCTTCGTGCCCTCCCTCCTACAGGGATGCGATCGGACGCAATCGCCCCCGGAGTACCCGACCATGTGCGTCCGTCACGCACGGCCGAACTTGAAGAGCGTCGTAGTCGCCTGAACTCGTCTCCGAGCCGACTTTGGTCGACTCGCCGCTTCCGAAACGAGACTCATCGCGTACTCGACTCGCCTTGCAGCGTCCGCGGCGGACCGCGCCGGACGCTCGACCGTCCCGGGAGCCTCCTGAGCTGACCTCTTCGGTCGATCGAGCTCCCTCGTCGCCAACTCGTAGCGCCTCATCGCGCCCTCGTTCCGTCCCGTTGCTCGCTCGACAAGACGCGTCGCGTCCTCGATCGACTTCGTTGCGCCCTCGTTCCGTCTCGTCGCTCGCTCGACGAGACGCGTCGCGTCCTCGATCGACCTCGTCTCTCACTCGTCCGCCCTCGTCGCGCCCTCGTCCGCCCTCACCGCGCCCACGAAGAGACTCGTCGTTCCCGCGTCCCTGCTCCTCGCTCTTGAGACTCGTCTTGCAACGCCCGCGTTCGACCTTGCAGCGCCCGCGTTGAGCCCTACAGCACCCAGGATTGACCTGCCCGCCCGCCGGTTCCCTCTCGCTGCGGCGTTCTTCTCCGTGTCTGCCCTCGGGTTCTCTGTGTCCGCCATCGAGATCCACGTGTCCGCGTGCGACTTCCGCTCGACCGGCGGAGAATCACACCGTTCCGCGTGCACGTCCCCTCTACTAGTACATCTCTGAAACACGCCCATTCCTATGAATGCCTAGTTGGCGAGTTTGTCCTGCCGAATCAGCATTCATAGGAATCGCCCGTTCTTCGACATGTACTAGTAGAGGGACTTCTTCCGACGACTCCAGCATGCGGCCCCCACTCCGCCGCGCCAACAGACATTCGAGCGCTGCCCACCCAGTCGACCTCCCCGAAATCGAAAAGGGAGCGCGACCAGTGGCCGCGCCCCCCTCCCACCTCCCACCTCCCAAATCAGACCGGGAACAACATCTCCCGATACCGCGGCAGCGGCCAATACGAATCACCCACCACCACCTCGAGCTCGTCCGCGATCTCTCGCGCCGCCGCCATCGCATCCGCACCAGTGCTCGTCAGGAACACCGCACACTTCGCCTCATCGCCGTGCAACGCATGCGACCGCTTGATCGCCGCATGCAGCGCCGCCGTCTTGGTCTGCAACGCCACCGCGAGCTTCCCCACCGACTCGGCCGCCGCCTTCTGCGGCACCACACGGATCCCCGCCTGCTTCGACTTCGCCGCACCCTCGGCCAGCGAGCCGAGATAGGCATACGTCGCCGGCAGGATCTGCGTGTCCAACATCTCCGCCATCGTCTCCATCTCGATCAACAGGTCCTTCACATAGCGCTCCACGCGCACATGGTAGCGGCTCTCCAGCTCGGCCGCAGTCAGGATGCCCGTCTTCACAAAGAGATCCTTCGTCGTCTTCGCCGTCATCTGTGCCAACGCCTCAGGCGCGCGACGGAGGTTGAGCAGACCACGCTTCTTGGCCTCCTTCACCCACTCGGCGCTGTAGCCGTTGCCCTCGAACCGGATCGTGCTCGTCTCCTTGAACGCCTTGCGCACCACCTTGAGCGCGGCGTCGTCCACCGAGCCACCATTCTTGAGCTCGGCCTTGAGCGCCGCGGTGATCTCCACGATCGCCTCGGCCACCACCGTGTTCAGCACCATCACCGGGAAGGCGATGCTCTGCGACGAACCCACCGCGCGGAACTCGAACTTCGCGCCCGTGAACGCGAGCGGCGACGTGCGATTGCGATCGGTGTTGTCCTGCTCGATCTCGGGCAGCTTCGCGACGCCGAGCTCCAACATCGCCTGTTCGGCCTTGGTGCCGGCACGGCCGGCGATGATGTCCTCGATCATCTTGGTGAGTGCGGCACCCATGAACACCGACATGATCGCCGGCGGCGCTTCGTTGGCGCCAAGACGATGCTCGTTGCCGCTCGTCCCGATGCCGGCGCGCAACAGACCCTGATGCTTGTGCACGCCCTTGAGGAACGCCGCAAGGAACATCAGGAAGCGCAGGTTCTGGTGCGGCGTCTTGCCCGGCTTGAGCAGGTTGATGCCGTTGAGCGCGTTGTCGCTGGTGATCGAGAGCGACCAGTTGCAATGCTTGCCCGACCCATTGATGCCGGCGAACGGCTTCTCGTGCAACAACGCCTGCAGACCATGACGCAGTGCCACGTCCTTGAGGATCGACATCACGAGCTGGTTGTGATCGGTGGCGATGTCGGTCTCCTCGAACATCGGCGCCATCTCGAACTGACAGGGCGCGACCTCGTTGTGCCGCGTGACGATCGGTACGCCTAGCTTGTAGAGCTCGAACTCGACTTCGGCGAGGAAGGCCTGCACGCGCTCAGGGATGCCACCGAAGTAGTGATCCTCGAGCTGCTGGCCACGCGGCGGCGGCGCACCGACGAGCGAGCGTCCGCCCATCACGAGGTCGGGACGCATCGCGAAATGCGTACGGTCGATGATGAAGAACTCCTGCTCGGTGCCCATGGTGGTGTACACACGGAGCGCACCCTTGTCGCCGATGATGTCGAGCAACTCACGCGCGGCGTTCGAGAGCACTTCACTCGACCGGAAGAGCGGGGTGACCTCGTCGAGCGCTTCGCCGTTGTAGCCGATGAAGACCGACGGGATGCAGAGCGTCTTGGTCGCCGCAGCTTCCATGATGAACACCGGCGATGCGGGGTTCCACGCGGTGTAGCCGCGGGCTTCCCAGGTCGCGCGCAGTCCACCCGACGGGAACGACGATGCGTCCGGCTCCGACTGGATCAGCTGTTCAGCCGAGAACTTCTCGATCGCAGCACCGTTGGAGTCGAGCGTCAGGAAAGCATCATGCTTCTCGGCGGTGAGGCCGGTCTGCGGCTGGAACCAGTGACAGAAGTGCGTCACGCCGCGCGCGATCGCCCACTCCTTCACGGCCTTCGCGACAGCGGGTGCGATCTCGGGGTCGAGCTTCTTTCCCAAACGAATGGCCTGCGTGAGCTTCTCGTAGACTTCCTTCGAGAGCTTGTCGCGCATCTGACGCGCGCCGAAGGTGTTGCTGCCGAAGTAGGCAGAGGTCGGCACCGGCGTGGCGGCCATGGCCGGCACGTCCGGGGTGATGGCAGCACGCGTCGCGATGGCGCGCATGGCGTCGGAGCGGGGCGTCGAAGAGGCGGTCATGATCTGAATTGGTGTTGGAGTGTCCGCGGTTTCCTGCGAAGGATGCAAATCTATTGCGACGTTACGCACGATTCAAGCCAAAAGACGCAATAATGCTGATGAAAATGGGCAAAATCAGCAGGTTCTTGCGGACGGTATGCTTTAGCTCGAACGAACTTCTCCAATTGAACAAGTGCCCACTGATCAGCTGTCAGGGGGCACTGCATTTCATAACTCGTGATAGAGCAACAGCTTAACTACTTCCGTACGACGATCTTCCCCCGCATCCGTGCATGGATCGTGCAACGGTAGCTGAAGGTCCCGGTGTCGGCCGGCACCCAACTGCCGCGCTCACCGGGCCGAAGATCGCCGGTCTCGAACTGATCCAACCGAACAGCGTTGTGTCGCACGATGTCCGCGTTGCGCCACTCAACGGTGTCACCCACCGCGACCACGAGCTCCTCCGGCGTGAAGCTGATCGCGCGCATCTGGATCTCGTGACGCACCGCGCTGGCGCGCGGACGGCCGCGCACGCTTCCCACCGCGGCACCGAGTGCGGCGATGCACAGCACGACGATCGCGCCGACCCGCGCGCCGCGTCCAGAGAGCAGAGAGCGCACCTCGCTCACCGGCGACGCACCGTCTTCTTCGCCGCCATCGCAGTCGCATGCTCCAGGTGCGCCGCCACCGCGGGCCGCGCCTGCACCAACAGGTCGCGCAGCTCGACGTTCCGCGCCGACGGGATCAGCGCC
>JANOWT010000074.1:0-3367 GCA_031418115.1 Gemmatimonadota bacterium
TGGCTGCGCCGCGGGGCCGAACGTCTCGCGCCAATCGATCGCGGCGGGCGCCACCTTCGTGATTCGTTCGAGTCAACCGCTCTGCATCCGACGCTCAGTCGCGGGCGTGCTGAACGCGCAGATGACCGGGACCTGGGAGCACAAGCCGATGCGGCGCGGCGTGCTCGCCGAGGTGGTCCTGTGACCACCCGCATCGCTGCATCGCTCTTCCGGGTCCTACTCGGGGCGACGGTCGCATCAAGCGTACCGATCATCGGCGGCGCCCAAGAGTCGGCGGTGATGGTCCTGACGCCGGGCGGCACCGTGCTCGGCGGATCGATTACCGTCAAGATCGCGTGGTGCAGCTACGGGACCGGGACGGGTCATTTCGACGTCAGCACACATACGATCAAAGTGAACAACGTCGACGTGACGGGCGACTTCGACATGGTGTGGGATCCGGCCGCGTGCAATGCCGTCGCGCCGTACGCCGACGAGTTCTACTCGTCGACCGGGACGGTCGCGGTGGATGCCTCCACGGGACAGGTCGAGATATTCGCGGATGCCTACAACGAGTTCAACTGGCATTGGCAGGCGTACGAGACGTTCTATCCGCCAGCCCCGCGCCGCGCGGTGAGCGTGGCGGCGGACAATGCGTTCCTCACCGTGTTTCAGTCCGCCGTGCGGTCGGAACGGTTCACGGTCACCAATCTCGGGAACGCGAGCGCGAGCTACGCGTTCGCCGCGAGCGGGTGTGCGACGGGTGCGGTGGGCGCGTGCACGGTCAGTCCGGGGTCGGCCACGCTGTCGACTGGTGGCAGCCAGGTCGTCACGGTCAACCACACGGCCTCGGGGACGGTCGGCGCCAGCGGAGTCTTGCGATTGCGGGCGACGAGTCTGGACGACGCTTCCGTCAAGGACTCCGCGTGGGTCGATCTGACGGTGGCGGCGATCCAAGGGTTTGGTGTGACCCTCGTGGGCACCGCTCCCGGCCTGAACGGCATCCTGCCGCGCGGTGCCTGCGTCACGATCGCGCTCACGGCCTCGGCCGCGAGCGAATGCGGCGACTTGCGAATCGTGCACGGCGCGGCTGCGGTGCGGACCATGGGAGCGTCCGCGCGCCGACGCTGCTTTACAACTCACAGCACGCGGCCCCGAAGCCTTTGGTCATCGCGGATGTACGATTGTCTTACAACGTAGCCCTTCCGGATACTGTGATCGCCTGTATCAAGGTCAGTGGCACCCCTCGAGGATGTGCGCGGTGGCCCGGCACCGCGTGGGGATCGGGGGGAGGCCTGCGTCGAATCGTGGTGGCTGGCGATTCGGGGACGTGGTCCACGGGCAATACGAACTTCACGCTGGAGGTCACCGCGAAGAACGGCAACCAGGGCCCGTACACGACTACGGGCCGCCTCCTCATCGTGAATCGCATGGGGACGCGCTTCGGGGGCGGGTGGTGGATCTCCGGGCTCGAACAGCTACAGGTCGTCGGCGACACGCTCCTCTGGATCGGCGGTGACGGGAGTGCGCGGCGGTACACGAAGACGGGCAGCCTCTGGAAGGCGCCCACGAGCTTCGCGGTGCCTGACAGCATCGTGGCCGTCGCGGGCGGCTACGCGCGCCTGACGGCAGAGCATGCCAGAGTGTTTTACAGTTCCGTGGGACGTCACGACTCGACGACCAACAGTCTCGGCCACGTGACGCGGTTCGTGTACGCGGGCGGCACCGACTCGTTGCTCACGATCCGCGTCCCACGACCTGGTGGCGCATTCGCCGACTTCACACTCGCCTACGCGAGCGGGAAGCTCGATTCGATCGCGGCCCCGGGTGGTCGAGGAACCAAGCTCTTTCGAAGCTTGGAGCGCGTGGATTCGATTCGAGATCCGGATGGCGGCACCGTCCGATTCGCGTCAAGCAGCTGGTACAACAAGTATCGAATCGTACGGGTGCGGAACCGACTCGGCGATAGCACCGTATTCACGTACGACGCAGGGAATCGCATTGCGACGGCGACGCGTCCCCTCGGGAATGTCCTTACGCTCCAGGCCGCGGAAACGAAGGGACTGACTTCTCCTGTCTTGTCCGACTCCGCGTTTTCGCAAGTGGACGGGCCGCGCACGGATGTCGCGGACATCAGTCGATTTTGGATCAATGGCTACGGGGCGCCATTTCGCACGCGAAACGCAGTCGGCCACGAGTCATTCATCCGGTACTCGGCCACTTGGCCGGGTTTGGCTGATAGCGTGATGTCGCCCAGCCGCCTGGCGTCGAGATCCATCTACAATGCCCGCGGACTGCCCGACACGGTCAAGGTATTCCGGCCGTTCGGCAACGCCGACACCGCGATCACCGCGTACAAGTGGCACGCGACGCTGAACCGGCCGACCAGCGTGCGGACCCGGACCTCGGTGAACAGCTACCTCGTCGATTCTATCGCGTACAACAGCGACAGCACCATGGCGTGGCAACAGCGCGGGACCGGCGCGAGTCCGAATCGAGTGTCTTATACCTACACCTCCGCTCGACTCCCCGCGACGGTCACATCGCAGGGCAGCTTTGGGTACGACACGCTGGGCAATCTCTCGCAGCAGACGAGTCCGCTCGGGATCCTCTCGCTGATCGTGAACGACGCGGTCGGGCGGCCGGACAGCACCTTCACGGCGACGCGCACGGCTGACACCGCGACCACGGCGGCGCTGGTCCGCACCTACGGCGTGCGTACGAAGACGTATTACGACAAGATGAGCCGCGACACGTTGACGGTGACAGTGGGCGCGCGCGTCAAGCTCCCGAACAACCGGATCGTCCCCGCCGACACGATCCGCTCGCGCACGAACTACGACGCGGAGGGGCGTCCGCGGTTCAATTTCCGATTCTACTCGCGGAATCAAGACACGACGTCAGGATCGCTGTTCGCGATGAACGAATCCGAGTGGCAGTATGACGCGCTCGGTCGCCTCTGGCGCTCCCGACAGGCCGGGAGCCCCAACTGGACGACGCTCACGCTGGACCCCTCGGGCAACGTGACCAGCACGGTCACCCCCAGGGGCTATACCATCACTTCCAGCTACGACGCGGCGAACCGGATGACGCAGCGATTCGTCCCGCAAGTCACGTACGCCAGTTCCGTGTGCCAGTGGTATGGCACAGGATGCAGCTACACGTTCCCCACGCAGGAAGGCTCCGACCTCTGTATCGCGGGGGACACCAGCCGATTCGGCTACGACGCGGCCGGCAATCTCCGCTCCGCCGAGAACAACTGGGCCAAAGTGTGGCGCACGTACGCGCCGAACGGGCAGTTGTGGGCCGAGAGCCAGACGATCCGGAGCTACGAGACGACGAGTCCCGGACCCTGTGGCGGCGGGGACCGGCACGCGCTCGCGACGAG
>JANOWT010000075.1:0-15067 GCA_031418115.1 Gemmatimonadota bacterium
CGATATGAGTTTTGCGCTGGATCCTCAGCCTTCAACGCGGTTGCGCCGCGCTCGGCCGAGGATGACGGGCGCGTGCTCAAAGTCGGCGCCAGAATGCGTACAACACCCCTACCCCCTCCCCGCCACCAGCCGCCCCAGCATTTCCAGCTGCTCGCGCTGTGAGGCCAACAGCCAGGTAATCTGCTCGGTCCGCATTTCGTCGAGCTTTTCGTGCAGCCCCATGATTTCCAGCTCGGCCTTGAGGTTGACGGCGTAGTCGTGCTCGGCGTGGTCGCGATCCTTCGCTGCCTGCCGGTTTTGCGACATCATGATGATCGGGGCCTGCACGGCCGCCAGCATCGACAGGATCAGGTTGAGGAAAATAAACGGGTACGGATCGAACGGGCGGGTCGCCAGCACCACCGCGTTGATCAAAACCCACGACACCAGGAAGCCGCCAAACAGCAGGATGAAGGTCCACGAGCCGCCGAAGACCGCGACCCGGTCGGCCACGCGCTGACCGAGAGTCCGTCGCTCATGCAGCTCGAGATTCGCGTTGCGCGAGAGGGTCTCGCGCTGCAGGACCGCGTCGACCACCCTGCGCTCGTTGGCGGTGAGCTTGGACCACTCGTTACGGAGGAACCGCTTCGCCAGCGACTCGGACGTGGACATGGGTCAGGCCTCCAGGCCCGCGTGGGGATCGGTGCAGGTGCGGTCGGGTCGGCCGCGGACATCGGTCACGGCGCGCCGAGACCATGTGGTCGTCCCTGACGGCTCCACCGTGTGCCGACGCTGACCACGCGACCCTCGAGCTGGCCCCAAGGCGCGGTCGTCCACCGCCCGTCGGCGGTGCGCGAAGGCAGTACGAGCGGTGCCTCCCGAGTCTGGCGCACATCGGTCAGGTTCTCGACGCTCACGAATGGACGGAAGGGGCCGAGCTGTTGACTGATGAGCAATCCGACCACCGTGTAAGGTGCGGAACGCGCGGTGTAGGGATCGCCGCTGGTGCGCTGTCGCCCCGAGTAGAACCCTTCCAGCGCGATCCAGGTCCCGGTAGCTTCGCTCTCCCACGTCATGTCGATGCCACCGGTGTGCCGCGGACTGTACGGCGACTCGGAACGCGCGGTGACACCGAACCCCGGTTCGTTCGCGTCCGTGTAGCTGTAGAGCGCGGTAAGCAGGAAGTCGTCCAAAGAGAGCGTGGCAAAGACCTCGGCGCCGCGCGCGCGGACCGGGCCGATCGCATTCGCGAGCGCGAGTGAGGCGCCGGTCGGCTCGGCCTGGACCGCCTCACCCACACGGCTCTCGAAGACCGTGAGATTGATCTCGAACGGGCCGGTGGTCCCGGTGACGTCCGCGCTCGCGTAGCGCGCGCGCTCGGGGCGCAGGGCGGCGAACCCGGTCACGCGGCGCACGCCGATCGCCTGTGTCTCCTCCACATACGGTGACGGTGCACTCTGGCCCGAGGCCCACGACGCACGCGCCGTCAGGCCCGGCCGAAGGGTGAAGAGCGCGGAGACTCTCGGACCCGCGAGCGCGCCGAAGCGCGAGTGCTCGTCCACGCGCGCGCTGCCGGTCACGGCGAAGCGCCGGGCGACCTGCCACACATCCTGCACGAAGAACGACGACATGGTCCACGCATAGTCGAGCGTGGGTGCCTCGCGCACCGTGTTGCGCTCCGACTGCGCGGCCGCGCCTGCGAGCAGCTCGTGCGCTCCCGCGGTGCGGCTCGCCGAGAGCTCCACGAACGCACTGCTCCGCTCGATGCGCTCCGCGTCGGCGCCGAGGCGCTTGTCCATCGTCTCCGCCGCCGTCGACGTGCGGAGCTGCAGTAGCGTCCCACCGACCAGCTTGTGCCCGATCGCGCCCAAGTCGCCACGTGTGGTACTGTACCGTTCGGCGTACGTCGTGGCGTCGGGCGCGAGGCGGCCGGGGAGGAATCCGCCATTCCTCGACTCGGTCGTTCCTCCCGCCGTGATCAGTAGCCCGCTTCCGTTCGCGCCATCGTAGAAGATTCGCGGTCGAGCCTCGACCCGCGTGAACCCGGGCATGTCGCCCCAACCGTCACGGTCGAGGTCGCGGAGTCCTTGGTCGTGTGCGCCCACGAGGGCTGTCGCGCCCCAGCGCGGCGAGAATCGTTCGGAGTACCAGCCGTACGCATTGGTCCCGTCCTGCGACGAGCGCTGCACGAGCAGGTCGCGCTCATGCGACGGCCGCTTCGAGACCAGATTGATCATCCCGCCGAGCGCTGCCGGTCCGTAGAGCGCGGTCGCCGGCCCCTTCACGACCTCCACCTGACGGAGGTCCGCCGGCGGGAGCTGCAACAGGTCGAGTCCGCTGCCGCTCGCGCCGCTGAGCGGCAGCCCGTCGGTGAGCAGCAGCGTGTAGCGCGGCCGCAATCCCTGCAGTCGGACCCCCGCCGCGCCGCTCGCAGCCGAGGTGCGCTGGATGCGCACGCCGCTCATCTCGGAGAGGAATCCGGTCACGTCCGCCGGGCGCATCTCCATCTTCTCCGCCACGTCCTCGCCGGCGAGCGCTTCCACGCGCAGCGGCGCCTCCTCGATCCGCGTGGCGCCGCGTGCGCTCGACACGACCACGCTCGTCATGCGTTCGGCGATATCCGTGAGTGCGAACGTGACGAGTGTGTCATTGCCCGTTCGCAGTAGCAGGGCGAGGGAGTCGGGGGCATAGCCGAGCCTCGTGACGCGCAGCATCGCGGGGCCGGCCGGGAGTGACAGGCGGGCGAGCCCGACCGCGTTGGTCGCTACTACGACGGAGCCGACGCGCACGCGCGCGTCGGCGATCGGCGCCCCGCCTGCCTCGACGCGCACGGCGAGCAGCACCGGGTGGGGGGCGTCCTGAGCCACCGCCGCCAGCATCGGTGTGGCGAGCGCGGCCATCAGGGATCGGATACGGGGCGACGGGTATCGCGGGATCATCGGAAGAGGTCGGAGGGAATTGCACATGTGGCAGGAGGCTAGTCGACCCGCAGGCTCAGTCGCGCTTCGTAACGCCCGCCGATCACGCGGCGCGTGAACGCGCCGCCATGCCCGGCCGCGATCCAGTCCAGGATCGGTACCCCGAGTCCGGAGCCGGCGACCGACGTCACGCCCTGCGGAGTCAATGAAGAGCCGACCACGAGGTGCGCTTCGTGGCCCGTGGCCTCCGTCCCGACGGTGACGGCCGAATCGGCCCCGCCGTGCCGGCAGGCGTTCTCGAGCATCTCGAGCAGCGCTTCGCGCAGCAGCGCCGCGTTGGCCCGCACCGTCACCGGTGCCACGTTCTCCAGCGACAGGGTACGGCCGAGGGCGTTCGCGCGGCTCCGCATGAGGTCGGTGCAATCGAGTGCGAGCGCATCGAGTTCCACCGTGTCGTCGCGCGCGAAGGTGGTCCCGCTGTCCGCCTCGGCGAAGAGCATCAGCTCGTCCACGCGGCGGCGCATCTGCTCCGCCGCGCGATGCACCCGCGCGAGCGCCTGCTGCGCGGATCGCGGGTCGCTGTTGGTCGCGCCCATGGCGTGCGAGGCTTCGCCGAGCACGAGGGTGAGCGGCGTACGGATCTGATGCGCGGCCTCGCGCACGAACCGTTGATGCCGCAGCCGGAAGGCCTCGACGCGCGCGAGGAGGGTGTTCACCCGGTCCGTGATCACGCCGATCTCGTCGGCCTCCGCGGGGGCGGGAAGTCTCGCGGTGGGGTCGTCTGGGGCGATCGCGTCGATGGCAACGCCGAGTCGCTGCATCGGCAGGAGTGCGCGGCCCGCGAGGAGATATCCGCCGAAGAGACTGAGGAGGATCAGCACCGGCGCCGCGACGAGGATCGTTCCGGTGAGCGCCTCGATATCGCGCTCGATCCCCTCGGTGGAGTCGAAGACGACGATCTCCACCGGTCCGTGCGTGCGTCGCGCCGATGAGAGCACGGCGTGATGCCGGATGGCGCGGCCATCCTCGCCGTCGCGGACGAGGTCGAACCGATTCGCACTCGGGTCGCGTGCGGCGACCAGCGCGCGGCGCGCCAGGTCGAGCCGGTCGATCACCGCCAGCGCAGTGCCCGTCGAATCGAGCACGGCGAATGCATCCGACTCGTGGGGCCACCGGCGCACGACCTCACTGGCCGCGGCGCGGAGCGACGAGCCGGGGACATCGGCCAACTCCTGGACCAGCGCGTGGTCGACGGCGATCGCCACCGACTCGAGCCGCATGTCCAGACGGTCGCGCGACTGCGTCCACTGCCGCCAGAGCCCGGCGGAGACGAACAGCGCCAGCGTGATCCCGAGGATCAGCGCGAATCCTCCAGCGAGGCGGAGCCGCAACCGACTAAAGGGCATCAGGGAGGGTCTGGGGCGAGGGGCGCAGGTCGGCGTCCGTGAGGATGTACCCGGCGCCGCGGACCGTCTGGAGCAGCACCGGCTGGCCTGGCGCATCGATCTTGCGCCGCACACGGCTGATCAGCACATCAACGGCATTCGTGACCGGTTCGAGGTTGTCGGGCCAGACCTGGGCGATGATCTGCGACCGGGTGACCACGCGTCGCCGGCTGCGCAGGAGGAACTCGATGAGGGCGTATTCGCGGGGAGTCGCTTCGATCGCCGCGTCCGCGCGCGAGACGACGCGCGTGGCGGGGTCGAGCGTCAGGTCGGCGAGCCGCAATACCGGTTCGTGCGCGGCGGCGGGCCGGCGCGCGAGTGCGCGCAGCCGGGCGAGCAGCTCGTTCACCGCGAACGGCTTGCCGAGATAGTCGTCGGCCCCGGCGTCGAGCCCTCGCACCCGGTCGGCGACCCCATGTCGCGCCGTCAGCAGGAGAATCGGCGTGCGGTCACCGCGCGCGCGCAGCGCGCGACAGACATCGAAGCCGTCGCGGTCCGGCAGTCCGACATCGAGCAGGATCAAGTCGAAGGTCTGCTCGCGCGCAGCGCTCAACGCGCCGCGCGCATCGTGCTCCTGATGCGCGACCCAGTGGGCGTCCTCGATCACGCGCACGAGGAACTCCCGTACCTCAGCGTCGTCCTCCACCACGAGGAGTTTCATGATGGAGAACGATACTGTTCGTCAGGCCTTACGGGCGCTTCGTGGCCGTGGGTGCTGGCGCCTTGGTCGGTGCCTTCGTGTGCGGAGCCTCAGCCTCCGCCTCATGCTCGGTCTTGATGATCGCGCCGGTCAGGGCGTCGACGTGGACCTCCTCGATCCCGCGCTGTCCCGCGACCTTGATGTCGAACGAGTAGATCAGCTTCCCGTCCTCTTCCTCCAGCTCACCCTTGGTCACATGGCCGCCGGGGACCTTGGAAAGGGCCGTCGCCGTGGCCGCCTCGGGTGTGACCTTGGCCTTTGCGAACAGCCCGCGCTTCTCCTCGGTCACTTTGGGGGTCGCGGGGGTCGCTCGCGCGGGAGCGGGGCGCGCCGGGGCTTGCGGCTGCTGGCCAGCGAGCGGCGCCGTGAGCGCGGCCGCGGACACGGTGAGCGCGAGAAGCGACCTGGTCAGTCTGGGCATGAACGAGCCTCGAGGTGGTGGTGAGCATTAACGGTGTGCCTTGAACATGACAGCCATCTGTCAGGATGGTGACGTCCGGGGCGCCCCACGCGTTCCTATGCGAATGCCTTCGCCGTCCCAGACCCTCGGCCGCCTGCTCGGTTCGCTCGCCCTTCCACTCCCGCTCCTGGCGCAGGTGGCGACCGGCGTCGCCCTGTTCCCGGACTCGGTGACGCCAGCCGCACGCGTGCTCGTGGAGGTGCGCACCTCGCGGGGCCGCACCAGTCGCGTCCTCACCGACGCGCGAGGTGCCTTTCGGGTCCGGTTGGCCCAGGCCGACACCGCCACCGTGCGCCTCCTGCGCCCCGGGCTCCGGCCGACTGTCGACGTACCGCGATTCGTCGATGCGGGACGAGAGGTCGACGTGCGCCTCGTCCTCTCGAACAACCGCGTCGCTCTCGCCGCCGTCACGGTCACGGCCACACCCGACCGCACCTGCCGGGAGAACGCCAGCGGCGCGCAGCTCTGGCGCGAGGCGCGCACCGTCCTGCACAGCGCCGTCCTGACCGAGCGCGACACGGCGATGCAGATCCGCGCGGTGGAGTACGAGGGGCCGCCGCAGGACGACGGCAGCGTTGCCATCGTCGACTCGACGCTTCGGGTCGTCCCGCTCGCGGAGCGCTTCGGCCGGCCGCACTACGACTCGCTCTACCGGTTCGGATTCATCCGCCGCAACGCGCCGGGGGTCACGACGTACTACGCCCCCAACGCCGAACTGCTCGCCGACGAGCGCTTCATCGCGACGCACTGCTTCCTCACGGCTCCCGAGGACACGGTCGCCGACGACCTGATCGGCGTGAGATTCGAACCCTTGGACCGTCCGCGATACACTGACGTGGCGGGGACGGTCTGGCTCGACGTCGAGACCTACGAACTGCGCCGCATCGAGTTCAGCTACGTGAACCCGCCGCTGCGCCACCGCGTCGACGGCACCGGTGGCGAGATCGAGTTCGCGAGGCTCCCGACCGGCCACTGGATCACGCGCGAGTGGACCATGCGCACCGCACTCCCCTCCAAGGGTGACGGCGCGCGTTGGGCCACACGGCATGTCGTCTTCCAGGTCACGTTGGACGAGAACCTCATCCTGCGTGATGGCGCCATGGACCGACTCGCGCGGCGCGTCCCTCTCGCGCGCGGCCCATAGCTGGACCACCCTCTGACCGGGGAGCTCGGCCGCCACCTCGCGCCGGGGGGCATGCGGTTAGATTCCAGAGTCCCTTTCCCCCGCGTATGTCCAACGACCTCGACTCCGAAACCTTCCTCGCCTCCCCGCAGCTCCGCGCGCGCGACGGCGACCTGTTCAACATCGACGCCGCCCTCACCGAAGAGGAGCGCGCCGTCCGCGACTCCGTCCGTGCCTTCGTCGACGAGAAGGTCCTGCCGATCATCGGCCAAGCCTACGTCGACGGCCGCTTCCCGCGCGAGCTCATCGCCGAGATGGGCGAGAACGGTTACTTCGGCGCCAATCTCCCCGAGGAGTACGGCTGCGCCGGGCTGAACAACGTCATGTACGGGCTGATCATGCAGGAGCTCGAGCGCGGTGACTCGGGGATCCGCTCGTTCGCCTCGGTGCAGGGCGCGCTCGTGATGTACCCCGTATACGCCTTCGGCTCAGAGGCGCAGAAGAAGCACTGGCTGCCGCTCATGGCCAAGGGAAGCAAGATCGGCTGCTTCGGCCTCACCGAGCCAGACTTCGGGTCCAACCCCGGTGGGATGATCACCCGCGCGCGCCTGCAGGCCGACGGTACCTGGATCCTGAACGGCGCCAAGATGTGGATCACCAACGGCTCCACCGCGCATGTGGCCATCGTCTGGGCCAAGACCGAGGACAACGACGACGAGGGCACGTCGATCAAGGGTTTCATCGTCCCGACCGACAGCAAGGGCTTCAAGGCCAAGGACCAGAAGGGCAAGCTCTCGCTCCGGGCCTCGGACACGAGCGAGCTGGTCTTCGACAACGTGCACCTCCCCGCCGACGCGATCCTGCCCAGCTCGGGCGGGCTCAAGAGCCCGCTCATGTGTCTCACGCAGGCGCGCTACGGCATCTCGTGGGGCGTGCTCGGCGCCGCGATCGCGTGCTACGAGGAAGCGCTCTCCTATGGAAAGAACCGCGTCATGTTCGGCAAGCCGATCGCGGGCTTCCAGATCCAGCAGGTGCGCCTCGCGGACATGATCACCGAGATCGTGAAGGGTCAGCTGCTCTCGCTGCACCTGGGCCGCATGAAGGACGCGGGCACCTTCACGCCGCAGCAGGTCTCTATGGCCAAGCGGAACAACGTCGACATCGCGACCGACATCGCGCGCGAGGCGCGCCGGCTACTGGGCGCGGTGGGTATTCTCGCCGAGTACGGTGCGATGCGGCACATGGCGAACCTCGAGAGCGTCTACACGTACGAGGGGACGCACGACATGCACTCGCTCATCATCGGGCAGGCGGTCACGGGGCTCGGGGCGTTCAAGTAGGGCAGGGGTGAGATGGGAGAGGTGAGATGTGAGGGGGCGCTCCGGAGTCGGGGCGCCCTTCTGCTTTCGGTGTCCCGATGCTCCCTCGGCCGGCGTGCTCTTCTCTTCTCCGTTGTTCAGCCGCTGCGGCCACGCCAGAGCCAGGGCGTGAGGGCGAGCGCGAGCAGCACCAGCGGCCAGAGTTCGCCGCGCCAGAATGCGTAGTGTGCGCTCATGTCCTTGAGCGACTGGCCGCCGCGCAGGCCGATCGCGAACTCGTAAGCGACCGTGAGTGCGACGAGGATGACGGCCTGCACCGCGAGCCGACCGTTGGGCGTGTTCGCGGGGATCCGGAAGAGCGCGAACGTGACGCCGAGGATGACCGCGATCCCGGTCGCGACGCTCAGCGCCTCCGCCGCGCTGTTCGACATCACGCGCTTGAAGCCGAACTCGCGGAGGGCGCCATTCGCCGGCATGAGCACGGCGAGTAGGAGCCAGGTGGAGAGGAGTCTGGTCATGGTCACGGAAGAGCTCCGGGGGGAGTGAGTGGACCCTCGCTCCGGGCACGCTCTGGCGCAGTCGGGCGCGTGACTACCTGCGGTCGGGGATGTCACCGGACTTGACAGGGGTTGGCAATGGTGTCACTGTATTGGTACACTACTACTCTAAGAGAATCCCGATGCCCACGTTCCAGCGCCCGCTCGCCTGGCTCACCGCCCTTCTTTTCCTTGCCGCGCCGTTGCGTGCCCAGTCGGACGCCGACACGTCGCGCGCGCTGATCGCCCGGATGAAGTCGGACCTGCGGAACCTCGTCACCGCACAGGAGGCCCACTACGCCGAGAAGGCGATGTATGCCCGCACCCTCACCGATCTGGGTTCGAACCGGTATCGCGCCTCGCAGAGCGTGAAGGTCGAGATCGTGAACGGTGGCAGCAACGCCTATGGTGCGGTCGCCCGGACCGAGGGGCGTGAGGGGAGTTGTGTCATCCACGTCGGACTCGACGAGTCCGTGGCGCCGCGCACCGACATCGAGAAGAAGCGGCTGCCCGAGGGAGAGCCCGGTTGCGACGGCGACGGCATCACGGAGCGCGCGCGCGTCGCCTCGGAAGCGGAATCGCGAGTGTCACTGACTCTGCTGGTACTCAACAAACTGCAGGAACGGCGCTTCGGTCGGCTCGGTGCCTACGCACCCGACGCGTCTTCGCTCGAGGGGATGCGCGTGCCCGAGACCGTGCGCGTGACGATCGAACTCGCGACGGCATCGAATCGGGAGCCGGCCTTCCTCGCGGCCGCCACGGATTCGAGATATCCGGGCTTCTCCTGCGTGATCGCCTCCGGCTGGGCCCGTTTCCCGTCTGGTGCGACGACACTCGCGGAGAAGAAGCACGCGGGCGGCAACAGCCGGATCGTCTGCGACACCTTCAAGTGAGGCCTCGGTCGCCCGTCGTCGTCGGTTCCGTGAAGGGGTCCGCCGCCGACGGGCGCTGATGTCCTCAGTTCGTCAGATCCGCGCCCGTCCGTACCGCTCCTGCATGAGCCTCCGGACCCAGAGCGGCATGTAGCGCAACGCCAGAACGATCGCGCGATATCGCTTGCCGGGAACCACCACCACCGGCCCGTCCCCGAACGCCGCCGCAAGCGACTCGCGCACCACGCGGTCCGCATCGAGCCACATCCAGCTGGGGATCCCCTTCGTCTTGTCGATCTGCATCCGGTCGTGGAACTCGGTGTGCGTGAAGCCGGGGCAGAGCACCTGCACATGCACGCCGGTCCCGGTGAGTTCCATCGCGAGCGCCTCGGTGAAGACGCGATTGTAGGCCTTCGTCGCGCAGTAGTTCACGTTGCCGGGGCTCGCCGTGAACGATGCCACCGACGCCACGGTGATGATCCGCCCCTCGCGCCGATCGATCATGCCCGGCAGCACCGCCCGGGTGAGCAGCATGGGCGCCATCACGTGCAGCTCGATCATGGTCGCCTGCTCACCCAATGGCCGCGTGGCGAACTTCCCCTTGGTGCCGAAGCCCGCGTTGTTCACCAGCAGCATCACCCGGTCGTTCCGCGCGAGGAACTCGCCCAGCGTCCGCATCCCATCATCGCGCGAGAGATCCGCCGGCCACGGGTCAGCGGTGATGTTGTACTGCGCGCTCAGCTCGGCGCCGAGCGCCGTGAGCCGTTCGGCGTCGCGCGCCACGAGCAGGAGGTCGAACCCCCGCTCGGCGAGCTGACGGGAGAACTCGCGGCCGAGTCCGGCAGAAGCACCGGTGACGACGGCGAGAGGGCGGGTGGACTCGGAGTTGGTCGTGGGCACGGGATAATCTACAATTACTTCCCCATGGGCATCATCCAGGCTTCGATCCCGATCTTCTTCGTCCTCATCGCCCTCGAGCTCCTCTGGAGTCAGGCGAGTGGGCGGCGCGTACTGCGCCTCAACGACTCGCTCTCCGACCTGAGTTGCGGGATCCTGAGCCAGCTCGCCGGCATCTTCACGAAGCTCTTCACGATCGGGATCTTCATCTGGGTCGGTGAGCGCGCCTCCTTGCAGCTCTTCTTGCCGTTCGTGCCGTCATGGCCGGAGCGTGCGCCGTTCATGGCCGTTGCGGCCTCTCCCGGTTTCGGCGTCGACATCGCGGCCCTCCTGAGTTGGAGCGTGGTCTTCGTCCTCGTCGACTTCTGCTACTACTGGTCGCACCGCTACGCGCACGAGATCAACATCCTCTGGGCGGGGCATGTGGTCCACCACCAGAGCGAGGAGTACAACCTCCCCGTCGCCCTGCGCCAGAGCGCGCTGCACGGACTCATGAGTTGGGTCTTCTATGTGCCGCTCGCCGTGATCGGCGTGCCGTGGCGCATGTTCGTCGCCTGCAACGCCATCAACCTCGTCTATCAGTTCTGGATCCATACGCGGGCCATCGGGACCATGGGTCGCGTCACTGAGTACGTGATGAACACGCCGAGCCATCACCGCGTGCACCACGGCGTGAATCCCAAGTATCAGGACAGGAACTACGCCGGCGTCTTCATCGTCTTCGACCGCTGGTTCGGGACGTTCGTGCAAGAGGCCGACGAGCCTGTGTACGGGATCACCAAGCCGCTCCGCAGTTGGAATCCGCTCTGGGCCAACGTCCACGTGTTCGTGCAGATCGCGAAGGACGCGTGGCGCGCCGAGCGATGGATGGACAAGGGCCGGATCGTGTTCGGCCGTCCGGGGTGGCGACCGCCCGAACTCGGTGCGATCGATCGGCCACGCGACGTGAGCACGGAGACGTTCGTGAAGTTCGACCCGCCGGTGCCGGCACCGCTCGCCTGGTACGCGTTCGTCCAGTTCGTGTCCGCCCTCGTCGCGGGCTTCCTGCTGCTGCAGCGCGCGGGCTCCATCCCCGTCGCCATGGCGGTCGCGCCGGCATTCTTCGTGGCGCTCGCGTTGGCGGGAGTAGGTGGGGTGTTCGAGCGCGCCAAGTGGGCGCGGCCGCTCGAGACCGCGCGACTGCTCGCCACCGCCGCCGCGTGTGGCGGGCTGCTATTCACCGGCCTGGCACCGGGTCTCGTCGCTTGGGGCGGGCTGACGTTCGCGCTGGTCTCACTCGCGGTGCTCTGGTCCTATAGGGCCGAGCTGACGAACGTGGAGCTCGCTCCGCTGATGTGATATCACGACTTGTGATCTCAACGCAGAACCCGTTCGGATCGCGGCGTTCGCCTACCACCTACCACCCACCACCTGTAGTTTTCACTCTGTCCCAGCCACCAGGTATTCCATTGAAGATCGCTGTGTGCATCAAGCGCGTCCCCGACATGGACGTCCGCTTCAAGATCGCCCCCTCCGGCAAGGCCGTCGACGAATCGGGGCTCAAGTTCGACATCTCCGACTTCGACGGCTATGCCGTCGAGGCCGCGCTCCAGATCAAGGAGAAGCTCAACGCCGGTGAGGTCGTCGTCATCTCCCTCGGCCCTGACGTCGTGCAGGAGACGTTGCGCAAAGCCATGAGCATGGGTGTCGACCGCGCCGTGCAGCTCAAGGCCGACGCGGTCCCCGCCGACTCGTATTCCATTGCGACCGCGCTCGCCGCCGAACTCAAGGACGGCGCCTACGACCTGATCATGTTCGGTCGCATGTCGATCGACACCGCGCACGGTGCCACCGGCGCGATGACCGCCGAACTGCTCGGACTGCCGGTCGTGAACGCCATCAGCAAGCTCGAGTTCGACGGCCGCACCGCGAAGATGCGTCGCGAGCTCGAGGGCGCCTACGAACTCGTCGAGTGCTCGCTTCCCGCTGTCGTCACCATCGACGAAGGCATCGCGCGGCCGCGCTATCCCTCGCTCAAGGGGATCATGGCCGCTAAGAAGAAGCCGCTCGAGACCAAGCCCGCCCAACTCGCCGAGCAGCGCCTCGCGCTCGACGCGATGGCGCTCCCTCCCGAGCGCTCGGCTGGCCGCATCATCGGCGAGGGCTCGGCCGTCGTGCCCGAGCTCGTCCGACTCCTCAAGGAAGAAGCGAAGGTCCTCTAGTGTCCAACAACGTCCTCGCATTCGCCGAGTCACGCGGTGGTGATCTGCGCCGCGCCGCACTCGAAGCCGTCACCGCCGCTCGCGCGATCGCCGATGTGCGCGGTGGTGCCGTGCACGCCATCATCTTCGGCGCGCCGGGCATCGGCGCGCATGCCGCGAGACTCGGTGCGCATGGCGCTGACGCCGTGCTCGTGGTCGAGCACGCGTCCTTCGCCGACAACAACCCTGAGGCCGTCGCTGCGACCATCGCGTCGAAGATGGCGGGCTACGGCGCATTCGTGTGCGCGGCGAGCGCCACGGGCAAGGACATCGCCCCCCGCGTCGCCGCCAAGCTCAAGGTCCCCGTCGCCTCCGACGCGGTCGCCATGACCGCGAGCGCGTCGTCGATCACCGTCACGCACCCCGGCTACACCGGCAAGATCCTGCAGACGCTCACGCTCACCGCGAGCCCCGCGGTCGTGAGTGTGCGGCCCGGCGCCTTTCTTCCCAAGGAGAACGCCAAGGCCGGTGCGGCGGAGTCAGTCGCTCCGGCAGGCGATCCCGCAGCGAGCCGCGTGAAGGTCACCGAGACCGCGGTCGGCAACACCGCCAAGCTCGACCTCGGTGAAGCACCGGTCATCATCTCCGGTGGTCGCGGTCTCAAGGAGGCCGGCAACTTCAAGCTCGTGGAAGACCTCGCCGCCGCGTTCGGCAACGCGGCAGTTGGCGCTACGCGCGCCGTGACCGACGACGGCTGGCGTCCGCACTCGGACCAGATCGGACAGACCGGCCGTCTCGTTTCGCCTGATCTCTACATCGCCTGCGGCATCTCGGGCGCGATCCAGCATCTCGCCGGCATGCGCACGTCAAAGACGATCGTCGCGATCAACAAGGACAAGGAAGCGCCGATCTTCAAGATCGCGGACTACGGCATCGTGGGGGATGTGCTCGAGATCCTGCCGGTTCTCACTGCCGCGGTCAAGCAGGCCAAGGCGTCCGGGTGAACTGAATGCACACGTCGAACGCGGTCTTCCTCGCAGTCCTCCTTGCCTCGATCGGTTTCTTCGCCGCGAACGTCCAGCGGCTGATCGGCTACCTGCGCATCGGCCGCCTCGACGACACACGCTGGAACGACGTGCCCGTGCGCGTCGGCAACCTGCTCAGCGTCGGCATCTTCCAGACCAAGATCTTCCGCGACTCGATCGCCGGCCCCATGCACGCCGCGATCTTCTGGGGATTCATGATCCTCGGCGCGGGCACCACCGAGCTGCTCATCGAGGGCGTGGTCCCCTCGTTCAGCTATGCGAACTTCCTCCCGCAGCAGATCTACTGGCTCTACGTCGCCAGTCAGGAAGCCTTCGGACTGATCGTGCTCGCCGCCGTCGGCATGGCGCTCTTCCGCCGCCTCACCAAGCGCGTCAAGCGGCTCATGGGCAAGGAGACGCATCCCAATGACCCGCTCCTGATCCTCTCGTGGATCGGCGCGCTCATGGTCACGATGTTCCTCGCGAGTGCATTCCAGATCGCCGCCGAACCGCTGCAGCTCGCGGGAATGCGGCCGGTGAGTTATCCGCTCGCGGTCGCGCTCGTGAACATCGCAGTCGTGCCCTGGTTCCCGTCGCCGGTGCTCATGCACGAGCTCTTCTGGTGGGCCCACGCACTCCTCGTGCTCGGCTTCTTGAACTATCTGCCGTTCTCGAAGCACTTGCATGTCGTCGTCTCGCTCCCGAATACGTATCTCTCCAACACGAGCGGCCCCGGCACCGTTGGCGCCATGCGCGCGATGGACTTCGACGGCGCCGAGGCCGAACAGTTCGGCGCGAGCGATGTCGAACACCTGAGCTGGAAGTCGCTGCTCGATGGGTTCGCCTGTACCGAATGCGGTCGCTGCACGGCCGTTTGCCCAGCCAACATCACGGGCAAGATGCTGAGTCCGCGCAAGATCATGATCAACGTGCGCGAGCGCCTCGAGGCCAAAGCGCCGTGGATGATCACCGACGCCGCCGGCGTCGCGACGCTCTCACCGGACGCGCCCGCTGGGCTCGCCGAGAAGACACTGCTCGGCGGCTACATCACCTACGAAGAACTCTGGGCCTGCACCTCGTGCCGCGCCTGCGTCTATGAGTGCCCGGTCTCGATCGATCAGCTCTCGGTCATCAATGAACTGCGACGCAACCTCGTGCTCACCGAGTCGCGGTTCCCCGAGGAGATGATGCCCGCTTTCGAGTCCATGGAGGCGAGTGGTTCGCCCTGGGCCTTCGATCCGGGCGACCGCGGCAAGTGGGCCGAGGGGATGAACATCCCCACGATGGCCGAGATGGCCGCGCGCGGTGCGAAGCCCGAAGTGCTCTACTGGGTCGGATGCATGGGATCGTTCGATGATCGCGCCAAGAAGACCACGGTGGCGTTCGCCAAGATCCTCCAAGCCTCAGGCGTGAACTTCGCGATCCTCGGTCAAGAGGAGAAGTGCAATGGCGACCAGGCGCGTCGTATGGGCAACGAGTACCTCTACCAGATGCTCGCCAAGGACAACGTCGAGACGCTCGGCAAGTATGGCGTAAAGACGGTCGTCACGGCCTGCCCGCACTGCTTCCACCAGCTCGGCAACGAGTACCCGCAGTTCGGCGGCGAATACGAC
>JANOWT010000076.1:0-2633 GCA_031418115.1 Gemmatimonadota bacterium
CGATTCACGGCCAGCGCCTTCCGACTCGCCCTCGCGATCCGAGCGATCGCGCTCGGCGTGGATCTCGTCGTGCGCCTCGTCCCCTGGGCCGACAACGCCGCGGGAGTGCTCACCGTCTTCGTGGTGACCAGCAACCTCGTGGCACTGATCGCGTTCGGCACCATCCTCCTCTTCGTCGCCCTGGAGAACGAACGGGCGGCGACCATGCGACAGGCCGCGTCGTTGCATGCCGCCGAGTTGCGTGAGGCCCACTCGCAGCGCCTGCAGAGCCTCGGGCGACTGGCCAGCGGGGTGGCGCACGACTTCAACAACGTGTTGACGGTGGTGGTCGCGGCCTCCGACGAGGCTGGGCGCCTGGCCGGGCCCGACGCGCGGGTCCAAGAGGAGATCGACGCCATCAACGGCGCCGCTCGCCAGGGGATCGCGCTGACGAGACAACTGCTCGACTACGCGAGCCACCGTCCGGCGACGCTGCAGACGTTCGCGCCTGCCGACGTCTTGCGCGGCATGGCCCCGATCTGCGACCGGCTCATCGCGGCACCGAACCGCATCCAGTGGGAGGTGCACGCCACGTTGCGGTTGCGCATGGATGCCTCGCAGTTCGAGCAGGTGGTGATGAACCTCATCGTCAACGCGCGCGACGCCATGGACGCGACCCCCGGGTCGCTGACGGTGACGCTCACCGACGCCGAGGTGACGGACTCGACTGGGCCGACGGCCGGGTTGGCGCCCGGCGCCTACGTCCGCCTCGTGGTGGCGGACACCGGCTGCGGCATCCCGCCCGAGCTGCTCCCGAGCATCTTCGAGCCGTTCGTCACCACCAAGGAGGCGCGCGGCGGCACCGGCTTGGGATTGGCGACGGTGCAGGACATCGCGCGTGAGAACGGCGGTGGTGCATTCGTCGAGAGCGCGGTTGGCGTGGGCACGGCCTTCACCATCTGGATCGCGTCGGCGGCCGATTCGAGGGTTTAGATTCGGCCATTCCCATCAGCAGTCACGCATTCCCACTACTTCGATTGTCCCAATGCCGAACCTCGCCGCGAACCACCCGCAGGTCGTCCATTTCGCCATCGTCCTGCTGTTGGTGGGCGTCGCGTTCCGTCTGATCTCCCTCACCGGACGCCTCGCCTTCACCAAGCACGCGGCCGCCACGCTGCTGCTGCTCGGCACCGTCGCCGCCGCGGTCTCCGTGAAGTCGGGCATCGACGCGCATGGCCCGGTGGAGCGGATCCCCGGCGTGCGCGACGCCGTGATCGAGCACGAGGACCTCGGCAAGGACGCGAGGAATGTCTTCTACGTGGTCGCGATCGCGGAACTGCTCGCGTTGGGTCTCGCCGCGGGGGCCAAGACGGGTGGCTACGCCAAGTTCGCCTACGTCGCCTCGGCGGTCGTCGGCCTGTACGGCACCGCCGTGCTCTACGAAGCCGCCGAGCATGGCGGTGCACTCGTGTATGAGTACGCTGGCGGTCCTGGCCTCCGCACTGGGAATCCCGCAGATGTCGAGCGGCTCCTCGTCGCCGGCCTCTACAACCAGTCGCAGGCCGATCGAAAGGCCGATCGCGGCGCTGACGCCGCGCGCTTGGTGAACGAGATGGCGCTCCGCCTCCCCGGCGACACGTCGGTAAGTTCATGGTCGTCGAGTCGCTGCGACTCGACACCAAGGACCTCGCGGCGGCACTCACGGCCGTGCATGCGATCGGCGTCGACGAGAAGAGCGCTCGGTGGGCCACGCGGAAGGCCTCGGTCACCGCCGACATCTTCCTCGCGATGGGTCAGCCGGACAGTGCACGCGCGGTGCTCGCGCCGGCTGTGGCGGCCTTCCCGGCGAACACGCGCCTCAAGGCCAAGCTCGATTCGATCCGCTAGGCGGCGATCGGGAAGTGCTCGTCGACGCAACTCGGGCAGATGCCGTGTGTGAACGCGGCGTCGGTCCGATCCGAGATGAATCGCTCCAGGCGTTGCCACTCCCCCGCCTCGTCCCGGATCGACTTGCAGTGCGCGCAGATCGGGAGATATCCCGTGAGCGCGCGCTCGAGCGCACTCGCCAGCCCCTGCATGAGCCGCTCGCGCTCCCGCAGCTCCCTGCGGAAGTAGAGCATCATGACACCGATGCCCGCGCAGAGGATCGCGACGTTCATCATGATCGGAGCAAAGACATTCCAGGAAGGTCCCAACGCGGCGCTGAATGGGAACGACAGTTGGAGCACCCCGATGCAGATGAGCGCGAGGCTCACCACCCAGGCCTCGGGGCCACGGTCGATCGGCCGGAGGACGAAGATCACCCCGGCGCTGACCATGGCCGCCGCGTACAGGAGGTAGTGCGTGACGGCCTCGCTGCCGAGGATGCGGGTGGGACCGAGCAGCGCCTCGATCGCGAGGAGCACGAGGTCGGCGGCGAAGACGATCGACCAGAGGCGGGGGAACCGGCGCCCGACGAGTGAGTAGACGCCGAGCAGGATGAAGAACCCGCGGCTGACGGCGAGCAGCGGGAGCACGACACTCCCCGACGGCATCGACATGCCTCCGTTCGCGAACGCGTACAAGTACCGTGCGAGCCAGAGCACGCTGGCGAGCAGCCACAAGCCGAGGTAGCGCTCCCGGTAGGTGCGCCACATCACGGCGAATACGATCGT
>JANOWT010000077.1:0-31495 GCA_031418115.1 Gemmatimonadota bacterium
TGGTACCCGATGAGCTTCATGGCACCGACGGCGCAGAACGAACCGGGCATCACGTCGGGGATCAGCGTAATCCATGCCCTGGTCGATCAGGTGGTCGCGGCGGGAGTACCGGAGGAGCGGATCATCCTGCTCGGCTTCTCACAGGGGGCGTGTCTTGCGTCGACCGCCGCGCAACGGCGACCGCGCCGCTTCGGCGGTGTCGTTGTGTTGTCGGGCGGGCTGATCGGACCACCCGGCACGCAGTGGAGTGCGGAGGGCGACTTCGCGGGTACGCCGATCTTCCTCGGCTGCAGCGACATCGATGCGCATATCCCCGAGCCGCGTGTGCGCGAGAGCGCGGCGCACCTGGAGCGGATGGGCGCCGATGTGACATGCCGCATCTACGAAGGGATGGGGCACATGGTGAACGAGGACGAGATCGCGTTCGCGCGGGAGCTGGTGGAACTCGTCGCGGGCGGTTGAGCCGCGGCGGCCAGGGCAGCGCGGTCAGGGAACCGCGGTGTAGTGCCCGTGGATGCAGAGCCAGCGCCCGTTCTCCTTCACGAAGATCCGCGTCGACTTGCCGCGACTCGTGAACCGGGCGCCACCAGCGTAGCCCGCGTCGGTCCAATAGTAGGTGACCCAGGCCACCGTGCCGCGGACCGTCACGCGCGCGTCGTGCATCTCGGTGTGTACGTTGGTCGCACGCTTCACATAGTCGGCGATGCTGCGCACCTCGAGCGCCTTGCCTGACGCGAGGTACGTGTCGTTCTCGCCGAACTGCGTGAAGTCGGGGTGGACGTACGACGCGTAACGATCCACGTCGGCGGCCTCGATCGCGGCCCACATCGCGACCATGGTGGCCTTCACGTCGTCGGCGTCGCTCTGCGTGCTCTCCGGCACAGCGAGTCGTGAGGCGCCCACGAGGAGCGCGACCATGAGCAGCAGCGGGATGGCGATGAGACGCGAACGGTTGCGAGAGAAGGTCATGGGCGATGCTCCGGATGAGCGTGAGAGAGATCAGCGGGTGCAGGACTCGAGGCGCCAGTCAACGACGTCGCCAGCGACGCGTTGCGACGAGCGCATGCCGCCTACCGCGAACGCATGCGCGGCGTCGATCGCGTTGGCGGCGTTGATCGCGTTGCCGCCGTCGATCGCGAGCGGAACGTCGATCGTGAGCGCGCGATGGTCCATCGTCGCGCTCGGCGCCGCTGGGAGTTCGCGCCAGACTCCTTGGCGCGTATCGAACGCGATGACCGACGCGAGCGGCACGGACGGTCGGCCGTCGTAGCCGACGCCGTCGTAGTTGTACGGATTGTCAGTGCCGCCAGCGATCACCACGAGCGCGCCGCACGGCGCGGCAGCGGCGCGGTACCGGAGCGGACCAGGGTGCGGCGGCAGCACGCGCCATGTGATGCGCGTGGCGTCGAGCGGATCGATCATGCCGGCCCAGGCCTGCGGTGCCATCACGAAGCGCGTGCTACCCATGGAACGCTTGGCGCCATCGACGATCACGATCGTCCCTGCGGCGATCTCACCGCTACCGCCGAAGACCGCTGTGCCGGGGAATGGCGTGGCCTGCCCCCACCGGTCGCGCACCACGTCGTAGACCTGCACGCTGGAGACGTTGTCGGTGTCGTGCCAACCGGAGACGAGGAATACCAGTGAATCGCGATACGTACCCGCCACCATGTCGTCCACCGCGACCGGGATCGGTGCGCCGGCAGTCCAGTGCGCGGTGGCCGGGTCGTAGATGTCGACCGACGCGTGCGAGATCTCGCCACCGGCGGAGTCGACCGAGTAGCCGCCGAACACGAACAGTCGGCCGCGTACGACCGCCGAATTCGCGGCCAAACGACCCACTGGACCTGGGACGGGCGGGATTTCACTCCACGCCGAGGCGCCCGGCGTCCACGAGAACGCACGGCGAGTGATGCCGGACCAGCGCTTGGTGGAATCGATGCCCAGCGTCGAGAAGAGCGTCCATCCGAGCGCGGTGCGGCCGGAGGCGACCGCGTTGTTCGTGACTGGAGCAGGGAGGTCAGGGGCCCGCTGAGCGCCGACGATCACAGGACCGCTGGTCAACAGCGCAACCAACAGGACTCGACGCGCGATGGACTCGATCATGGTCGGGAAGCTACGGGCCGCACGACGAGGCGGCGAGTGTCCTCGACAGGCGCTGAGGGCGGACGCATCTTCCGCACACGACCCACACATGGACTCCAATGCCGATCCGTTCAAAGACCCTGTCCGCACTCATGACCATTCGGCGCGCCGCACACCGGTGCGCATCGGTACTCCTGATCGCCGCACTCACGCGACCGACCGCCGCGCAGAACCCAGCCGCAGCGCACGTCGCGGCACCGGTCGCCGCACCGTCTGACTGGTCCGCCGTCGACGCCTTCGTCCGCGCCGAGATGGTCAGGCAGCGCGTCCCGGGCCTCGCCATGGCCGTCGTCCGCAACGGCGTCCTCGTCCGCGCGCAGGGCTTCGGCAGCGCGAACCTCGAGCACAACGTCCCCGTCACGGCGGCAACGGTCTTCCAGTCGGGTTCCGTCGGCAAGCAGTTCACGTCGGCACTCGTCATGCAGCTCATCGGCGAAGACAGGATGAGCCTAGATGACCGACTCACGAAGTTCTTCCCGGACGGGCCGGCCGCCTGGCGAGACATCACCATCCGCCAAATGCTCTCTCACACGTCGGGGATCTCCGAGAAATTCTACTCGAAGGTCGACCTGCACCTCGAGTACGCTGACACCACCGTACGGAGGATCATCGGCGAACAGCCGCTCGACTTCGTGCCGGGGAGCAGATGGAGTTACAGCAATGCCGCCTATGTGATGCTCGGCTACGTCATCGAGAAGGTCACCGGCCGCTTCTACGGCGATCTGCTCGAGGAGCGGATCTTCAGTCCGCTCGGGATGACGACCGCGATGATCATCGACGAGCCCGCGATCATACCCAACCGCGCGGCCGGTTACGAGACGGTGGCCGGCACGATCGTGAATCAGACGTGGGTCTCGCGGAAGTTCAACACCACGGCCGATGGCAGCCTCTACCTCACGGTGCTCGACCTCGCCAAATGGGATGCGGCGCTCTACGGCGACCGTGTACTGCCACAGGCGAGCCTCGCGCAGATGTGGACGCCGATCCGCCTCAATGACGGCACGACCAGCCCCTACGGCTTCGGCTGGGCGCTCGGCAGCGTGAATGGACACCGCATCATCGAGCATGGTGGTGCCTGGCAGGGCTTCAAGACGTTCATCGCGCGCTACGTCGGCGATGGGCTCACCGTGATCGTGATGATGAACCTCGGTGAGGCGAACCCAGGGACCTTCGCACATGGGATAGCGGGAGTGATCGATCCGGCGCTTAAGGCGACACCGGCCGCGGCGCGGCCCTGACGATCGAACCGCGGCGTGAACTCAGCGCGCCGCGTCGTCGAACAGCTCCTCGAGCGGCAGTCGCAATGGCGGGAGATCGGCTCGGGGATGCCAGGCCAGTTCCACAGACAGGATCTCCGGCCGCTCATCCAATGGCCGCCAACGTTCGATCAGCCGCGCATCGCCGTCGATGATCCAGTACTCGGCCACGCCCTGGCTCTGGTAGATCTCGCGCTTGCGTTGTCGGTCCGCGCGCGCCGTGCTCGGCGAGAGGACCTCAACGGCGAGCAACAACGTCTTCACATCGACCCACGAACGTGGCGGACCGTCCTCGCGCGCCGGCACGACGAACAGGTCGGGCTGCACCAGTCGACGCGGCGAGAAGACGATGTCGGCGGGAGCCCGCCGAATCCAACCGAGTCGATGCTCATTCACGTACGCGCGCAGACGCGCGCCGATCTCCTCCAGCACCGACTGGTGCCCCCACGCCGGCGACGGCGTCACGAACAGCTCCCCATCGAGCACTTCGTAGCGGTTGCCGTCGTCCGGAAGCGCGATCGCACGCTCGGCGGTCCACTCCTGGTCCTGCACTCGTGCGGGCATGGCCATACGGTACGCTCGGCTCGGCGGGGTTGGCAATGGGACATGCACCGACGGTACGCGGCGAACGCGCGACTGCATTACCGATGCATCGCAGGGCTGAGCTTCGTGGCGCGCGAACGGCTACGCAGCAGCCTTATCGAAGAACGCCTCGACCGGAAGCTGGAACGGCGACTGGGCCCCAAGCGGCTGCCAGATCAAATCACTTGATATGATCTCGGGCCGATCATCCCCGTGGCGCCAGCGCTCGACGATCCGCGCGTCCCCATCAAAGATCCAATACTCGGGAACTCCCTCGCTCTGGTAGATGACGCGCTTGCGATGCCGGTCCGCGCGCGCAGTGCTCGGCGACAGCACCTCCACGGCCAGCAAGAGCGACTTCACGTCGGCCCACGAACTCGGCGGCCCGTTCTCGCGCCACGGCACGACGAACAGGTCCGGTTGCACCAGTCGACGCCGCGAGAAGACGATGTCGGCAGGGGAGAAGCGGGTCCAGCCGAGTCGGTGCTCATCCACGTAGGCACTCAGCTGGCCGAAGAGCATCCCGAGCACGGACTGATGCCCCCAACTCGGCGACGGCGTCACGAACAGCTCCCCATCGAGCACTTCGTAGCGGTTGCCGTCGTCCGGAAGCGCGAGCGCACGCTCGGCGGTCCACTCCTGGTCCTGCACTCGTGCTGGCATGGCCATACGGTACGCTCGGCTCGGCGGGATTGGCAATGGGACATGCACCGATGGTACGACGCCGGATCGCGTGCGAACGCATCGAACCATTGCGAGTGAGAGCGAAGGGTCGCGAGCGCTCGACAATCAGGCGCGAAGGTGCGAGAATCGGGAGTCCGCTCACCTCAGTCGCCGATCCCATGCGCTTCCTCGCCGTTGTCTCGTTGCTCGTTCCCGTCCTGCTCGCCCCGACGCGCCTCGCCGCGCAGGCGCAGCCCGTTCCCGTCACCACCGCCAAGCCCGGCTGGCAATGGTCGATGGACACCGTCCGCACCGTGATCAACGAGGTCCGCGCCGGCCGCTCCCTCCAGCCGCGCACCTGGGCCAACGGCGCGAAGGTCGCCGTGCTCCTCTCGTTCGACGTCGACAACGAGACGATCTCCATCCGCTACGGGGAGCCCACGGTCGGCTCACTCTCGCAGCATCAGTACGGCGCGCGCGTCGGACTGCCGCGGATCCTCAAGCTGCTCGACTCCAACCGCATCCCCGCGACCTTCTTCATCCCGTCGGTGAGCCTCGCGATCACACCGGAGATGGCGACGTGGATCAAGGCGAGCGGTCGGCACGAGTTCGCAGTGCACGGGTGGATCCACGAACTCAACGCGACGCTCCCCGATTCGATCGAGCGCATGCTGCTCACCCGCGCTGTCGCCGAGCTCACGCAGATGACGGGCTCGCGCCCCACGGGCTATCGCGCGCCGAGTTGGAACTTCAGTCCCAATACGCTCGACATCCTGCGCGACATGGGCTTTCGCTACGAGAGCTCGCTCATGGCCGACGACGCACCGTACGAGTTGTTGCAGCGCGGCCAGCCGACCGGTCTCGTGGAGTTGCCGGTGGAGTGGATCTTGGACGACGCACCACTCTTCGATCCGCGCGGCGAGCGCTACATGAACCCGCGCGACATCGCGAAGGTCTGGATCGACGAGTTCGACAAGGCGTACGAAGAGGGCGGGATGCTCGTGCTCACCATGCACCCGCATGTGAGCGGGCACCGGTCACGCATCGTCGCGCTCGAGCTGTTGATCGCACACATCAAGACGAAGGATCCCAAGACGGTCTGGTGGGCGACGCACGCCGATGCGGCAGAGTACGTGCGTCGCGAGGCGCGGCTCGGAGAGCCGCGCCCCCGCTGATCAGCTCCCCAGCTTCGCCCTGAAGAACGCGATCGTCCGCGGCCACGCGGCCGTCGCCGCCGCGAGGTTCGCCTCCGAGCTCTCTTGGCCGCGCAGGAATCCATGGCCGGCGCGGTCGAAGATCTGGAACTCGTACGACTTGCCGAGGCGCTTCATGGTGGAATCGGTCGCGGGGATCGTCGCATTGATCCGCGCGTCGCTGCCACCGTACAGACCGAGCACCGGCGCCGCGATCTTCTCCATCTGCTCAGCGCTCGGCGGCGAGCCGTAGTACACCACCGACGCCGCGAGTCCCGGCGCATGCGTGGCATGAAGGAACGAGCGCGCGCCGCCCCAGCAGAACCCGACGATCCCGTACTTCTGCGTTGCGGCCGGGAGTGACATCCCGTACTTCGCGACCGCGTCGATGATCGCATTCGCCATCTCCGGCGTCACCTGACCGATCGCAGCGCGCCCCGCGTCCGACGTCGGGTCGGCCTTGAGATCGCCCGTGCGGAACATCGTCGTGAGGTCCGGCGCGATGCCGATGAAGCCGTCGGCCGCGAGCTGGTCGGCGACGTTGCGCGTCCAGGTGTTGATGCCTGTGTTCTCATGGATCGCGACGACCACCGGTGCCTTGGTCGCTCTCTCGGGATAGACGACCCACGCCATCACGCTGTCGGTCGCATTCACCTTGATCGCCACCCACTCGGCGTGGCGCGGGGAGGCTGCGATCCGCGCCGCAGCCGTCGTCGCGCCGGCGGGGATGTTCGCGCGCTGCTGGAATCCGTCCATGGGCGCCATCGCGGACATGTCGTGATCCGAGTGCTCACCGGCTGCTGCTGGCTGCACACGGCCAGCGACGAAACCGAATCCAGCGGCAGCGACAACGCCGGCCGTGATCATTGCGATACGCATCTGTACCTCTTGACAAGATGATTGGGGACTGTGCTCATCGTGGGATCTTGGTCCGCAGTTCTTCGTGGAAGTTCTCCACGACGATCAGGCGCTTTCGCGAGGCCGCATCGGCCTCGCGCACGAGCAGGAATCGCTTGCTGCCCGGTGCGACGTCCCACCTCGCCACGCCACCCATCGCGAAGAGGGCCTTCGGGGCCCCGAACTCGTCCCCTGGGAGCACGGGGATCGCGACGAGCGAGTCACCGCTGCCGCGGTAGAGGATCTCGCGGCCATCCGACGACCATCTCGGCTGACGACCATTATTCGTCGACACCTGACGTAACTTCTCCGACGTGTTCGGGAACGGCCTGGCGAATACGTCGCCGTTGTTGATCCGCTGGGATTCGTACAAGAGCCATCGTCCATTCGGCGACACCGAGACCGATTGTTGGGTCCCCGGATCGGCGACGATCGCTCGCGGCGCGCTGTCGGTGCCCGGTCGAATGGTGAAGAGGTCGACCGTCGCTTTTCCCGGACTGGCGAATAACAGCGATGCGCCGTCAGTCGACCAGCGGCTGTCCATCATGGTGCGGCCAACGCGGAAGATCGGATCCGGCAACGCGCGGCCGTCGAGCGGAAGGTCATACAACTCGCCGGTCGCAGATCCGAGGAGCAGGCGGCGTCCGTCGGGATGCCACGTGACTTCGGTGAACGACTTCTCGAATGTGAGGCGGTCGCGGGTGTCACTCCCGATACGTGTGACGTATGCGTGCGTACCGTCGGCGGCGCGCAGGAGGAACGCGAGACGGCCTCCGTCGGGCGAGAGCGCCGCATCTCGGATGTCGCCGACCACCTCGGGCGCGAATGGCGTGATCCGGCCCTCGCGCGTCGCCCAGACGAGCTCGCGATTCGAACTACCGATTTCGCCCTCGGCGTACCACAGCGTGCCATCGCGCGAGATGGTGAGATCGACGGCGCCGGACCCTCCGCTCCGAATGGAGACTCCCTCCGCGAGCGCGACCGGAGGGCCCGTCACCTCCAACTTGTCCTGATCGAACGGGACGCCGAACAGTTCACCCTTGTTGGTGACATAGAGGAGGTGACCACTCATGGCATAGCGTGCGAATACGCCACGGAAGAGCTCTCTGTGCTTCCCGGTCCTCAGGTCGAGCACTGCAATGCCATCAGTCTCGAAGGCGCCCTGCCCGGGACCGCCACGATTGATCACGAAGATCACACCGCGCCCGTTCGGCAGCGGCTCGGGCCAGACGTGCTGCGCCTCCTTCGTCGTCGAATCGACCGTCGAGACGACCTCCGGCATCCCACCGGTCTCCTTGACGCGGAGGAGCGGTCCGAGCCCCCGGCGGTCGTAATAGATGTAGCCATCGTGGCCCCACGCGAGTCCGGGCACTCCGACCAGCGAATCCGTCAGTTGCACCGACGGTCCGCCGACGATGTCCACCACGCGCACGGTCGCGCCGCTCATGAAGGCCACGCGATCGCCCGATGGGGAGAACGAGGGATTGAAGGCGCCCTCGGTACCAGGCAGCTCGGTCGACTCGAGCTGGTCGCGTCGGCGGATGTAGAGGCTCGAGCGACCACGCTCGTTCCGGACGGTGACGAGGCGCGACCCATCTGGGGAGATGGTGATGGACGTGGCGTTCGGCGCCTCCCCGGTCCAATCGACCACGTAGCGGATGACCGGCCGCGATGCAGCGGGACGCATCGCGCCCCAACCGACGACGACGAGCAGCAGAGAGGCGAGCGCGAGCGCCGGCACAGCGACTCGGGTCCCCCAGTCGGTCGGTGCGCCGACGTGCACCGCCGGCCCACCGACGGCCGCGTGCGTGAAGCCAGGTGTAGCGAGCGCCTCGGCGAACGCCTTCGCGCTCAGGAACCGATCGGCCGGAAGCTTCTCGAGCGACTTCGCCACCGCCGCCGCGACGTTCGGCGGCACCGACTTCCGGAGCGCCGTCACGTCCTGCGCCCGTTCGGTGATGATCTTCATGATGATCTGCTGCGCCGAGCCGCCGAGATGCGGGGGCTGCCCCGCGAGCATCTCGAAGAGGACGGAGCCGAGCGAGTAGACGTCCGACCGCGCGCTGATCTCCTTCTCGGCGGTCGCCTGCTCCGGGCTCATGTAGTGTGGCGTACCGAGACTGAGGCCCGTCTCCGTCATCCGTCCGCCGGCTGCCGCCGAGACAGCCAGCGCAATCCCGAAGTCCGCCACCATCGGCCGCCCGTCATGCAGCAGGATGTTCTCGGGCTTGATGTCGCGGTGGATCACGCCGTGCGTGTGCGCGTAGTGCAGCGCGCTGGCGACGTCACTCGCGATCCGCACGGCTTCGTCCACGCTCAGTTGCGTCTCGCGGTCGAGCTTGCTTCGTAGCGTTTCACCGTCGATGAACGGCATCACGTAGTAAAGGAAACCATCCGCCTCGCCCGAATCGAACAGCGGCAGGATGTGCGGATGCTGCAGCGCCGCCGTGGTCGTGATCTCGACCACGAATCGCTCGGCGCCGAGCACGGCGGCGAGTTCGGGCTTGAGCACCTTCACCGCGACCTTGCGTTTGTGCTTGAGGTCCTCGGCGAGGTACACCGTCGCCATGCCGCCCGGCCCGAGCTCGCGCTCGATGCGGTAGCGGTCGGCCAGCGCTGTGCGCAGGCGATCGGTCTGGTCTTGCGGCATGCGCCAAGTTACGCGTCGCCGCGCGACGCCGCGACCGCGACTCGCCGCACGGACCCCTTGGCGCCATCATTCCCCCGTGCCCATCGACCCACACCAACGCCTCCATGACGATGTTCGCCTGCTCGGCGAACTCCTCGGCCGCACCCTGCGCGAGCAGGGCGGCGAGGCGCTGTTCGGCGCGGTCGAGCGGGTGCGCGCACTCGCGAGGGACGCCCGTCGCGGTAGCGCGGAGTTCACGAGTCTCGAACGGACGCTTCGCGAGTTGTCGGTCTCCGACGCGCTCGCGGTCGCACGCGGCTTCGCGCATTTCCTCGGCCTCGCCAACATCGCCGAACAACATCACCGGATCAGGCGTCGGCGCGACTACCAGGTCGACGCGACGAGCGCGCCGCAGCGTGGCTCGCTCGCGGACAGCTTCGCACGGTTGCTCGCGCAGGGAGTATCGCCCGAGGCGCTGCACACGGGCGTCGCCGCGCTACGCATCGAGCTCGTCCTCACGGCGCATCCGACCGAGGTCGTGCGTCGCACACTGCGCCGCAAACAGCGGCGCATCGCCGAGCTGCTCGCGCTCGACGATCGTACCGACCTGACCACCGAGGAACGCGTGGAGTTGCGCCGCGACCTCGGCGCCGAGATCGCTGCGACCTGGATGACCGACGAAGTGCGCCGTGATCCGCCGACGCCATTCGATGAGGTCAAGTGGGGTCTCGTCGTCTTTGAACAGACACTGTGGGACGCCGTGCCGCGGCATCTCGCCGCGCTCGACCGCACGCTCGTCACGGCGACCGGTCGTGGGCTGCCACTCGATGCCGCACCGATTCGCTTCGGCTCGTGGATCGGCGGAGACCGCGATGGCAATCCGAACGTGACGCCACAGGTGACGGCGCGCGCGGTGATGCTCGCGCGGTGGATGGCGGCGGACCTGTATCGACAAGAGGTCGAAGCACTGCGTGGCGAACTCTCCATGCGGCTCGGCAGTGCCGAGCTCCACGCCAGCGTCGGCGAAGTCGCCGAGCCGTATCGCGTGCTGCTCAAGGGTATCGTCACGCGCCTGCGTGCGATGCGCGACCGGATGCAGCGGCTCATCGACACCGATGCGCCCTACGTGGCGGATCCTGCGGACTACGCCGACGCCGAACAGCTCGCCGAGCCTCTGAGGCTCTGCTATCGCTCGCTCATGGAGACCGGCGGTGAAGCGGTCGCCGAGGGACGTCTGCTCGACCTGCTCCGCCGCATCCCGAGCCTCGGTCTCTCGCTCGTGAAGCTCGATCTGCGCCAAGAGGCCGACCGCCACACCGACGCGCTCGACGCGATCACGCGGCGCGCGGGGCTGGGGTCGTATCAGTCGTGGGACGAGGCGGCGCGGCAGGCGTTCTTGCTCAGCGAACTGCAGGGTGACGCGAGCGTGACCCGCGGCGTGCTCGCTGCACCGGAGCCGTTCGACGACGCCGTGCGCGACGTGATCGACACGATCAGAGTGGCCGCCACGCTCCCGCGCGACGCGCTCGGCGCCTACGTCATCTCCATGGCCGCGCGACCGTCCGATGTGCTCGCAGTGGAACTGTTGCAGCGCGCGGTGGGCGTGCCTGACCCGCTCCGCGTCGTGCCGCTGTTCGAGACCGCGAACTACCTCCGCGGCTCGGACGCATGCATCGGTGCACTGCTCGAGATCCCGTGGTACGCGGCGCGCACACGCGGCCACGTGGAAGTGATGGTCGGCTACTCCGACTCGGCGAAGGACGCCGGACGACTCGCAGCGGCCTGGGAGCTGTACACCGCGCAGGAACGTCTCGTCGCCACCTGCAAGTCACATGGCATGCGTCTCACGCTCTTCCATGGACGCGGCGGTTCGGTGGGACGTGGCGGTGGTCCGACGCATCTCGCGATCCAGTCCCAGCCACCGGGCTCGGTCGATGGCACCATCCGCGTGACGGAACAGGGCGAGATGGTCGACGCACAGTTCGGCTTGCCGCCGATCGCCGACCGCACGCTCGAGGTGTACACGACTGCGACACTCGAGGCGACGCTCACGCCGCACGCAGGAGTTAGCGACGCGTGGCGTGCGCGCATGCAGCGCATGGCGGACACCTCGCGTGCCACCTACCGCAAGCTCGTGTACGAGACGCCAGAGTTCCTCGAGTACTTCCGGCTCGCGACGCCGGAGCTCGAGCTCGGTCGGATGCGGATCGGCAGTCGTCCGGCGCGCCGCCGCTCGGGCGGAGGCGTCGCGTCGCTACGCGCGATCCCCTGGGTGTTCGCCTGGACGCAGACGCGGCTCATGCTGCCGGCGTGGCTCGGCATCGGCGAAGCGGTTGCCGAGGTGGTCGACGCCGGAGCGCGCGATGAACTGCGCGCCATGTACCGAGAGTGGCCCTTCTTCCGCTCGACGATGGATCTCGTGGAGATGGTGCTCGCCAAAGCATCGCCTGAGATCTCAGCGTACTACGATGCGCGACTCGTGCCGCTCGCGCTGCGCCCGCTCGGCGATGCGCTGCGCGCGAACCTCCAGCGCACCATCGACGCCACGTTGCAGGCGACCGGCCATGCGCGACTGCTCGAGGAGAACCCCGTGCTGCGGCGATCGATCGACGTGCGGAACCCCTACGTGGACCCGATCAACCTCGTGCAGGTCGAGGTGCTCTCGCGGTTGCGTGCTGACGACGATGACCCGGCGCTGCTCGACGCGTTCCTGGTGACGGTGAACGGCGTGGCCGCGGGGATGCGGAACACCGGGTGATGCACCACGGCAGCGCTCAGCGGTTCGCCGCGTCCACCGCGCGCTTCATCTGCTTTACCCAGTCCGGCACCACGCGCAGGTAGTGCCCGAGGTTCTCCGAGGGCGACTGCAGGTAGATCAACCCGCCGTCGCGCGTCGGCGCGTGTGACCAGCCGGGGGTGTCGTTGAACAGCGGGTCGCGGGTGATGAGCGTCGACGTCCCGACCGGCGCTCGCGGGTCTTCGCTGACGCGCGTCCGGAAGAACGAGGCCCCCATGAGTCCCGAGACGCGATACTGCGAGACGAAGAGGATCTCGTTCGCCGCCGACCAGCGCGGCTCGGTCCCGTCCGGCGAGACGAGGTATCGGCGGTCGAGCGCCGGCCAGGGCTGCAGGTAGACGCCGGTGGTCCCGCGCGTCTGATAGGCGATCCAGCGCCGGTCCGGCGAGATCGTCGCGAAGTACGACTCGAGCGGCACGGTGTCGATCGACGCCGGCGTGCGGCTCAGGTCGATCACCAGCATCCCGAGCTCCGATCCCGAGGTGCCGACGAGCAGGAGATCCGGCCCGGCGAAGCTGGAGACCTGGCCGGTAACGCCGCTCGGGAACGCCGCGAGTTCTCGCGGCGCCCCCGGCGAGTCGAGCTGGCGCAGGAGAACACGCGCACGGTCGGGGTCGTCGGACTTGACGTACGCGAGCGAGCGACCGTCCGGACTCCACGCGGGAGCGCCGAGGTAGAAGCCTGTGTCCTGCGTCTCCTTCGCGCCGCTCGCGAGATCGTACACGCGCAGTTCCTGTTGCTGCGTTCCCTGGACGACCGCCGCGATCCGTTTCCCGTCGGGGCTCTGCGCGTAGCGCAGGAACGCCTCCTCCTCGATCGGCAGCGGTTCGGCTCGCCCGTCGCGCCCCACCATCACCAATCGCCCGAGGTCGGCATTGAGACCGGGCATGTACGTCAGCGTCCCGTCCGCGGTGATGTCATACTGCCCGACACCGGAGTACGCACTGCGCCGCACGAGCGGAACGAGCGGGACCGGCCGCCCGACGGTGAGCGACTCGGGGTCCACGATCCGCGTGCCCATCAGCGTGCCGTCCAGCGACATGTAGACGACGTAGCGTTCGTCGATCAGGCGGAAGTGCGAGCCGAGCAGGTAGGGAGAGCCGCCGTCCGCCGCGCCCGCGGCAAGGCGCAGCAGGATCTTCTCGAGCGGACGGTCGACACGCCGCACCACGGCGAACTTCTGCGCGCCGCCGCCGCAGAGCACACGGTCGCCCGGGATGAGCTGCGGATTCAGACAGTAGTTGGTCTGGACCTCGCGCACCGCGCCGGTCGCGATGTCGATCCACCGGAGCTGGTTTCCGTCGAGCTCTCCGACGAAGAGCTTTCCGTCGGCGGTCCACTCGCCGCCCTGTGGATCCTGGCCCTTCGCGAAAGTGGACACTGCTCCACCGGCGAGCGTCGCGACTTTGAGGTCACCCCCGGCTTGGAACGCGACCTTCTGTCCGTCGGGCGAGATGCGCGGCGTGCCGCCCGCGCCCTCGGTCCCCGGAATGGGCCGCGCGCCGTCGTCGTGGAGGTCGCGCACCCAGAGCTGCGTCTCCGCGCCGACGCGCGCGAGATAGACGATGAAAGATCCATCCGGCGCGACCGCGAAGTTGCGGAACTGCCCGGCGGCCTGGAGCGGCGCGGTCGGCGGCAATCCCACGTCCCGCGGCGACGCGTCCGCGCGCAATGACGTCCACGCGAGCGCACCCGCCATGACCGCCGCGATCACGCCGAGGGCGAGCGCGATCGGCCGCCAAGTCCGCTCCGTGCTCGCGCCGGCGAGTGACGCGGCGCGCGGCGCCGCGCCACGGAACCCCGGGTCACCCAGCGCGTCGGCGAACGCCTTCGCACTCGCGAAACGATCGGCCGGCAACTTCTCCAGCGCCTGCGCCACCGCCGCGGCCACGTTAGGCGGCACCGACTTCCGCAGCTTCGTCACGGCGGCCGCAGGCTCTGTGATGATCTTCATGATGATCTGCTGCGCGCTCGACCCCGTGTGCGGCGGGTCGCCCGTGAGCATCTCATACAGCACGCTGCCGAGTGAGTACACATCGGAGCGCGCGGTGATCTCCTTCTCGGCCGTCGCCTGCTCGGGGCTCATGTAGTGCGGCGTGCCGAGACTCAGCCCCGTCTCGGTCATGCGACCGCCAGCTGCGGCTGAAACAGCGAGCGCGATGCCGAAGTCGGCCACCATCGGCCGCCCGTCGTGCAGCAGGATGTTCTCGGGCTTGATGTCGCGATGGATCACGCCATGCGTGTGCGCGTAGTGCAGCGCACTCGCCACGTCACTCGCGATGCGCACGGCTTCGTCGACGCCGAGTTGCGTCTCGCGGTCGAGCTTCGCACGCAGCGTCTCGCCGTCGATGAACGGCATGACGTAGTACAGGAATCCGTCGGCCTCGCCCGAGTCGAACAGCGGCAGGATATGCGGATGCTGCAGCGCCGCCGTGGTCGTGATCTCCACGACGAAGCGCTCCGCGCCGAGCACGGCAGCGAGCTCGGGCTTCAACACCTTCACCGCGACGCGACGCTTGTGCTTGATGTCCTCGGCGAGGTACACCGTGGCCATCCCGCCCTGACCGAGCTCGCGCTCGATACGGTACCGGTCGGCGAGGGCGACCGTGAGTCGATCGGGGTTCATGCTCATCGGCTCACCTCGCGACCGCGAGCTGCATCCGCTCGCGTAGTTCGTCGAACCAGTTGAACACGATCATCGGAGGCGCGCCGGCGCCGATCGGGCGTACCATGATGAAGGACCGTCCGTCCGGCAACACGTCATACGCGGCGTGATTGTTGCCGACCTGATAGATGTCCGCGAATACGGTGTCGCGCCGCATGATATTGATCCCTGACCGCGCATCGATCTGCGCGGCGATGAGCCGTTGTCCGTCTCGGTAGAAGAGCTCTCGCCCGCTCCTGGACCACACCGGCTCATCGCCGCCATGCGTGGAGATCTGGCGCGGATTGGTCGGATCCGCAGCGGCGCAAACGTACACCTCCGCACGGCCGGTCTGGTTCGAGACGAACGCGACCCACGCGCCGTCCGGCGACACATTCACCGCGGTCTCGGTCGCGGTGGTGCTGAGGAACGGCGTCGGACGCGCGGGGATCGTCGTGAACGAGACGCGCTCGATGTTCGCGCCGGTGAGCGGACCAGTCGTGACGGTGTATCCGTTCGCACCGGTCGGCGACCAGATCAGTCCGGCCGCGCGCGCAAGGACGACCTCGGCGGCACCGCTGCCGTCCGCTGGCGCCCACATCGTTGCGCCCCCGTTCGGCGATCCCGGGCGCCGACGCCACGCGACGCGGCGAGCGTCCGGCGACCACGAGGGCAGATCGCTCGTTCCATCGGTGGTGAAGCGCGACGCCGTCCCTCCCATGGTCTGCAGCCAGACGTCGTATGCTCCGTTGGGAGAGACGATCGTCATCGCGATCCGCGCGCCGTCGCGCGACACGCGCGGGTCGATGTACTGCTGTGTGTCGGGGCGCATGAGGGTGGATCGTCCATCGCGGTCGACGCGGACCAGTTGCCCCAACGGCGTTCCGGGCTGGTAGACCATCGTGCCGTTCGCGGCGAAGGCGATCGACATCGCACCGCCCTGGCCGACATTCGCGGCGGGGAGCACCGCCACACTGGCGAGCACCGGCACCTGCGGCTCCACCACACTGAAGTCGTCCGGGTCGAAGCGAACGCCGCGTACACTCCCGTCCGGCCGACTGAACAGCAGGTGCCCGGTCGGTGCATAGCGTGGATTCGATCCCGCGACCGCGAGCCGCGTGATGCTCCTGTCGGCGAGCCGGATCACCGCGATCGAGTCGTCCTCCGATGCCGAGCCGGTGAAGCGCAATGCGAAGAGCGCCGCCTTCGCGCCAGGCAATAGCTGCGGCCAGACATGACGGACCTCGCGCTTCGACGAGTCCGGCGTCGAGAGACGCTCCGAGACTCCGCCCGCAGCGCTCACGCGCCAGAGCCCCGCGTTCGCGCCCGGCACGCGGGAGTAGACGACCACATCGTTGTCGCCCCACGAGTAGTTGACGACCTCGTCAGCGATCGTCGCGGCCGGTCCGCCGGAGAGCGCCACACGCTGCAGCCGCCCGGCGATCACGAATGCGATCGACAGGCCGTCGGGAGAGAACTGCGGGTTCATCGCGTTCGCCGTGCCAGGGATCGGCCGCGGCGTGATGTCGTCGAGCGCGCGCACGAAGATCCGCGGTGTGGGATCCCCGCCGAGCCAGGCGATCTGCTGACCATCGGCCGAGACGGCGACGTTCATGCCGATGCGGTCGGTGCGGAAGTTCACGCTGTCGGCGAACGCGAGTTCGAAGCGCGCGTCGACCGATGGCTGTGCTGCAGGCCGCACCCATCCCCACGCTGCGGCGACGAGCGCGGCGACCGCAACGAGTGCGGGCGCCGCGAATCTCCGATCGGGACGTCGCAGGGCGCTCGCCGCGGGCGCCGCGGGCATGAGGCTCGCGTCCGTCAGCGCGTCGGCGTACTCGTTGGCCGTGGGCCAGCGGTCCGGCGGCATCTTGGCCAGGCCGCGCGCGACCGCGCGGTCGACATGTTCGGGCACCGTATCGCGGATCGATCTCAGACTGCGCGGCGCATCCATCACCACGCGCGAGATGATGACCGCGGCGGTGGGCCCAGTGTGCGGCGGTTCGCCTGCGAGCATCTCATACGTCAGCGCCGCGAGCGCGTACACATCGCTGCGCCGATCGATGACCTTCTCACCCATCGCCTGCTCGGGACTCATATAGTGGGGCGTCCCCACCGAGAGCCCCGTCTGCGTGAGTCGCTCACCACCGGCGTTGGTGACCGCGAGCGCGATCCCGAAGTCGGCGATGACCGGTTGCCCTTCATGCATCATCACGTTCTCGGGCTTCAGATCGCGATGCACCACGTTCTGGCGGTGCGCGTAGTCGAGCGCGCGCGCCATCGACGACGCGATGCGCACCGCTTCGTCGACCGAGAGCACCGTCTCGCGGTCGAGCCGCGTGCGGAGCGTCTCGCCCTCGATGAACGGCATGACATAGAAGAGCAGCCCGTCCGCCTCGCCCGAATCGAAGAGCGGCAGCAGGTTCGGGTGCTGCAGGTTGGCGGTGACCCGGATCTCGGCGAGGAAGCGCTCGACGCCGAGCACGGCGCCGAGTTCCTCCTTGAGCACCTTGAGCGCGACCTTGCGCTGGTGCTTGAGGTCCTCGGCGAGGTACACCGTGGCCATGCCGCCCTGCCCGAGCTCGCGCTCGATGCGATAGCGGCCAGCGAGTGCGTGGGCCAGCCGATCAACGATGTCGCTCAAGCGACCTCTTCCTGCGGGTGATGGCCGATGGCCAGAGGACGACCGAACCGTGTCATATGGGTAGCGGCGCGCCTGGCACGATGCCGAGGAGGAACTGCGCGATCGGAAAGATGGAGATCGGCCCCTGCCGCTGGGGGAGGGGGACGTCGGCCAATGCGATCAGCCGCGCCTCGGGGAACTCATCGTGGAACGCCAGTAGCCCTCGGCGATCGGCCGGACGAAGCGTGTGACCGCTCCTCACCTCGACCGCGACCAGACCAGTGGCGGTCTCCACGACGAAATCCACTTCGACGCCGGCGGTCGTGCGCCACGTGGACAGGCGGGCATCACGTTCTCCCTGGCACCATGCCGCCAGATGCTGATACACCAGCCCTTCACGCGCCGCACCGATCGCGTCCGGGGCAGCCCGCACGCCGTCCGTCGGTCGAAAGGCGGCGGCGATTCCCGCGTCGGCGAAGTACAGCTTCGGCTGCGCCGCCAGCGCGCGTCGCGATGGGCGGGCACTGAACACAGGAACGCGCGCGATCAGGAACATGGATTCGAGCACGTCGATCCAATCGACGACGGTGCTCTTCTTCACCGCCGCGAGCTGGGCGATCGCGGTGGGACTGATCACACTCCCATGCGACAGCGCCAGTTGCTCGAGCGCGCGAGCGAAACCGTCGAGTTGTCGCACACGGGCTTCGGCGCGCACCTCGTCGAAGACCGCCACCGTGGCGTAATCCGCCAGAGCCTGCTCCGGGCTCTCGGCCGTCCAGATCACGGGCAACAATCCGATCCGCTGGGCCACGCTCAGCGAGAATGCGTCGCCCAGCTCAGCCGCCAGGAACGGCGACATGATGCGACGCCCGGCGCGCCCGCCAAGCAGGTTGACGCCGACACGGTGCAACGCGCGCGCGCTGGATCCCGTGAGCAGGAACCGGCGCGCGGGTTCACGATCCATGCGTTGATGCACCGCATCGAGTACCGCCGGGATGCGTTGCACCTCATCGATCACGACCCACCGGTCAGCGGCGGTCGCGTCGAGCGTGTCATGGAGCCGCTCCGGTTCGGCAGCCAATGTGCGAGCGATCGGTCCCGACCGCAGGTCCAGCACGAGGGCGTCCGGGAAGCACTGCTGCGCGTAGGTCGACTTCCCGGTCCCTCTCGGGCCGAAGAGGAACGTGCTCCGCATCGGCGCGGGAGAGAGTCTGCGGATGGGGGGAACGGGTGAGATCAGCGGCGGCATTTTCTCAAAGTAGGCCTATCTACCGTCCAAAACAAGCCAAACTAGACGCTACTGCCGTCCATTGTACGTGTCGTTTGATCCCTCACGGGTGCTCAGGGTCCGCCCGCCGACTGCACCGCGAGCGCGATCCCGAAGTCGGCCACGAGCGCATGCCCGCCCTGCAGCAGGATGTTCTCGGGCTTGATGTCGCGATGGATGATGCCCAGCGCGTGCGCCGCCTGCAGGGCGTCGGCGACCTCGCGCGCGCAGCGTCGCGCCAGTCACCAGCGGCATCACGTAGAACAGAAAGCCGTCGGCCGCTCCCGAGTCGAGCAGCGGCAGGATGTGCGGATGGCTCAGCCGCGCCGTCGTCTTGATCTCGGCGAGGAACCGCTCGCCGCCGAGGGCGGCGGCGAGATCCGGGTGCAGCACCTTGATCGCGACGTCGCGCTCGTGCTTGAGGTCGTGCGCGAGATAGACCGTGGCCATGCCGCCGGCGCCGAGTTCGCGCTCGATCCGGTAGCGGTCGGACAGCGCGGCCGTGAGGCGAGACACGACGTCGGTCATGAATGGTCGGCCGTGGCGAGCGGGCAGGCGCTCACCATGCGAGCACGTCGAGACCGGGGATGTCGGCGAAGTCGGCGGGGTTCATGGTCACCACGGTGGCGCGATGCACGATCGCCTGCGCCGCGATCATGCGGTCCAGCAGTTTGCGACGTGAGTAGCCGACGCGCTCGACGATCGCGCGATACGCGTCGGCCGAGGCATCATCGAACGCCAGGGTCGGGATCGCGCTCAGCACGGCGTCGAGACGCACCCGGCGCAACGGCGCGTCGATCGCATCGCGATACACCCCACCTTCCAGTTCGACGCGTGTGACGACCGACAGCAGCACCGCGCCGTCGAGCCGGCCCACGCGATCGGCCACGATCGGGTCTCCGTCACGCAGGTGGATGGCGACGTTGGTGTCGAGTACGAACGCCACGCGTCAGAGCCCCACGCGATCGGCCAGCGGCTCGTCGTCGCGACGCTCGATCTCGCGCGGCGCGGGCGTCGCACGCAACTGCGCGAGCATGCCGGCGATGCTCGTGGCCGCCGGGTAGATCGTCATCACGTTGCCTGAGCGAACCAGCACGAGCTCCACGTCGTCACCGAAGGCGACGTCCTTCGGAAGCCGGAGCGCTTCACTGTTGCCACTCCGGAACGTGCGACTGCGGGCGACGGTCATGTGGTAGCATCCATGCGAGGGATATACACGTATATACCACCTCGATTCTCAGGGCGCAAGCGGCGCATCCCCTACTGCCCCGCCGCCTGCGCCGAGCTCGCCCTCGAGGCGGTAGCGGTCGGCCAGCGCAACGCTCAGGCGTTCAAGGACCGCACTCATCGCACCACTTTGCCGTCGAGTTCCGCCGACCAGTTGAGCGACAGCACGAGACGCGGCTTCTGCGACGAGTGCGGCCTGTACATCACGAAGCGCTGCCCGTCGGGCGTGACGGAATACGCGCCGCCGAATGTCTCCCCTGTGAACTCGCGCCGGTCGAAGAGCGCGATACGGTCGCGAACGCGGAAACTCGGCGAGAGATCGACCTGCGCCGCGACCACATCGCGTGCCGTGGCCGCACTAACGTAGAAGAGCTCACGCCCGTTCGCGGACCAGCGCGGGTCCCTACCGCCGCCAAGCGACACGATGGTCCGCGATGTCGCCGCGGCGGGGAACGGGCTCACGTAGATCTCCGGCGTCCCGGACTCGTTTGACACATAAGCCAGCCAACGGCCGTCGGGCGAAAGCGCTGGTGAGATCTCGGTAGCTGGACTTCCGACGATCCTCATGACCGCGGTGTCGCCGGTCGTCCGTCGCGCGAAGATGTCAAAAGCGGCCGAGTACACGATCCACTCGCCATCGCGACTCACGACCGCGTTCTGCACATCCGTGGCGTGACCGAGGACGAAGGTGGCATTGGTGCTCCCGTCCACGCGCCGCTGGTAAAGTGCATCGGGTCTGCCATCGCGTTGCGAGAGGAAGAAGACGGTGCGCCCATCGGCCGACCAAGAGGGTGTGTAGTTCTCTCCGTCGAGCGTGAGCTTCTGCAACGGACCGTTCGGCAGGTCCTTGATCCAGATGTTGGACGCCGCACCGTCCCCCCGTCCGAAGGCGAGTCGCCGACCGTCGGGCGAGAGCGCGACCTCTTCGATCGAACCATCGAGGGTCGAGTCGATCGGCGACGCGCGCCCGTTGCGGTCCACCCAGACGATCTCCTCGTCGCCGCCGCCGGACCCGACGGAATAGAGGAGCGCACCGCTCTCCGACAGCGTCATGTGCGCCACGCCGCGCTCGCCGTGACCCACGCCGGCGACGAGGGGAATGGGCGCACCACGCGTCGTGAGGGACGACTCGTCGAAGGCGATCGCGAAGAGCCCACCGGTGGCATCCACGTACACGAGATGCCCCGGAGAGGAGAAGCGGGCGAAGATGCCGCGCACGAGCACCTTCACCTTGCCCGTCCGGAAGTCGACGGCGGCGATGTCATTCTCGGTCTCGCGCGAGCGGACGATCGTGAAGATCGCGGCCTTCTCCCTGGGCAGGACGTCCACCCAGGCGTGCACGCGTTCGCCGGCCGCCGTGTCCACTTGCGTCACCCGCTCGACCGGACCGCCGGCCTCACGCGCGTGACGAACGCCGCCGCTGCGCACGAAGTAGATCGATCCATCCCTGCCGAAATCCCCTCCCAGGGCGATGGTCGAGTCCACCGCCCAGGTCTGCCTCGGTCCGCCACGCAGCGAGGCCGAGAAGACTCGCGGTGGATTCGAGCGGTAGAAACCGACAACATCGCCGCCCGGTGAGAGGAAGGGGGAGTCCGCCCCGTTCGTCTCGGGGATGCGCGTGGACGCGAGCGCATTCATCGGGCGCTCCCAGAGATCGACGTCCCCCTCGCCAGGCCCGACGTACACCAGCCTCGATCCGTCGGCCGAGAGAGCGAACAGGATTCCGGGTTGCCGCAGCAGCATGGCACTGTCAGGGAGCTCGATCGGCACCCGAATCGTCTGGGTCGAGGGCGCGGACCGTGACCAGCCCCACGCCGCCGCGATCAGGGCGAGTGCGAGCCCTGCGGCGAGCGGCAGCGCGGCGCGCTCCCGCCAGCGTCCCGACGAACGCGTGGTGCCCACGCCACCGGTCGATGTGACGAGCGTGAACGCCGAGTTCCCCAGCGCTTCACTGAACTCCCGCGCGCTCGCGAACCGGTCCGCCGGCAGCTTCTCCAGCGCCTTCGCCACGGCATCGGCCACGTTCGCCGGCACCGACTTCCGGAACTTCGTCACCGCCGCCGCCGGCTCGGTGATGATCTTCATGATGATCTGCTGCGCCGAGTTGCCCATGTGGGGCGGCTCGCCGGTGAGCATCTCGTAGAGCACGCTCGCGAGCGAGTAGATGTCCGCGCGCCCGGTGATCTCCTTCTCGGCCGTGGCCTGCTCGGGGCTCATGTAGTGCGGCGTGCCGAGGCTCAAGCCGGTTTCGGTCATGCGCCCACCCGCGGCCGCGGAGACCGCGAGCGCGATTCCGAAGTCGGCGATCATCGGCCGCCCGCCCTGCATCAGGATGTTCTCGGGCTTGATGTCGCGATGGATCACACCGTGCGCGTGCGCGTACTCGAGCGCATCCAACACCTCGCGCGCGATCCGCACCGACTCGTCGATGCCGAGCTGCGTCTCGCGGTCGAGCCTGCTGCGCAGCGTCTCCCCGTCGATGTACGGCATCACGTAGAACAGGAACCCATCCGCCGCGCCCGAATCGAAGAGCGGCAGGATGTGCGGATGGCTCATGCTCGCCGTGGTCTTGATCTCCACCACGAAGCGCTCGGCGCCGAGCACGGCGGCGAGTTCGGGCTTGAGGACCTTCACCGCGACCAGGCGGTCGTGCTTGAGGTCCTGCGCGAGGTAGACGGTGGCCATGCCGCCGGCGCCGAGCTCGCGCTCGATGCGGTAGCGGTCGGCGAGCGCCACGCTGAGTCGGTCGTTTGCTTGGGTCACTATAGAGGGTCGTTCGGGACGCGATGAGAGGCCCCCAAAGATGCGGCCCGGGACAGCGTGATGCGAGACGCTACTCGTCCCTGCGCCGCCAGCGCCGCCGCAGCTCATCGGCCCAGCCAACGACCACGCTCACCTCGTCTCGCGTGTTCGATTGCACCGCCACGAAGGTCCGACCATCCGGCGACAGGTCGAAACTCGCCGTCGCCATCGTCGACGTTCCCACGCGCCGTCGCCGGACGACTGATAACGTCGGCGTCAGCTGCACTTCGGCCACCATCCACCCGGTGCCTGTGGCGTAGTAGATCCGACGGCTGTCGGGCCCCCAGGTCGGCGAGTCACCGGCACCCTCGCTCACCACTTCGATCGCACTCGTCCCGTCGACAGCGCTCAGATACATCTGTCCGAAATCCTCGACCAACACCAAGCGGCCGTCGGGCGAGAGGCGTGCCTGGGACGCGAAGCTCCCAGGCGCTCGCGTGCTCGACTGCCGCACCGCCGAATCCCCGTCGAACGAGAACCGGCCGAGCCGGCGCACGCCGCCGCGGTCTCGGGTGAGCCCCATCAACCATCGGCCATCGCTCGCCATCGTCGCGTGTAGGAAGTTCTCCTCGGGGTCGGAGAGTCGCTTCGGCTCCCCGCTCCCGTCGAGCCGGAGTCCCCAGAGCTGTCCGCCCCGCGGGGTCTCGACGATCCACATGATGCGCTTGCCGTCGGGCATCCATTCCGCCTGACCCGCCGCTCCCGTGTTCGTCAACCGCGTGGCTTCCCCGCTCGAGCGCGTGATCAAGAAGAGGTCGGTCCTCGGCCGCGCGGTGGCTTCATCGAGGCCGGTGTTCCCGACGACGATGATCTGCTGCCCGTTCGGCGAGAAGCGCGGCTTCCCGAACGCTTGCGCGAAGGTGCCCAACGGCCGCGCGTGCCCGCCGGTATCGACCAGCATGAGCGGCCTCGGCGTCGGGGCAACGGCGGGGCGATAGACCAACGTGCCCCCTTCCGAGAACATGACGTTCGTCCCGCCTCCCCACGCATGCACCCGCTCGTCCAGTTCTTGTGGCGATCCGAGCACGCGCATGGTCCCCGGGTCGACGGTCACCGACATCAATGTCCCGTCGGTGCGCGCATACACGAAGCGATCATCCACGAGACCGAGCGCCTGGATGCCGCCGATCCCGAGCCGCGTACGACGACCATCGGCGAGGGAGTACGAGACGAGAGCCACGCCGGAGGAATCGCTACTTGCGAAGAGCACCAGCCGCTGACGGCGGAGCACGAACGGACGGCGCTGCGAAATCTCGCCGGCCGCGGAATCGACGGGGATCAGCGGCGTGGCCGTACCACCGTTCGCGCTGATGCGCGAGATCCCGGCCCCGCCTCGCATCGTTTCGTAGAGGATCGTGTCGACCGTGAGCCACGCGAGGCTCGCCGTCGTCCCTTCCACCGTGGTCACCGTCGTCGGCGCGCCACCGGCCAACCGCATTCGCCGAATGATCGTATTGCCGTCCACGAACGCCACGGACATCCCGTCGGGCGAAATGGCGACGTTGCCCCCGTTCTCGGTGCCCTCGAGCCGGCGCGGGCGGGGGTCGTCGAGCGTGCGTACCCAGAGGCTCGAGCGACCGTCAGGCCCGACTGCCTGGAAGACGATGATGCGCCCGTCGGATGAAACGGAGAACGGCGTCGTCATCACGCTGAGCAGGCGCAGGGAGTCGGCGGCGATCAGAGGGAACCGCACCACCTGCGCAGCGACCGCGACGCCAGTGACACCACGCTCGCGCCAAAGAACGGCGGTCGTGATCGCGAGCGCTGCGGCGAGTGTGCCGAGCGCGATCGTGACTCCGTTCCACGCGCGCGTCCGGGTCGGCGTGCGCTCGGCGCTGCCCTCGGAGCCTGCCGCGTGACCGTGCGGCGAAAAGGCCGCGCTACCGAGCGCGTCGGCGAATGCCCTGGCGCTCTCGAACCGATCGGCCGGCAACTTGGCGAGCGCGGCGAACACCGCCTGCTCCACGTGCGCTGGCACCGTGTCGCGCAACGTGCGCAAGGATGTCGGCTTCTCGTTCAGCACCTTGGCCACGATCGCCTGCACGCTGCCGCCGGTGAAGGGCGCATCGCCGGCGAGCATCTCGTAGGTCACGGCACCGAGCGCGTAGATGTCGCTCCGCGCGTCGATGGTGCGCTCCCCCATCGCCTGCTCGGGGCTCATGTACTGCGGCGTGCCGAGGCTCAGGCCGGTCTGCGTCATCCGCGCCCCGCCGGCCGACTGCACGGCGAGCGCGATGCCGAAGTCGGCGACGATCGCTTGGCCATCATGCAGCAGGATGTTCTCCGGCTTGATGTCGCGGTGGATCACGCCCTGGCGGTGCGCGTAGTCGAGCGCACTCGCCACCTCGCGCGCGATACGGACCGCGTCGGCGATCGGCAGTTGGCGTTCGCGCTCGAGCCGCGCGCGGAGCGTCTCGCCGGTCACGAGCGGCATCACGTAATAGAGCAGCCCGTCCGCCGCGCCACTGTCGAGCAGCGGCAGGATATGCGGATGCTGCAGGCGCGCGGTGGTGCGGATCTCGCTCAGGAAACGCTCGCCGCCGAGCGCGGCACCGAGAACGGGGTGCAGGACCTTGATGGCGACATCGCGCTCGTGCTTGAGGTCGTGCGCGAGGTACACGGTCGCCATGCCGCCGGCGCCGAGCTCGCGCTCGATGCGGTAGCGGTCAGCGAGGGCTGCGCTCAGTCGTTCCTGGGGCAACGTCAGGGGGACACTCTAGATGAAGTGAAGAACGGAGCGTAGAAGGTCGCCATCCGCCGCCTGCCTCGCCACTCTGGACCCGCCGCGCCATGAGCCGCCGCGGCTACTCGCGCGGATACCTGTCGACTAGGGCGAAGAAGTCGGCGACGTCGAGCTTGAACGGCGCCATGCCTGCGCGCGGTGTCCACACGAGTTCGCCCGTGAGGATCTCGGGTTCCGAGTCTCCCTTCTGCCAACGTTCGATGAGGCGCTGCCCGGCGTCGATGATCCAGTACTCGCTGACGTCCTCCTGCATGTAGATCGCGCGCTTCCGGTATCGGTCGGCGCGCGCGGTGCTCGGCGAGAGCACTTTGACGACGAGGTCGGGCTGGCGGGAGAAGCAAGCGGGCACCGTCGGCTCGCCATACACCACAGTGTCGCGTAGAATCACTGATGACCACACGTCGCGATTTCCTTCGTAGTGCCGCGCTCGCCTCGGCGGCCTCTATTGCCGTTCCCACCGCTGCTGTGGCCGCCTCCGCGACAGCGGCCCCGGTCGCCCGCCTCACCCGTCGCCAGCCCCCTGACCTCCCGCTCCCCCCGACCGGTCCCCTCGACCTCGTCGCGCAGGACGAGGCCTACTGGCGCGAGGTCGCGTCGCAATACGCGGTGACCGATCAAGTGACGAACATGGAGGCTGGCTTCTTCGGCATGATGCCGAACCCAGTGCTGGCGGCCTACCACCGGAACATCGACCGGGTGAACCGCGAGAGCTCGTTCTTCGCGCGCCGGAGTTATCCGGCACTCGCTGAGGCATCGCGCGCGCGTGTGGCGCTTGCGCTCGGCATCGCACCGGGGGAACTCGCCTTCTCGCGCAACGCGACCGAGGCGCTCCAGACGTTGATCGGGCAATACAATCGCGTGAACTCCGGCGACACGGTGATGTACGCGGACCTCGACTACCCGGCGATGCAGCTCGCGATGAATGCGCTCGCGGCGCGCCGAGGTGCGACCGTCGCGACACTCGACATCCCAGAGCCGGCGACACTCGACGGGATCCTCGCCGCGTATACCGCCGCCTTCGATTCGCATCCGCGCACGCGCTTGCTGTTGCTCACGCACGCGAACAACAAGACCGGACTACTGCACCCGGTGCGCGCGATCGCTGATGTCGCGCGCGCACGCGGCATCGACACCGTCGTCGACGCCGCACATTCGTTCGGGCAGGTGCCACTCGCACTTCCTGACCTCGGGTCGTCGTTCATCGGGATCAACCTGCACAAGTGGGTCGGGGCACCGGTCGGCGTCGGCGCGCTCTACATCCGTGCCGACAGTCTCGACAAGATCGACCGCGCACACGGCGACGATGGCTCACTCGAACGGATCGAGAGCCGCATCCACACCGGGACCACGGACTTCGCTGCGGTGATGACCGTGCCCGATGCGCTCGACTTCCAGGACCGGATCGGTATCCCACGCAAGGCCGCGCGCGTGCGCTACCTGCGCGACGCGTGGGCGAAGCCGGCGCGAGCGATCCCCGGCGTGGATGTGCTCACGCCGGACGATGCCGGACTCGTGGGCGCGATCACGAGTTTCCGACTGCACGGCAATGGCGACCGCGCGAGGAACGCCGCGATCGCGCGCACGCTGGCCGACGAGTTCGGTGTGTTCACCGTGGCGCGGTCGGGACTCGCGAAGGGTGACTGCGTGCGCGTCACGCCGTCGCTGTACAATACGCCGGCGGACGCGGCGAAGTTGGTGGCGGCGCTCAAGGTGATGGCGGCGCGCGGCGAGGCAGGACAGTGAGGGTCGCCGCCGCGCGTTGGAGGACCTGCACGATCCCCGCACTTTGCACCGCCGTGCTCTTGGCATTCCCCACCGCCGCTCACGCGCAGACAACCGTCGTACGCGACGGCCCGCCGGCACCGGTCGCGCCAGCCGTCATCACGCGCGACAGCACGGGTCAGGCCACCGTGCGCGCGATCAGGCTCTCAACACCACTCAAGCTCGACGGCGTACTGGACGACGAGGTGTATTCTCGCGAGGCCCCGTTCGACGGGATGATCCAGGTGGTGCCCGACTACGGCAAGCCGGCGTCCGAGCGCAGCGAGATCTGGATCACGTACGACCAGCAGAACATGTATCTCTCGTGCCGCTGCTGGGACGCCTCTCCGCCGGAGGAATGGGTCGTGAACGAACTCCGGCGTGACACCGGAGGCCTGCGCAACAACGAACACATCGGCGTGATGTTCGACACCTTCTACGATCGTCGCAGTGGGTTCGCGTTCTACACCAACCCGCTCGGCGCACGCGCGGACTATTCCGTCGTCGACGAGGGCGGATCCAATACCGACTGGAATCCTGTCTGGACGTCCAAGACCGGACGCTTCGACGGCGGATGGACGGTCGAGATGGCGATCCCGTTCAAGTCGCTCCGCTATCGCGCGGGCGCGGACCAGACGTGGGGCATCCAGATCCGCCGTTCCATCAGACACAAGAACGAGTGGACCTACCTCACGCCGGTGCCGCAGGTCCTCGCCGGCCCGCAGGCGCTCAATCGCGTCTCCGCGGGTGGAACGCTCGTCGGGCTCGATCTCCCGGAAGCGGGAATCAACATCGAGCTCAAGCCATACATCGTTTCGCGCAACGCGACGGACAACGTGCGCGTGCCGCCGTTGCAAGGCGAGTTCAGCACGGAGGTCGGCGGCGACATCAAGTACGCGGTCACGCCCAATCTCACCGCCGACCTCACCTTCAACACCGACTTCGCCCAGGTCGAGATCGACGAGCAGCAGGTCAATCTCACACGCTTCAGCCTCTTCTTCCCCGAGAAGCGCGAGTTCTTCCTCGAGGGCCGCGGCATCTTCGATTTCGGCCGCGGTGGGAGCGGCGTACTCGGCACCGGCGGAGCCGACACGCCGCAGCTCTTCTACACGCGGCGCATCGGGCTCAACAATGGCGGTGTGATCCCGATCAATGCCGGTGGGCGACTCACCGGGAAGCTCGGCCCGTACGCTATTGGCCTCATGAACATCGGGACGTCGAATGAGGACGTGTCGAACACATCACCCACGAACTTCACCGTGGTGCGCCTCAAGCGGGATGTCCTGCGACGGAGCTCCGTGGGCGTGATGGCGACGAGCCGTTCGGTCGCGACCGCGGGCACGGGATCGAACGTCGCGTACGGAGTGGACGGTGCGTTCCTGCTCTCTCAGACGTTGTCGGCCGGCACCTATTGGGCGCGTACCGCCACGACCGGTGCCGCGGCGACGAGCGGCGACGACCAGAGCTATCAGGCGCGCGTCGACTACGCGGCGGACCGCTACGGTGCGCAGGCCGAGTACCTGGCGGTGGGCGCGAACTTCGACCCGCAGGTCGGGTTCAGGCGGCGGTCGGACCTGCGTCGATCATACAGCCAACTCCGGTTCAGTCCTCGCCCCACGGTGCACTTCAAGTCGGTGCGCAAGTTCACGTTCACGACATCGGGCGAGTACATCGAGAACGGCGCGGGCTCTGTGGACACGCGCATATTCGTCGGCCATTTCGATACTGAGTTCCAGAGCAGCGACAAGTTCGCGATCGACGTCACGCATGACTATGAGTTCCTGCGCCGGCCGTTCACGCCGGTCGGCTCGCCAGCAGCGATCGCGCCGGGTGGCTACAGTTTCGCTGACGTGGCCCTGTCGTATGAGTTCGGCGCACAACGGCGCGCCGCAGGCACGGTGCGAGTGCACGGCGGCAACTACTACGATGGCACGATACGCACGATGACGATCGGACCGAGCAGTGCGTTCGGGACCTCGCGCATCTCGATCCTGCAGCAACTCGCCCTCGAGCCGACCTTCTCGATCGTCCGCATCGAGCGGCCGGCCGCGTCGTTCACGACGCGGCTCGCGCGCGCGCGCATCGACTATGGATTCACTCCGCTGATGTTCGCGAGCGCGCTGCTGCAGTACAGCTCGGCCGATCGTGCCTTCAATACCAACTTGCGTTTCCGGTGGGAGTACGCACCGGGGAGCGAGCTCTTCCTGGTCTACACGGACGAGCGCGACATGACCGACGATCGGTTCGTGACGCCGACGACGGTGCGGGGGATCAAGAACCGGACGATCGTGGTGAAGATCAATCGGTTGTTCAGGTACTGACGGCGATCAGCGCTGTTCGCCGCGTTCCATCTGCCGTACCAGCGCCGGCAGGTTCTGGATCACCATGATCCGCGTTGCGGGGTTCTGCCGGACCATCGCGAAGGTAAGGCCGTCGGGGGAGACGTCGTAGTTGGAGTGCGGTGCGGTCGTCGACATCTGTGAGACGTCGAACAACTGCCGACGCGCCGTGACCGCGAGCTTGGGCTCGAGTGTGAGCGTCACCTGCGTGAGCATCACGGCGTTCGTCACAGGCTCGCGGTAGAAGAGCTCGCGACCGCTCGGTCCCCACATCGGCTCGCTTCCACCTGTCAGAGAGACTCGGATCTCATCGCCGTCACGATCGAGCGGACGCACGTACACGTCCGTCGCGCCGGACTTGTCCGAAGTGTAAGCGAGCCAGCGTCCGTCGCGTGAAATGGACGGGAATCGCTCCTCGAAGCGAGTCGCCACCAAGGGTTCGACCGGCCCGCGACCGCCATTGCGTACTATCACGATGTCGCCGCGTGAATCGCCGACGAGGCTATTTCCTGCGGTCACGAGGGCGCTCCGATCGGGGAGCCACTCTCCGGTGTACGTCACCCCGGTCGAGGAGATCAACGAGTCCACCTCGCCAGGGCGGCCGGGGTTGCCTCGATACACCGTGAGTGCGCCACCTGAGCGGTTGGCCGAGGAGTATGCGACATGTCGTCCGTCCGGCTCCCAACTGGCATCGTGGCCGTCGCGGTCGAAGGTCACTCGACTCAGCGCACGTCCCGCGAGATCGAGTTGCCATACGTCGCGGCCCTCATCGGATGTGAAGTCGGTCAGCAGGCGACGACCGTCCGGCGAGAATCGTGGCATGTGGAAGTTGTGACTCTCATTCACCGACACCCGCGCATTGCCCTTGCGGTCAACGATCACGAGTGATCGCGGCTCGTCCGGGACGTACGCGATCGTCCCGTTCTCCGCCACCGCGAACTGCGCCTGGCCACCACCAGTGAGCGCAACGTCCGACGCGATGACGAACGGCGACCCGTTGGTGCGTCGCGTGCGTACATTGAAGCGGATCGCTTCCATTGACCCATTGTTGAGCACGTAGACGAGGAGTCCTGACGTGTACCGCAGTTCGACCACGTCGATGCTGAGCAGACGCGAAGTGGCACCGGTGACCAGGTCGAGGATGAACGCTGGGCCGAAGCTCGTTCCGATAGGATCGCGCACGGCGAGCCCATAGCGGTCGCCCGGAAGCACTTGCTGCACGCTGTATCCGGAAAGCTCCGGTCCGAACGGATGCGTGACCTCGCCGGTCGGGCTGACGCGGGCATCTCCTCGCGTCTGGTCGCTCTGCGGACTCACCCACAGCGTCCCGTCGCTACTCCACGTCATGTGGTTCGACCAAGAGAGGTCGCGCGAGAGCGGCTGGCCGCTGCCGCCGTCGAACGGGAAGCGGTACATCTGCGTGCCCACCGTGCTCGTCGCCACGAGCTCGCGTCCGTCTCGTGAGATCACCGGTCCCGCGAACTGCGGCGGGACATTCAGGAGCGGGCTTGCGGCCGCGGCCTCGAGCGGACGACGTACGAGTCTCGCCTCCTCGCCAACGGCATCGACGTAGAGCAAGGTGCGGCCGTCAGGCGAGATGTCGATCAAACGTTGTACGATAGCGCCGCCGGCACCGAGCCCGGGCGTGGGGATCGCGAGACGAGACGGCAGCAGCTCCAGCTGGCCGTTCGGACGCAGCCAACCCCATGCCGCCGCGACCACCGCGACGGCGAACGCAACGGGCCAGAGGACCCTCGACGCTTCGGACGGACGCGCTGACGCGCGCGCACGCGCGGCGGGTGAGCGTCGTGCGGCCGAGGTGGCGTCACCTGCGAGCGCCGCCGCGAACTCCGCCGCACTCGCGAACCGATCGGCCGGCAACTTCTCGAGCGCCGTGAGGATCGCGTCCGCCACCTCGTCAGGTACA
>JANOWT010000078.1:0-13009 GCA_031418115.1 Gemmatimonadota bacterium
GATGTAGGTCTCGCTGGCGTAGGCGATGAGCGCGTTGCGGATCTCGACCGGGTCGCGCGACGGGGCGGGGTTGTCGGATGTGGTCTCGGTGATGCTCGCCCCGATGTCCTCGGCGGCGCGCAGGACGGAGTCGGCGAAGGCGCTGTCGGCGACGGCGCGGGACGACGCGAGCACTCTCTTGTCGCTGGTGGTGCCGGACCTCTCGGCGCGGCCGCGCTCGCCGCATGCGAGCAGGAGCAGGCTCAGTGCGATCCATGTGCGCATCAGGACTCCGGCGCGTCGAGGAACTCGAGCGCGGCCTCGAAGCTCGGCGCCGGGTTCTCGAAGAACGGCATGTGCCCTGCCTCCGGGATCGCGACGACGCGTGCATGCGGGATGAGCGCCGCCGAGCGCTCCGCCTCGGCGAGCGGGATCGCGTCCTCAGTGCCGTGGATCAGCAGGACCGGTGCCTGCACGGCGCGGTAGCGGTCGCGCCAGTCATAGCCCTCGCGCCTGAGCCGCGCCGCGATGGTCGCGCCGGTGGGGCTGAGCGCACGCGGGGGCGAGAACGACCGCATCTCCTGATCGTGGAACCAGGCCGCATACATGGTACGACTGTAGTCGGCGTGGCGCTCGGCGTCGGGCTCGTGCAAGGCGGAGGGGTCGAGGAGCGCGAGCCGTGCCTGTTCCTCGGTCGCGCCGCGACGCCCTAGGTGCGCGAGGGCGCGCTGGTGCAGCAAGTCGAGCCAGCCTGACGTCGCGCCGACGGCGTCAAAGGTCACCACGCGCCGTACGCCGAGCGCGTCCTCGGCCGCCGCGAGCAATGCGATCCCGCCGCCCCACGAATGGCCGACGAGGTCCCACTGCGCGATGCCGAGCGCCTCGCGGAGCGCGGGGACGTCGAGCACGTCGTGCTCCACGCGGGCGGCGCGCAGGCCCGGTGGCGCCTGCGTCTCACCTCGGCCGCGCTGATCGTACAGGATGACCTGGCGGCCGACAGCGAAGGGCGCGAAGGCTGGCCAGAGCAGGTCGTGACCGTAGATCATCCCGCCGTTGATCGCGAGCACGGGTATCGAGCCGGGGACCGGCGGGCTCATCCAGACGGCGAAGTCGAGGCCGCGGACACGTACCATGGCCCGGGAGAGTGCGGGAGTGCGCGGTCGAGTACGTCGCCAAGCAAGGCTCCGTGCGAGCGCCGAGAGGTTCGTCGTCACGGGCGGCGAGAGCGGGCATCGAGCATGGAGGGGAAAGGTATCGGAGATCTCGGTCAAGGTCGCTTGCGCGAGCGAGGAGGGACCGCCAGCGAGAAAGACGATTGAATGTGTCGGATATGGACATTACATTAGAAAGTCAGTTTGATGAGAACGATTCTCAGTAAGTACAAAACAATGTGAGGAATGACGTTATGGCTCGGACAGTGCTCATCAGAATCCTTGTGATATCCATCGGCATCGCGAGCGCGTCGACGCCCGTCATCTCGCAGATTCCCGCGAACGTCGGGACATTGGTAGTTGCGCACGGTGGCGACTCCCTCTGGAACTCGAGGGTGATCGAGGCCGCCGAGGCGGCCCGCACAGGAGGTCCAGTGATGGTGAGTTTCCTCATGGGTCCCGCCGCAGCGCGCACGCGATTCCAGGATGCGGTGGCCACGCTTGAGCGATCGGGGGTTCGAGAGATCGTCGTGGTCCCCATGCTCGTCTCGAGTCGGAGCGGTCACTACGAACAGATTCGCTGGCTCGCCGGCGACTCCGTCGTTCTTGACGACCAGATGCGGCACCATCTGCACATGGCCGGCATCGAGCGACCCACCTCGCGGATCCCACTTCGTCTCGCACGAGCGCTCGACGACGCCCCGGAGCTGGCGCACGTGCTGGCCGATCGCGGGCGTGCGTTCGCTGCTTCCCTCGGCGTCGACCCGTCCTCGCGCGCGCTGCTGCTTGTCGGCCACGGGCCTAACAGTGCCGAGGACAACGCCGCGTGGATGATGGCGTTGCGGCCCGTCGCCGACAGCGTGCGCGCTTGGACGGGATTTCGCGACGTGCGCGTCGACCTGGTGCGAGACGACGCGCCTGCCGCCGTGCGTGCCGAGGCGGTGCAGCATGTGCGCGAACTCGTCGCGCTGCAGAGCGCCATGACAGGTGCGGACGTGCTGGTGGTGCCCGTGCTCATCGCCACGGGGAGCGTGAGTCGCGACAAGTTGCCGACCGACCTGCGCGGCACTCCTCACAGGTACCTGGCGGAACCGTTGCTGCCGCACCCGGCGCTCGTGCGATGGATCGAGCGCAGCGCTCTCGCTCGCTGAGACGGGCCAAGCGGCTTGACATAGGGGAGGGGGGTATGTAGTCTCATACCCCTAGAGGGTATCGGCTCCGAGGAGCCGCGTCCGTGCGGCATGGGAGAGCGAGATGTCACCGAGTGAATGGGCGGTCCTGGCAGGCGCGGGTGCGAGCATCGCGCTCGTGAACTGGTATTTCTTCGTCGCGGGGCGGAGAGTCGGCTCAGCCGTCGGCGCTCCCGCGACAGCAGGAGAGGACGCGATAGCCGCGGCGGGAACCGTGAGTCCGAGCGCTGTGGTCGAGGTGGTGATCGTCGTCGATGGCGGCTACTCGCCGAATACGGTGCGCGCGCGCAAGGGCGAGCGTATTCGCCTCGTGTTCGACCGTAAGGACGACTCGAGCTGCTCCGAGGAGGTCGTGATCCCGGCATTCGGCGTCAAGAAGTTCCTGCCGAGCGGCGAGCGCACGACCATCGACATCACGCCCACGGAGTCCGGACGGATCCCGTTCAGCTGCGGAATGGGCATGCTGCGCGGCACCATCGTCGTTGAGGAGTGAGACCCTGCAGAGCGAGGGAGTACCGATGAGCACGACCACTATCGCACCCGAGACGACGCCAGTGATCGCGGAGTCGAGGCGCACCGCGAGCATTCCCGTGAGCGGCATGACATGCGCTGCCTGCCAGTCGCGGGTGCAGCGCACGCTGCAGAAGACGCCCGGCGTGAGCGATGCGACCGTGAACCTCATGATGGGGAACGCGACCGTCACGTACGATCCGGCGGCGGTGTCGCCCGATGCGCTCGTGGCCGCGATCCGCGACACGGGCTACGGTGCTGAGATGCCAGCTCAGGAGCGGAGTGCGTTCGAGGAGCAGGAGGCACGCGACGCGTCGACGGCGAAGGAGTTCAAGGAGCTCAAGCGGAAGGCGGTCTTGAGCGGCGTGATCGGCGCCGGCGCGATGGCGGCGATGCCGTTCCTGCATCACTTCCCGTGGGCGACGTGGGCGCTCCTTGTGCTCACCACGGGCGTGATGCTCACCGCCGGCCGTCACTTCTATACAAGAGCGTGGTCGGCCTTCCGCCATCACTCGGCGGACATGAACACGCTCATCGCGGTCGGGACCGGTGCGGCCTTCGTCTATTCGGTGATCGCGACCGTGGTACCGACGTTCTTCACTTCGCGCGGCGTGCCCGCCGACGTCTACTACGAAGCGGTCATCCTCATCATAGCGTTCATCCTCACGGGGAACGCGTTCGAGGCGCGCGCCAAGCGGAATACCGCGGTCGCGTTGCGGGCGCTCGTGCATCTGCAACCCAAGACCGCGCGCGTGATGCGCAATGACGTCGAGCGCGAGGTCGGCATCGAGCAGGTGGTCGCGGGCGACATCGTCGTGGTGCGGCCGGGAGAGCGGATCCCCGTCGACGGCCTCGTGATGCTCGGCGAGAGTGCGGTGGACGAGAGCATGCTCACCGGCGAGTCGATGCCGGTGGCGAAGAAGTCGGGTGATCGCGTGATCGGCGGCACGATGAACGGCACGGGGTCGTTCCGCCTCAACGCCACCACGCTCGGCTCTGACTCAGTGCTCGCACAGATCGTGAAGCTCATGCGCGACGCACAGGGATCGCGCGCGCCGATCCAGGCGCTCGCCGACCGCATCTCGGGGATCTTCGTGCCGGTGGTGATCTCGATCTCCATCGCGACGTTCGCCATCTGGTTCGTGCTCGCCGACACCGCGCCCGCGGTGCGCGGTTTCGCGGCGGCTGTTGCGGTGCTCATCATCGCCTGCCCTTGCGCCATGGGTCTCGCCGTGCCGACCGCAGTGATGGTCGCGACGGGCAAGGGCGCCGAACTCGGCGTGCTGATCAAGGGGGGCGAGGCGTTGCAGCGCGCCGGCGAGATCCGCACCGTGGTGCTCGACAAGACGGGCACCGTCACCGAGGGGAAGCCCACGGTCACCGACCTTGTGCGCGCACCGGGCTTCTCGAGGAGCGATGAGGAACTGCTGCGTCTGGTCGCATCGCTCGAGAACAGCTCCGAGCATCCGCTGGCGGGGGCGATCGTGAAGTACGCGCTCGCACGCGGCCTCGCGCTGGCGACGGCCGAGGCGTTCGCTTCGGTGACGGGCCGTGGGGCGACGGGTGTCGTCGAGGGCGTGGCACTCGCGGTGGGCAATGCGGCGTTGATGCAGGACCACGCCGTGGACGTCGCGCCGCTCGCCACGGCCGCCGAGCGTCTCGCCGGCGAGGGGCGCACGCCCATGTACATCGCCGCCGACGGCGCACTCGCGGGACTGATCGCGGTGGCCGATCCGATCAAGGCGACCTCACGCGAAGCGATCGCGACGCTGCACGGCATGGGCCTCGAGGTCGTGATGCTCACCGGCGACAACCAGCGCACCGCCGATGCGATCGCGCGCGTCGCCGGTGTGGACCGCGTGGTCGCCGGCGTGCTCCCCGAAGGCAAGGTCGCCGAGATCAAGCGGCTGCAGGCCGAGGGGAAGGTGGTGGCGATGGTCGGCGACGGCATCAACGACGCGCCGGCGCTCGTGCAGGCCGATGTCGGCATGGCGATGGGCACCGGGACCGACGTCGCGGTCGAGGCGGGGGACATCGTGCTCATGCGCGGCGACCTCCGCACGGCGGCGCAGGCGATCATGCTCTCGCGGCGCACCATGCGGACCATGCGGGAGAATCTCTTCTGGGCGTTCATCTACAACGTGATCGGGATCCCGGTCGCGGCGGGGGTGCTCTACCCGGCCTTCGGGCTCATGCTGAGCCCGGTGCTCGCGAGTGCGGCGATGGCGTTCAGCTCGGTGAGCGTGGTGGGGAACTCGCTGCGACTGCGGCGGGCGAGGTTCGCGTGAACCGCCGCAGTCCGGAGTGCATCGCGGTGTCAGTTGCGACGGCGCGAGGACCAATGGATGGCGGAGATCATCCAGCCGTTGGGCCCGCGTTCGAGGACCATGAGTTCGGCACCGGCCGAGTTCACGGCGCGTCCCTTGAACTCGCCCTGCGTGGTGCTCTTCGCGGCGGCGAAGGCCATCGCGCCGCGCACCTGGATGCGCAGGCCGGTGCGCACGCCCTTGATGGCGCGAGCGAACTCGATGTCCGCCGGTAGGTGATGCGAGCGATACTCGGCGACCGTCTCGGCGCTGCCGCTCTCGAGGATCACCGCGCCAGGAGCCAGTAGCGCGATCGCGGCCGCGCTGTCGCCACGCTCGAGGGCGGAGTGGAAGCTCTCGACCGTGCGGGCGATCGCGGCGCTGTCGGCGGAGGATGTCTGGGCACTGAGGCCTGGGACGACGAGGATTGCGGCGATCAGGCAGGCAAGCGCGGTCGTAGCTCGAGTGAAGCGGAGGCTAGTCATGGGGGTCGGGTTCGGGGTCCGGGGCGCTCGCCGCGTTCTGCGGCAGTCGTCGGGAGTATGCCTACAGAGGAGACAAGTTCTCCTTATGGTAGCGGGCGTCAAGTACCGGCAGTATTCATGCGACTACCTCCAATGACTCGCCGACCCCTCCGGAAGTTCCTTTCGCTGATGGCCGCGGCCAGCCTCGCAATCGCGATGCTGACGGCGGGCTTCTCCGATTGCCCGGACATGGTGACGACAGCAATCGCCGAGAGTGGCCCCACCACCGGCGAAATGCACGACTGCGGCGATCCGAAGCCGGCCACACCCACCCCGACGCGCCATGATTGCCAGATGTTGGCGTCGTGCGCGAGCGTCGCGCTCTCGACGCATCTCAGCACAGACATCGGCGGACGACTCCCGTCGGTTCGTCCTGTGGCACGCAACGACGCGCGTCCGAGCGATGTGATCCCGGCGCTCGTCGCGCCACCTCCCCGAGCCTGAACTCCTCGGACCGTCTCACGTCGTGAGGCGGTCGCGCGCCGCGCGCGCGCCGGCGATCCCCAAACGGGAGGGTCGCGTTCTGCTACGAGGATCGTTCAATGCCAGCATTCAACGCGGGGCTCGCGTCCCGTCAGCTCTTGATCGTCGCGCTCGCGCTGGTCGGCGCGTCGAGCACCACCCCGGTCGCCACCTCTGCGCAGGAGCGCCACGCGGCGGTGGCCGCGCAGGAGCGCACCCCTGCCGTCACCGCGCGTGCCGACTCGCTCTCCCTCGCTGCGGTGTACGCCGCAGTCGATCGCGGGAACCCTCGCATCCGCGCCGCGCGCGCGCTGGCGCGTGCGGCCGGCTCACGCATCGCGGGCAGCACGCGTCCTCCCGATCCGACGCTGCAGCTCGGCCTCATGAACTACATGCTCCCGGAGTTGCGCTCCGACCCCGCGCTCGGCATGCGGCAGCTGCAGGTGATGCAGATGCTGCCGCTGCCGGGGAAGCTCGCGGCGGCCGGTGATGCGGCGCGTTCGCGCACGCTGGCCGCGGAGCTGCGCGTCTCGGAGGTCAGGTTCACCGCGCGCGCGGGCGCCGCGATGGCGCTCATCGAGCGATGGGGCGCGGAGCGTCAGGCGACGATCGCACTGGAGACACGCCGGTTGCTCGAGGACGCGGCGGCGGTCGCCTCGTCGATGTATCGCGTAGGCGACGGCCGCCAGGTGGACGTGCTGCGGGCGCAGGTGGAGATCGCCCGGATGGACGAAGAGGTGATCCGCATGCGGACCATGGGAGAATCCGCGCTCGCGCGACTGGCCGCTGCAGTGGACCTGCCGATGGACTCGGTCGCGGGACCTCCGGTGCTACCGTCGTTCCCCGATTCGTTGCCGTCAGTGGATTCGCTCGCGGCATCGTCGATCGCGTCGCGACCCATGCTCGCCGCTGGTGTGGCGGACGTTGAGGCGGCGTCCGCGGAGCTGCGGCTCGCGGCGCGCGAGCGATGGCCGGACCCGCAGGTGGGCTTCCAGTACGGAGAGCGGTCGGGCGTGATGGGGACCGACCGGATGGGAAGCCTCATGGTGGGCGCCACGATCCCGCTCTGGGCGCGCTCGCGTCAGCTCGCGATGCGCGACGAAGCGACCGCGATGCGCGAGATGGCCGTGGCGGACCTGGACGCGATGCGCGCCGAGACGCGTGGGCGCGTGGGAGAGACGCACGCCGCGATCGCGAGCAGTCGCAGGCTCGCATCGCTCTATCGCAACTCCGTTCTTCCGCAGGCCGAAGTGGCGGCGGCCTCCGCAGTCGCTGCGTATCGCGCCGGGACGGTGGATTTCATGACCGTTGTGGAGAATCGCATGACCGTGAATCGCTACCGACAGGAACTCGTCGCGCTCGAGGTGGCCGAGGTCGGCGCTTGGGTGGAGCTCGAGATGCTGCTCGGTCGAGGGATCCTGGACACCAACGCCGGCCACCGCGCGCCGGGAGGCGCACGCTGATGGATACCGAACGCAATGCACGAACCGACCGCCATGCCGACGATGCGGTCTTCGGACGGCGCACCAAGGGAGCCGGCGCGCGCTGGCGGAATGGGCTTATTGGCGCCGCGGTGCTCGCGGCGGCGGTCTTCGTCGCCTGGTACGCGTCGCGCGGCGATCGTCCGAGTGCCGAGGCGGCCGGACATGTGCACGGTGGCGCGGCCACCGGCGATGGCTCGCAGCCCGTGATGCTCGACGCCGAGCAGGCGCGCCGGATCGGCGTGACCTACGCGACGGTGGAGCGCAGCGTGCTCCGCCAAGAGATTCGGACCGTCGCACAGGTCACGTTCGACGAGACGCGTGTGCGCACGGTGAGCCTCAAGTTCGACGGCTGGGTGGAGCGACTCGATGTGGACTTCACGGGCCAGGAGGTCCGTGCCGGCGAGCCCCTGCTCACGACCTACTCGCCGATGCTCTCGAGCGCCGAACAGGAACTCGTGCTCGCCGCGAAGCTCGTGCGTGACATGGCGGGCGCCGACGAGACGGGGCGCCGGAACGCGCAGGAGATGCTGCAGTCGGCGCGCCAGCGGTTGCTCAACTGGGATGTGCCGCCAGCCGAGGTAGAGCGGGTGGAGCGCACAGGCGAGGTCCCGCGGACGCTCCTGATCCGCGCGCCCTACTCGGGCGTGATCGTCGACAAGCTCGTGCTCGTGGGGCAGCGGATCATGCCCGGTGACGCGCTCTACCGGATCGCCGATCTCTCGGTGGTCTGGGTCGAAGGTGAGGTGTTCGAGCGGGACCTGCCGCTCGTGCACGTGGGGCAGTCGGTGGAGATCGAGCTCGAGGCGCGCCCCGGCATGATCCGGCGAGGACGGGTGATCTTCCTCCAGCCGACGGTGAGCGCCGAGACGCGGACCATGCGCGTACGCGTCGCGCTGGACAATGCGGACGGCGAACTCAAGCCCGGCATGTACGCGACGGTCCGTATCGGATCGGTGGGGAACGCGGCCGTGCTCAGCGTACCGCGCTCGGCCGTGCTCTCGACCGGGCGCCGCGATCTGGTCTTCGTGCGGCGCCCCGACGGCATGCTCGAGCCGCGCGACATCGTGCACGGGGTCGCGACGGACGATCGCGTGGAGGTGCGTTCGGGCCTTGCCGAGGGGGAGACGGTGGTGGCGTCGGCGACCTTTCTGATCGATGCCGAGAGCAATCTGGGTTCCGCGCTGGGCGGGATGGGTGGAATGCCGGGCATGGACGTGGTGGCGCCGCCCATCAAAGCGCCGCCAGCCAAAGCGCCGCCAGCGAACGTAGCCCCGGCGAAGCGTGTGCCACCGCGTGATACGATGCCGCCGATGGCCGGCATGAAGCACGACCCGTGAGGAGCCGACCATGCTGAAGCGGATCATTGGCTGGTCGGTGCGGAACCGGTTCCTCGTCGCGCTCTTCACCGTGGCGGCGATGGTGGCGGGCGTGATCGCGGTGCGCGCCACGCCGCTCGAGGCGCTCCCCGATCTGAGTGACGTGCAGGTGATCGTGCAGACAGAGTACAGCGAACAGGCGCCGCGGATCGTGGAAGACCAGGTCACGTACCCGATCGCGGCCGAGATGCTCAAAGTGCCGGGGGCGCGCGTGGTGCGCGGCTACTCGTACTTCGGCGTCTCGTTCGTCTACGTCATATTCGACGACGGGACCGATCTCTATTGGGCGCGCAGCCGCGTGCTCGAGTATCTCAACGGATTGAAGGGCCGCCTGCCGGCGACGGTGTCGCCGACGCTCGGTCCGGACGCCACTGGACTCGGCTGGGTCTACCAGTACGCGCTCGAGGACACGACCGGGCGCACGAGCCTCGCCGACCTGCGTGCGTTGCAGGACTGGTCGCTTCGCTATGAACTGACGGCGGTCCCCGGCGTCTCGGAGGTCGCGACGATCGGCGGATTCGAGAAGCAGTACCAGGTGGATCTCGATCCCGCCAAGCTCCTCGGCTACGGGATCCCTGTGCCGCGCGTGATGCAGGCGATCCAGAATGCCAACGCGGACATCGGCGCGATGGTGGTAGAGCTCTCCGAGCGCGAGTACATGGTGCGCGGGCTGGGCTATCTCCGATCGATCTCCGACATCGAGAACGTCGTGGTGGGTGCGACAGCGGCGGGGACGCCGATCCGCGTGGCCGAACTCGGTCAGGTGAACGTAGGACCGGCGGCGCGTCGTGGCGTCGCCGAGCTCGATGGCCGCGGCGATGCGGTCGGCGCGATCGTCGTGATGCGCTTCGGTCAGAACGCGCTCACCACCATCAAGCTTGTGAAGGCGCGCCTCGCCGCGATCGCGCCGGGCCTGCCGCCCGGCGTGATCATCCGCCCGATGTATGATCGGAGCGACCTGATCGAGCGCGCGATCGAGAACCTGCGCACCAAGCTCCTCGAGGAGAGCCTCGTCGTCGCGCTCGTCTGCCTGATCTTCCTCCTGCACGCGCGCTCGGCGCTCGTCGCGATCCTCACGCTGCCGGTCGGGATCCTCATCGCGTTCATCGCGATGCGGGCCATGGGGGTCGGTGCCGACATCATGTCGCTGGGAGGGATCGCGATCGCGATCGGCGCGATGATCGACGCGGCGATCGTGATGATCGAGAACCTGCACAAGCACTTCGAGCGCGCGGTCGATGCGCACGAGCGCGCGGCCGGCACCCCTGTGAGCGGCGCGCGGTCGCGCTGGCTCGACACCGGCGTGCTCTCGGTGCAGGAGCGGTGGCGCGTGGTGGTGGAGGCGGCGCAGGAGGTGGGTCCGGCGCTCTTCTTCTCGCTGCTCATCATCACCGTATCGTTCCTGCCCGTCTTCTCGCTCGAAGGACAGGAGGGTCGACTCTTCCGCCCGCTCGCCTACACAAAGACGTTCGCGATGGCCGCCGCGAGCCTACTCTCGGTAACGCTCGTGCCGGTCGCGATGGGCGTACTCGTGCGCGGACGGATCTATCGCGAGGCAGCGAATCCGGTGAATCGCCTGCTGATGCGCGCGTATCGTCCGCTCATCACGTTCGTGCTCGGGCATCGCTGGCCGGTCGTCGGCGCGGCCGTGGTGACGCTCGTCCTCACCTGGATCCCGTGGTCGCGCATCGGCAGCGAGTTCATGCCGGTGCTCGAGGAAGGCACGATCCTCTTCATGCCGACGACGTTGCCGGGCGTGAGCGTCGCGCGTGCGCGGGAGATCCTGCGGATCCAGGACGGGATCCTGCGCACCTTTCCCGAGGTGGAGCACGTGTGGGGCAAGAGCGGTCGCGCCAACACGGCCACCGATCCCGCCGGGTTCGACATGTTCGAGACGACCATCACGCTCAAGCCGCGCGAGCAGTGGCGCGCGGGGATGACGTACGACGGCCTCGTCGCAGCGATGGACTCGGCGGTGAAGCTACCCGGGATCACGAATGCGTGGACCATGCCGATCAAGGGCCGCAACGACATGCTCGCGACCGGCATCCGCACGCCGGTCGGCATCAAGGTGTTCGGTCCCGACCTCGCGGAGCTCGAGCGGATCGGCCGAGAGGTCGAGGATGCGGTCCGAATGGTCCCCGGGACGCGGAGTGCATTCGCGGAGCGCGCGGTGGGCGGTTACTACCTCGACATCGACATCGATCGTCGCGCGGCGGCGCGGCACGGACTCAACGTCGGTGACGTGCAGGCGGTGATCGCGACCGCCGTGGGGGGCATGACCATCACGCAGACGGTCGAGGGACGACAGCGCTTCGGCGTGCGCGTGCGCTATCCGCAGGAGCTGCGCGACACACCGGAACGGCTCGGGTCGGTGCTCATCCCGGTCGCGCACGGCGTCGACGAGGTCGCCGCGAGTGGAGGCATGGGCGCCGGCATGGGCGCGACGACTTTCCGCGCCACCGGCCGCGCGCAGGTCCCGCTCGGACAGATCGCCCGCATCACGTCGGTCGCAGGGCCCATGGTCGTGCGGACCGAGGGCGCGATGCCGACCGCCTGGGTGTATGTGGACGTCGCCGGCCGCGACATCGGCAGCTACGTCGCGGAGGCCCAACGCGAAGTCGCCGCGCGTGTGACGCTGCCGACGGGTTACACCATGGTCTGGAGCGGGCAGTACGAGTACATGCAGCGTGCCAAGGCGAAGATGCGTCTCGTCATCCCGGCGACGTTGTTGCTCATCTTCCTGCTGCTCTACCTCAACTTCAGGAGCATCGCCGAGTCGCTGATCGTGATGCTCTCCCTGCCGTTCGCGCTGGTCGGCGGCATCTGGTTCCTCTGGGGCCTCGGGTACAACTGGTCGGTGGCGGTGGCGATCGGATTCATCGCGCTCGCCGGCGTGGCAGCGGAGACCGGGGTGATCATGCTCATCTACCTCGATCACGCCTGGGCGGCGCGCATCGCCGGGGGGCGGCGACCCAGTCTGCGCGACCTGTATGACGCCGTGATGGAGGGCGCCGTGGAGCGCGTGCGGCCTAAGATGATGACCGTGACCGCGATCATGGGCGGACTGCTGCCGATCCTGTGGGGGAGCGGTGCCGGGGGGACCGTGATGCGGCGCATCGCCGCCCCGATGATCGGGGGCATGGTGTCGAGCACGCTGCTCACGCTGTTGGTGATCCCGGCGATCTACTCGCTGTGGAAGGAGCGCGCGATCGTCGCTCCGGGTGCGCAGTCTGATGCACCGTTCGACACAGATTAGGATTCCAACCTATGGAACTGGGTATCTACACGTTCGCTGAAGCGACCCCGGACGCGACGTCCGGCTACCTGATCTCACCCGAACAGCGGCTCGCGAACCTCATGGAAGAGGTCGCCCTCGCCGACGAGGTCGGGCTCGACGTCTTCGGCATCGGCGAGCATCACCGCGCCGATTACGTCGTGTCGACGCCGGCCGTGGTGCTCGCCGCCGCAGCGATGCGCTCCAAGCAGATCCGCCTCACGAGTGCCGTCACGGTGCTCAGCTCCGACGACCCGGTGCGCGTCTTCCAGGAGTATTCCACGGTCGACCTGCTGAGCCACGGGCGCGCCGAGATCATGGCAGGGCGCGGCTCGTTCATCGAGTCGTTCCCGTTATTCGGATACGACCTGCATGACTACGACACGCTCTTCAGCGAGAAGCTCGAGCTCCTGATCAAGTTGCGCTCAGACGAGCGGGTGACCTGGCAGGGGCAGCATCGCGCGCCGCTCAAGGATCAGCCGGTATTCCCGCGTCCCGCACAGCATCCGATCCCGCTCTGGGTCGCGGTCGGCGGCACGCCGCAGTCGGTGGTGCGCGCGGCGACGCTCGGTCTGCCGATGGCGCTCGCGATCATCGGCGGTTCGCCGGAGCGGTTCAAGCCGTTCGTCGATCTCTATCGCGAATCGTGGACGAAGGCCGGACATGACGCAACGAAGCTGCAGGTGAGCATCAACTCGCACGGCTTCATCGCCGACACCGACGCGGCGGCGGCCGACGCGGCCTTCCCGC
>JANOWT010000079.1:0-4050 GCA_031418115.1 Gemmatimonadota bacterium
AGTCCCTCGACCGGACGGCCGAGTCCGGCGCGGAGGTCGATCCACCCGCTGTCGCCAAAGCTCTTGATCGGCACGCCGGTGCGTCGGTCGAGCGCGTAGAGGCGGTTGCGATAGTTGAAGATTACGCGATCACCGGTGACGACAACGCCGCGGTGCCGGATGCGCGAGGTGGGTGGACGCCCCGCGTTGGGGTCGAAGCGCCAGAGCTGACGACCCGTAGCGGCGTCGAGCGCGAAGACCTGCAACTTTGGCGTCGTCGCGTACATGATGCCGTCGATCACTACGGGGTTCGCCTGCATCTCCGAGCCGGCGAACTCGTCGCCGGTGGCGAAGGTCCACGCCACCTGCAACTGCCGCACGTTGGCTGGCGAGATCTGGCTCAGCCGCGAGTAGTGCGTGTGGTCGTCGCTGCCGCCGTAGACGGGCCAGTCGGCCGACGTCGTCTGCGCCTGCAGTGGTGATGCGACGATCCAGACCGAGAGGATCAGGGCCGAGCGCAGCGAGCATGTCGACCATGTACTTGAACGCGTCTTCATTGCGAACCCGGTCAGCCGAGGTTGCTGAGGAGCAGGAAGAGCGCCACGATCGTCGCGCCAACGTAGACCAGTGCTACCGTTCCGGCCGTGCGCCAGACGCTCACGCCCCGCTCGTCGAGCGCCTGCACCGCACTCAGCGCGACGGCCGTTCTCTCGTGCGTGGGTCCGAGATTCCCTATGAGACTATCCCCGACCACCCGGGGCTGATCGAGTACGACGATGCTTCCGTCCCTCAACTGCACGCGGACGGGCTTCTCGGTGGAGAGCCGTGGCGCGATATCGCCCTGGGGCACTGGGCGCCAACCGGCGCAGCCGGCGAGGGATACGGTCACGGAAACTATGGCGAACGCTGTGCGCGGTCTCACGGGGATTCCTCTGGTGGCGACGACATCATCATGATCGGAATCAACAATCTACGCCTGACTCAAGCGGTTGCTAGCGCGGCGGGATCGGCCCCACGAACACCGCCCCACCCTTCATCACGAACGCCGGGTGCGCGAGCCGCGTGACGTCCTCGAGCGGATTCCCCGGCACGGCAACGAGATCGGCGAGCTTGCCAGTCGCCACTGTGCCGAGATCGCGCTCAACGCCGAGTAATCGCGCACCGTTGAGCGTCCCGATGGTGATCGCTTCCATTGGCGTGGCGCCGAGGATGTCGACCATGTACTTGAACTCCTCGCCGTTGCGGCCGTGGATGTCGCTGGTGGCATCGGTGCCGAGCGCGAAGAGCACTCCCGCCTTGTAGGCTGCACGCAGTCGCACGCGCCGGTCCGCGGCGATCGCGGTGGCCTTCGCCACCGCGTAGGGCGGCACGCCCTTGGTGGCGCCATCGCGCACGATCTCCTCGAGGATGATCAGCGTGGGGACGAGATAGGTGCCGCGACGCTTCATCTCCTCGATCGCCTCGTCGCTCACGAGGCTGCCATGGTCGATGCTCGCGACTCCGGCGCGTACGGCCGCGAGAAGCCCGTCACCCGCGTGCGCGTGGGCCATGACCTTGCGGCCGAGTCGCGCGGCCTCCGTCACGGCGGCCGCGAGTTCGTCCTGCGTCATCTGCGGTGCGCCGATCGCGTCGCCCACCGAGAGCACACCACCGGTCGCGACGATCTTGATCTGGTCGGCACCGAACTTGACGTTGAGGCGCACCTGTCGGCGTACCTCGTCTGCGCCGTCGACGATCGCGCCGGTACCGGGGAGCTGCAGGAACGGACTCCAGCCATTCACGTCGGCGTGGCCACCGGTGGTGCCGAGTGCGGGGCCCGAGGCATGGATGCGTGGACCGGGGATGAGCCCGCGTGTGATCGCGTCGCGCACCACCACGTCCACGTAGCCGAGTGATCCGGCTTCGCGCACCGTGGTGAATCCCGCGCGCAGCGTCTTCTCGGCGTTGATGGTCGCGTAGATCGCGCCGTGGGCCGGCGTCTCGCGCAAGGCGGCGAGATCACCGCCGTCGTTGTCGATCGACGTGAGGTGCGTGTGTGCGTCGATGAAGCCCGGCAGAAGTGTATGCCCGCGAAGGTCGATGACGGTCGCGCTGCGGGGGATGGTGATCTGAGCGGCGGTGCCGACGGCGGTGATGCGTTCGCCCTGGACGAGGACGACCGGTGAGACGATCTGCGTGCCGTCGCCGATGATGAGGAGGTCGGCGCGGATGGCGGTGATGGTCGGGGCGGGGGCCTGTGCGGTGAGGGCACTGGCGGCAAGGACGAGCGTCGCGGCGGCGCGAAGGAGCGGCATGGCGGTCGGTGAGAGAGGAGCGGGGAAGTTACCGCCGACTCGCCGCGCGCGTGCGGCCGTGCCATCTTCCCGCGCATGCGACTCAAGCCGTTCGCCTTCGTGCCGGTCCTCCTGCTGCTGGCCGCCGTGCCGTTCACGGTGCGCGCGCCCGGGCGCGCGCTGCAACCCGCGGCCCCCGACCTGATCCTGCATCACGGCCGCATCATCACCGTGAACGCGCAGGACCGCGTCGCGGAGGCGATCGCGATCCGTGGGAACCGGATCATCGCGGTGGGGAGCGACGTCGAGGTGCTGCGGCTTGCGACCGCCAGCACTCGGCGGATCGATCTGGGCGGGCGGGCTGTGACGCCGGGGCTCCTCGACGCACACGCGCACTTCAGCGGAGGCGCGACGGACCGGTACTTCCTGCTCGACGTCGGCTACCCTGCGGTGAAGAGCATCGCCGACATCGTCGCCGCCGTGGGCGCCCGTGCGGCCGCGCGCCCGGCGGGCTCGTTCATTAAAGGGGCTGGTTGGGACGAGGGGAAGTTCACCGAGCGCCGGATGATCACCGCCGCCGACCTCGACGCGGCGTCACCGTCGCATCCGGTGGTGCTCACCAACACCACCGGCCACTATGTGGTCGCGAATAGCGTCGCACTCCGGTTGGCGAACATCACACGCGACACGCCCGACCCCGCGAATGGGACGATCGATCGCGCGGCCGATGGCACGCCGACCGGCGTGCTCAAGGAATCGGCGCAGGGACTCGTGCAGCGACTCATCCCACCGCTCACGGCGGCGCAAGAGGAAGAGGCGATGCGCGCGTTGGTGCGCGACTTCAACGCCGAGGGGATGACGGGGTTCAAGGAGCCTGGGGTCTCGGGCACGACCTTCGACACCTACCGACGCTTGGCTGCCGATGGAGCGCTTCCGCTGCGCGCGTTCGTGCTCTTCTCCGGTGGGCGGAGCGTCGCGGATGCTGAGCGGTTGATCGCCGAGCGCGCGGCGCAGGCGCGGCCGTACGAGTCGACCGGCGACGATCATGTGATCGCGGGCGGTGTGAAGCTCTTCGCCGACGGATCGGGCGGTGCGCGTACGGCCTGGCTCTACGACGAGTGGAACTTGGGCTACACGGGAACTGACGCGGGGAACCGCGGCTACCCTGCGCTCGACGCCGACACGCTGCGCCGCATGATCAAGATGTATCACGCGGCAGGGATGCACGTGAGCACGCACGCGATCGGTGACCGCACGATCGACTGGGTGGTGGACAGCTACAGCGAGGCGCTGCGCGAACGGCCCACGAAGGGACTACGACACGGGATCATCCATGCGAACATCCCGACCGACCGTGCGATCGACGCGCTCTCAGCGATGCAGCGCGACTTCGACGCCGGGTACCCTGAGCCGAGCGCGAGCTTTCACTGGTGGATCGGCGACAACTACGCGGGGAACTTCGGCCCGGTGCGGTCGAAGCGGCTCAATCCGTTCCGCACATTCCAGCGAAAGGGGATGATCTGGGCCAATGGATCGGACTTTCCGGTGACGCCGTTCCCGGCGCGCCTGGGGATCTGGGCCGCGGTCGCGCGCACGACGATGCTCGGTCGCTACCCGGGCGATCCGTTCGGGCGCGATGAAGCCGTCGACGTGCGCACGGCGCTGCGCTCGGCGACGATCTGGACGGCGCATCAGATGTTCCTCGAGAAGAAGGTCGGCTCGCTCGAAGTGGGGAAGCTCGCGGACCTCGCGGTGTGGGACCGCGATCCGTACAGGGTCGAGACTGCGGCGTTGCAGG
>JANOWT010000080.1:0-6607 GCA_031418115.1 Gemmatimonadota bacterium
CCACGATGTCGCAGCGTTCGGCGGCAGCGCTGAGCATGCGCGCGAGGAGGTCGGACGAAGCGATCTGCTCGCCGTAGCGCGTGTGGTCGGCCTCGTCGGTCACGCTGCCAGCGAGCATGACCCGGAGCCAGGGGAGCGAGGTGGGGAGCAGCACGTCGCGCAGTTCGCGCTCGCCCGAGAGGTAGTCGGCGAAGCCGTACGTCGGGTGCCCGCGTCGGAGTCCGGCGCCGAAGCGCACCGACCCCTGCGGATCGACGTCGACGATCAGGGTTTTGAGGCCGCGACGCGCGAAGGCGGCGGCGAGGTTCACGGCGGTCGTCGTTTTTCCGACTCCGCCCTTCTGGCTCACGACTGCGAGGATCGTTCCCACGCTACTCCCCGGCTGGTGGCGAAGCCCCGTCAGCCGGGGTCCGCAGTTGATCGAGGGTCCCCTGCGCGTGCGCGACCCAGCGCGCGGCGTCGGGACCGGTTGGCGGCTTTGCGAGGAATGCCGAGAGATGCTTGACGGCGCCGGTGGAATCGCCGCGCTTGATGAGCAGGAAGGCGAGGCCGTAATGCGCCCCCGAGAGCGACGAGTCGAGATCGAGGGCCTTTCGGTACGCCCGGACCGCTTCTTCGACGCGCCCGATCTTGGTGAGCGCGATCGCCATGTTCTGGAGGATCTTCAGGTCGTCCGGCCGCTCGCGGAGGGCGAGCCGGTAGCTCGTCACCGCCGCGTCGAAATCGCCCTGACGCTCCAGCACCAGCGCCTCGTTGAGATAGTCGAGTCGCTGCCGGTTCTGTGCGGAGTCAGAGCGGCCGCCAAAGAGGCGGTCCCAGAAGGACATGGCGTGTCGGTGCGAGGCGGGTGTCCCGCACAAGCTATTGATGCGCGAGAGGCCCAGCAACCGCGATTCCCCCCGCATTCCCCCAGTGGGAACCGCGGCGTAGCTTGCGGTCGTACCCCAACCTGCCTGCAGGAGCGCTCATGGCCGCCCGCAAAGTGCCCTTCGTCCCCGTCCGCGACACGATGCAGGTGGACTGGCCGCTATTCGGCGAGCTGTCGCGGGCGCTCGCGCTCAAGGTGTCGAAGGTGTTCGACCCCGAGATCGTCGTGGGCGTGGCGACGGCCGGTGTGGTTCCCGGAGCCGCCGTCGCGGCGATGCTCGACCGGCCGTTCCACTCGATCATCGTGAGTCGCCGCTACCTCTCCGAGAAGGTGCGCGACACTCCGGCGGTGCTCTCGGCGGCGCCGCCTGAGGTGATCGGGCGGCGGGTGCTGATCGTGGACGAGACGTGCAGGGAAGGGGACACGTTGCGGCTCGCCAAGGCGGCGATCATCAACGGCGGGTCGTCGGAGGTGCGCACGGCGGTGAGTTTCAAGACGGGTGCGTACAAGCCGGATTTCTATGCGCTCGAGACGGATAGCGTGATCGTGCTGCCTTGGGACCGGGAGACGATCGTGGATGGGGAGTTGCGGCCGAATCCCAAGTATGGGCCGGGGGGCGGGTACTGAGGCGTTGCAGCAAGTTGTCCACTTCAATATCGGAGAGCGTGTGCGTGAGAACTCGGTAGCGGCACGGGTGGTGACGTCGATCGCTCGCCTCGGCGTGATCCTGCTGGTCCTCGTGGCCGCCTGCAGTGGCGACGGCCCCAGCAGCCCGGTCCCGGACAACGAGGTCCGCGTCAGCAACAACGCCTTCTCGCCTGCGACGCGGACGATCGCGGTGGGCACAACGCTCACCTGGCGCTGGGCGTCGGGGAGCTCGACGCACAATGTCACGTTCACTGGGGGGCCGGCTTCGCCCGATCAGGCGAGTGGCACGTTCGCGCGGCTCTTCGCGGCGGCGGGCACGTTCACGTACCAGTGCACCATTCACGGCGGGTCGATGTCGGGGTCCGTCACGGTCCAGTGAGGGCTCAGGTCAGTTCTTGAGCCGGAGACGGGGTCCGCGGGTCGGTCACGGAAGATTGTCATTCGTGAAATGACGAATTTTCGGATGGTTGTCATGCTGTCCGTGACAACCTGCGAACTCGGAATCGGATTCGCTTGATCGGAATGGGGAGCGGGGGAAACGCAGCCCGGAGCGAGGAAGGGGGCCGCTCTCGGCTTGTCTTCGAATCCCGTTGTGGGCCCTGACTCGAGAAGGCGGAAGTGGAACTCGCGACCCCCTGAACCCCATTGAGGGCGTGTCGCAATCGGGATTGTCACCGTCTCGGGCACTGCCCACCGTCTCCAGAGTGGTCGCGCTACGCCAGCTCCCCGAGCGCCGCCTCATACCCCACGCCTTCGGTGAGCCGCTGATACACATGCCCAAGCACCTCCGGGCTCCCGAGCACGAACCGGCACCGCTCCGCCCCATTCGACCGGCACTCGACCTCCATGCACCCCAACTGCCCGTCTGCCACACGCCCGAACAGATCCGCGAGCATCCCCGCCGAGTAGTAGCAGGACGGATACGGCATCGCCGCAGCCGGATCAGCCTCCGACCAGTCCGCACTGTCCAGCGCGACGACCTTGTCGCCGATCGCCGAGATGCTCATGGTCCCCCAGCCCGCCTCGGTGAAGAAGACGGCAGCCGACTCCTGGAAGAGCGCCATCGGGAGCTGCTCGGGCGCCGCGAGGCCGTTGTCCATGCACCACTCGCGAAAGGCGCCGAAGACTGAATCGCCCCCGGCATACCCCGCCTCCTGCAGCACGCCGGCGAAGCCGACGTTGAGATCGCGCACCAGCGCCGCGCGAAGGGCGCGCAGTGATGCGTGCGGGACGGCGGCAAGCGTAGTAGGACTGAGCGTGCGAGGAGTCATGATGGGGTGAAGAAACGCCTATTCGGCAAGGCGTCGCAAGAGTTCGGCTTCGTCGATCACGGTGACGCCCAGTTGCTGCGCCTTCTCGAGCTTGCTCCCCGCCTCTTCACCGGCCACCACGAGATCGGTCGCCTTGGAGACCGAACTCGTGACCTTCCCGCCGGCGTTCTCGACCAGCTCGGTCGCCTGACCCCGGGAGAGCGTGGGGAGCGTTCCGGTGAGGACGATCTTCATCCCCTTGAAGGCACCGTCGGTGGCCGCCGCCCGCGGTTCGTCGAGCCTGAGGCCCGCCGCGCGGAACTTGGCGAGGAGGTTCTGCACGCGAGGGTCATGGACCCAGTCGTGCACCGCCTCGGCCATGGTATGGCCCACGCCGTGCAGCGCTTCGAGCTCCTCCACCGAGGCCGCCTCGAGCGCGTCGAGTGTACCAAAGGCGCGCGCCAGCAGCTTCGCCGACTCGACGCCCACATGGCGAATGCCGACCGCATTGAGCAGTCGCGAGAGCGGTTGCTCGCGTGACGCACTGATCGCGGCCACCAGTTGTTCGGCGCTCTTCTCGGCGAAGCGTTCGAGGCCCGCGATCTGCTCGGCCGTCAGTGAGTAGAGATCGGCCGCATCCTCGGCGAGACCCACCGCCAGCAGTTGTTCGAGCCGCTGGAAGCTGAGCCCGCGGATGTCCATCGCGTCGCGCGAGGTGAAATGCGCGAGTGCCTCGAGCCGCCGACCGGGGCAGGAGACGTTGGGGCAGTAGGTCGCGACCTCTTCGTGGTCGCGCACGGCCGGAGTGCCGCACACTGGACAGTGCGTCGGCGCGCGCACCGCGCGCTCCTCGCCGGTGCGTCGCTCGGGGATAGGCCCGAGGATCTGCGGGATCACCTCGCCGGCGCGCTTCACGAACACCGTGTCACCGATCCTGAGATCCTTCTCCGCGACGAGATCGAAGTTGTGCAACGTGGCGTAGTTGATCGTCGCACCACCGACCTCGACCGGCGCGAGCACCGCGCGTGGCGTGAGCGCTCCCGTGCGCCCCACCTGCACCTCGATATCCAACAGCACCGTCTCGGCGATGTCGGGCGCGAACTTCCGGGCGATCGCCCAGCGCGGCACGCGCCCGCCGATCACGCCGAGCTCCGACTGCAGCGACAGTCGGTTCACCTTCACCACACCGCCGTCGATCGCGAACGGCAGCGTGGCGCGCGTGGCGCTCTCGAGATCGCGGGCCCACGCGTTCACGTCGTCGAGCGTGGCGCACTGGCGGCGATGCGGTGCGACGGGGATGCCCCAGCCAGCGAGCGACTCGAGCAGATCCCACTGCGTGCGGAACGGCAGTGCGGCATGGCCGGGCACGGCGAAGGCGTAGCCGAAGAAGCGCAGCGGCTTCTTCGCGGTCTCGCGTGGGTCCTTCTGTCTCAATGCACCGGCGGCAGAGTTGCGCGGATTGGCGAACACATCCTCGCCGGCCTTGGCACGGTCGGCGTTCATGCGTTCGAATCCGTCAAAGGTCATGTAGACCTCGCCGCGGATCTCGATCGCCTCGGGCCAACCGCCGCCCTCGAGATGGCGCGGCACGTCGGCGATGGTGCGGATGTTCGCCGTGACGTCCTCGCCCACCGTGCCGTTGCCGCGCGTCGCACCGGTCGCGAGCGTGCCGTTGCGATACGTGAGAGACACAGCCGCGCCGTCGATCTTGAGTTCGCAGCAGTAGCCGTCGTCACCCACGGCGCCGCCGACCAACTTCGCGACGCGCTCCTGCCACTCCGAGAGTTCAGCCTCGTCGAACGCGTTGTCGAGCGATGCCATGCCCACGAGATGCGTGTACTTGGCGAGATGACCCTCGGTGACGACCGCGCCCACGCGCTGCGTGGGCGAGTCGGCATCGCGGAGTCCCGGATGATCACGCTCGAGAGCCTGCAACTCGCGAAAGAGCTTGTCGTACGCGACATCCGAGAGCTTGGGCTTGTCGAGGACGTAGTACTCGTGCGCCGCCTTCTCGAGAAGACGGCGCAGTTCAGCCGCACGGGCCGCCGCGCTCACCGCAGCGGTCACGCGGCGCCGGGCTCGGCGTCTGCACCCGCACCGGCGAGTCCGCCCTGCAGCAGGAAGTTCTCCACGAAGAAGAGTCCCGGTTCGCCAGCGCGCTTCACCATGCGGAGGAGCATGTCCATGGACGAGACTTCCTCGCGCTGCTCATTCACGAACCACTCGAGCGCATTCTTGGAGAGGTGGTCTCGGTCCTTGATCGCGAGATCGACGATGCCGTTGATCTGCCTGGTGACGGTCATCTCGGAATCGAGCGCGAGCTTCACCGCGTCGGCGGAGTCCTTGAACTTGGTACGCGGGGCGGGGATCTGCGGGATCGCGACCTCGCCGCCGGCGTCGAGCGTGTAGCGGACGAATCGCATCGCGTGGGTACGCTCCTCCGCTGCCTGGGTGAAGAAGTGCTTCGCCAACTGCGGCAGTCCTTCGCCGTCGAAGTAGCAAGCGATCGCGATGTACTGGTGCGAGGCCGCGAGTTCGTTGCCGACCTGCTCGTTGAGTGCGGCGTTCATCGACTTGGAGATCAACATGAGAGAATCCTCTGCTAGGGGGCCGTCGCGGCGACTGGGACCGGCGACCGGCGCCGCGGTCGAAATCTTCGGGGCGCTGGTTCGTCTCTGAGACGAGAGCGCATACTGAACGTTGGCTAAGGACGCGAGGTGGGTCAATGACGGTCGTAGAGCTGATCGAACGGAAGCGGGACGGCGGGGCGCTGAGTCCTGAGGAATGGCGCACGCTCATGGCGCAGTATGCCGCCGGCGACGTCCCTGACTACCAGATCGCGGCCCTCGCGATGGCGGTCTACTTTCGCGGGATGGACTCGGTCGAGACCGAGGCGCTCATGACCGCGATGCTCGATAGCGGCCGGCGCCTCGACCTCGATCATCTCACGGTGCCACGGGTCGACAAGCATTCCACAGGCGGCGTGGGTGACAAGGTCTCGATCCCCCTCGCGCCGCTCGTCGCTGCGTGCGGGGTCGCGGTGCCGATGATGTCGGGGCGCGGACTCGGGCACACCGGCGGCACGCTCGACAAGCTCGAGAGCATCCCTGGATTTCGCACGCGGCTCACTCTCGAGGAGACCGCGCGACAGGTCGAACGGCTCGGCTGCGCACTCATCGGCCAGACGGACGAGATCGCCCCTGCCGATCGCCGCTTCTACGCGTTGCGTGACGCGACCGCGACCGTCGAGGCGATCCCGCTGATCGCGGCGAGCATCATGAGCAAGAAGCTCGCGGAAGGGCTCACGGGTCTCGTGCTCGACGTGAAGACGGGCGCTGGCGCCTTCATGACGCGGTTGGACGACTCGCTCAAACTCGCGTCGACGATGATCGCGATCGGCGAGCGGCACGGCTGCCCCACAATAGCGTTGCTCACCGACATGGACTCGCCGCTCGGCGTGGCTTGCGGCAATGCAGTCGAGATCACCGAGTCGATCGACGTGCTCAAGGGTGGTGGCCCGGCTGATCTGCGCGAGGTGACGATGACGTTCGCCGCCGAGATGCTCGTGCTCGCGGGTGTGTCCGCGACCATGGATGGCGCGCGCGATCGCGCCGAGCAGGCGCTCGAGAGCGGGGCGGCTCTGGAGAAGTTCCGCGAGATCGTCGCGGCGCAGGGAGGCGACCCGCGTGTGGTGGACGATCCCGAGGCGTACCTGCCTCGTGCGGCGATCCGGACGGTGGTGCGCGCCGAGCGCGCGGGGATCGTGCAGCGCGTCGAGCCGCGCATCATCGGGCGGGCGATCACGGCGTTGGGTGGGGGGCGGAACAAGGTCACGGACACC